>CBDUCB010000107.1:0-11363 GCA_965365545.1 uncultured Roseobacter sp. | reverse complement strand
TCGCCGTCATCGCGGTGAAGAACCACGCCGGGCCCCTGGCAACGGTCCTTGCCGCAGCACCAGCCAATCGAAAGGCCGCACTGAAAAACGCGATGAAGGATGCGCCCGCCCAGGCAGCAGAAGCTGCACCTGTGGCCGAAGCAGTACCCGAAGCTGAGACAGAAACTCCGGCAGAGGCCACAGCCTCGGATGAGACTGCCCCCGCAGCCGAAACACCGCCCGTCGCTGAAGCCCCTGCAGCCGCAGAAGCAGCCCCCGCGGCAGAAGCTGAGGCTGTTGCAGAGGCCCCTGCTGAAGAAGCGCCGGCAGAGAATGCAGAGCAGCCCGCAGAGAGCCAGGCTGCTGCAGAAGAATCTCCCGCAGAGGCAGAGACCACAGCCGAAGCGGCCCCGGCAGAGGAGCCTGTAATACAGACACCTGCTGAGACAGCAGAAGCGCCTGCCGCTGCTGAAACGGCTGAGGCAACGCCGGAAACACCGGCTGAGACACCGACCGAGACACCGGTTGAGACACCGCAGACCGCTGAGGCGGAGACCCCTGCCCCGGCAGCTGCGGAAGAAGCCCCCGCAGAGGCACCGGTTCAGGTTGGCGAAGCGGGCGGCGAGCAGCTGACCGATGAAGAGCGCCAGGCACGGGCCCAGGCGCGCGCCGATGAGGCCGCCCCGGCCGCCGCTGCCGCAGCCGCTGCTACCGACGACAGCGAGGTCATGGCAGAAGCTGAAACCGAGACCGTGACAGAAGAGGATGTGCGCACCAGCGACGAAGATTTCGACACGACTGTTTCAGGATCGGCTGCGGCATCTGCTGCTGCTGCGCCTGCCGCAACCGCACCTGCTGCTGACAAAGACGACGGCCTGTCCAAGTTCGAGAAAGCGCTCGTTCTGGGCCTCGGTGCGGCGGTGGTCGGATCGCTGCTGAACAACGGTGACCAGGTCGTCTCAAACTCCGGCGACCGCGTGGTCGTCGAACGCGACGGCGAGCTTAAAGTACTGAAAAACGACAATGAACTGCTGCGCCGTCCGGGTGCCGAGGTGCAGACCCAGACCTTTCAGGACGGCTCCGCCCGCACGGTTGTCAATTACGAAGACGGCAGCCAGATCATCACCGTTCAGGCGGCTGACGGGTCGGTTCTGCGCCGCAGCCTGATCCGGGCCGAGGACGGGCGGGAGGTTGTGCTGTTTGATGACACCGCCAGTGTGCAGCCGGTGAATTTCTCTGAGTTGCCCACGCTTGAGCAGGTGCAGCCACAGCAGACCAATGTGGCTCTGACCGACAGGCTGGCACTGGAAGAAGCACTGCGCCGGTCGCTGACAACGGATGTGAACCGCACGTTCTCGCTGCAACAGGTGCGCGAATACAAACGCGTGCGCGCTCTGGCACCTCAGGTCGAGCTCAGCAACGTTACCTTCCGCACAGGATCCGCAGCCATCGAGGCCAGCCAGGCCGAGGCGCTGGCAGATCTGGGCCTCGCCATCCGGTCGATCGTGCGCGAAGACCCGTCCGCAGTCTTTCTGATCGAGGGCCACACCGACGCGGTGGGCAGCGCGAGCAGCAACCTGGCTCTGTCGGACCGGCGCGCGGAAACCGTGGCGCTGGCGCTGACCGAATATTTTGGTGTGCCACCACAGAACCTGATCACGCAGGGCTACGGTGAAACGGATCTCAAGATCCGCGTCCTGACTGATGAGCGGGCGAACCGACGCGCTGCTGTGCGCAACATCACCGGTCTGCTGAACTGACCACGACACGCGACGCTGCCGGGCACCGATGTGTGTCCGGCAGTCTCCAACCATCTGTTATCGCAGATCAAAATCACCCCGAAAACTGCAATGACGGAACTTCCTGCGGCGCTGCGCGTTGGTGGTCTATGTTTAAGTTTATTCTGACCGCCTTCATTGCCTTTCTGGCATTCGCCGCACCGGGTGCCGCACAGACCACAGATGACAGTTGCGATCTGACCCGCTGGTTCTGCACCGACACGCTGAACGAAGGCATGACGACGGAGCCCCGTTTCGCCGAACGCGACACCCCCAGGGCGACGGTCGAGAGCCTGCTCTTTTTCGCCCGCAACCAGAGTTGGGACGAGGCGGGTCATCTCTTTGATCTCTCGGAAATCGCGCCGGAGCAGCGCGGCATCATAGGTGCCGAACTTGGCCGCAAGTTCGAGACGGTGATCTCACGCAAGGCAATTATCAACTGGGAAACTCTTATAGACCGGCCTGACGGGCTCGACGCTCAGGGCAATTCCAAAGAGCCGATGTCCGGGCAGCCACGCAAATCTCTGCTGCTCTGGACGATTGATCTGGACGGCAAACCAGTCACCATCCGGCTCAACCGCATCAAAGCAGACGGCGAGGCCCCGGTCTGGGTCTTTTCCAAACAGACCGTGAGCAGCATTGACGCACTCTATGAACGCTACGGTCCCAGCAAATACGAAGACATGCTGCCTGCCCAGCTGCGCGAGGATGCGTTCTTCGGACTGATGTGGTGGGAAGTTCTGGCGCTGCCGTTGCTGATCTGTGCGGCGGCCTTTGCCGGACGCATGACGTGGCTTTTCTTCGGATTTTTGTCGCGGCGCATTTCTTCGAAGGTTGTAAGCGACGTTTTCACCGCCGTCCGCGGTCCGGCGTCCACGGGCGCTGCCACGGGCATGGCACTGGCGTTTGCGTCAAATGTGTTTGTCTTCTCGGGACAGATCACAACTGTACTGAGCCCTGTGGGCTGGCTCGGACTGATGGCCTCGGTGCTGTGGCTCGGCGTAAACGCGGTGGAGGTCGTGCTGGACCGGCTTACCGAGTTTGACGAGACCGATCTGACCCAGCGCCAGGAGGCGCATACCCGCACCATGGCCACCCGCGTCGCTGCCGCGCGCCGCGCGTTTGTGGTGATCGTGGCTCTTGTGGGCGGCGGGTTCTTTCTGTCGCAGACCAATATCTTTCAGAACCTCGGTCTGACCCTGCTGGGGACGGCCGGTGCACTGACACTTGTCTTAGGCTTTGCCGCCCGCCGGGTGCTGGGCAATATCATGTCCTCGCTGCAGATCGCGCTCAACCAGTCCGCGCGCATCGGCGACCGCATCGTCTACAAAGACTATCTGTGTCATGTGGAGCGCATCAATTTCACCTATGTGCAGCTGCGCGACTGGGACGGCACGCGCCTCGTGGTGCCGGTCGAAGAATTTGTCTCCACCCCCTTTGAAAACTGGACAATGAAAGAGCCCGAGATGCTGCGCATCATCAAGATCAAGTGCTCGCATGCCGCCGATGTCGACGATCTGCGCAAGGCCTTTGACGAGATCATCACAGAGCTTGACGATGAGGAACTGGGTGATCTGGACAACGTCAAGGTGCGAGTGGCCGGGCACGATGTCTTTGGCAAAGATGTCTGGTTCGCGCTGCCCTGTGCAGATCCGAATACATCCTGGGACATGGCCTGCAAGGCGCGCGAAAAAATCCTTGCGTTCGGCACGCGGCTTGAGCAGGAAAACGGTGTCGTTATTTTCCCCGATGCACAGGCAGCTGAGGCGGCCTGATCTTTAACCGGTCACTGATCATGGTAAAGCTTGTGCTGCATTCCGAAAGGGCGCAGTCATTCTGCACCGGCGGACAAATTCCGTTCGCAACGAGGGTATAATCATGTCGCGGATCAGCTGGATATTTCTGATTTTCCTGCGGTATTACCGCAATCTCGGCCTGCGCGTGTCGCTCTATGCGCTGCTCGCGTGTCTGGTGACACTCGCAAGCACTATAACTGTTGGCTTGCTGCCCGACAAATATACGAGGATGCTGGATTTTTCCAACGTCATGCCGGTGCTTACGATCCTGGCCTCCTCGATGCTCGCGGTATCGACATTCTCGCTCAACATCATGGTGACAGCGCACCGTGCGGCGGCCGAGACCACGACCCCGCGCATGCACCGGCTGCTGCTGGAGAACACGACGACGCAATCGGTGCTGGCCACATTCATCGGCGCTTTTGTCTATTCGCTGGCCTCGATCATTCTTTATCAGGCCGGATTTTATTCCGAACAGGCGGCGATTGTGGTGATGGGCGTCACCATTATGGTGGTGGTGCTGGTGGTCGTGTCGATGCTGCGCTGGATCCAGCATCTCACAGATCTGGGAAGTGTCGCCAACAGCCTGCATACCGCCACGGAGCGCGCGCGCGCGTCGCTGGCCGGTTTCGCCGTTGATCCGGCACTGGGGGGTGTCAGGCTGACGGAGGACGCGGAACTGCCCGACGGGCTGACGCCCCTCAGGGCGGCAGATGCGGGGTATATCCAGCTGGTTGACGTGCCCGGCCTGCAGAAGGCGTTTTCTGAGGGCACCAGTGTCTATGTCAGCTGCCGGCCGGGGACGCATGTTCTCAAAGGCGAGATCATCGCGCAGGTGGCGGGCAATCCGGATGAAGAGGCACTTGAAAACGCAGCCGCCGCCTTCACGCTGGGCGATACGCGTTCCTATGAGCAGGACGCGGTTTTTGGCCTGATCGTGCTGTCGGAGATCGCGTCCAAGGCGCTCTCGCCCGGTATCAACGACGCCGGCACCGCCATCGGAGCGATCCAGAACCTTAAAACACTTCTGTGGGATTTCTCCCGACAGGAACCACAGGTGCGTGACGATTTCGCCGAAACGGTGTTTGTCGCTGTTCCGGGGAATAAAACGCTCATCACATCCGCTTTTTCAGCCGTGGCGCGCGATGGGGCCGGCATGATTGAAGTGGCCCGCACACTTCGCCAGGCGCTTGCCGGTCTGGCCGCATCACCTGACCCTGAGATGGCACAGGCAGCCGAAGAGATGGCCGCCACAGCGCTCGAGCACTGCCGGAACGCCACACTGCTGAAAAGTGAATATGAAAAACTGAACGAGATCAGTGTGCCCGCGCCAGCGATGGCCCGGGCAACGTAAACCGGCCCACTGCAGCAAAGGGCAGCAGGCCGGTCACTTAAAATCCGACGGTTAAGTAGAAGCAGCCATAAAGCACTGCGCGGATCGGCAGGGGCGGATTATTTAGTCTCAAGCCCCGGCCAGACCGACCGCAGCGCGGTCAGCAGTTTGTCCGATGAAACGGGCTTGCGGACCACCTCATCTTTGTCGTCCAGAAATGTGATCTGATCAGGATTATAGGCCGTGATAAAAACGAACGGGATCTCCCGTTCACGCAAAATATCCGCAACCGGCCGCGAGGTTTTCCCCGCGCCCAGGTTCACATCCAGAAAGGCGACATCAAACTCACCTTCGCGTGCCTTTTCTTTGGCATCATCGAGGTGAACGCTCGGGCCTACGACCTCAAAACCGAGGTCTTCCAGCGTGTCCGTCATCTCAAACGCGACCATAACCTCGTCTTCTACAATAAAGATCCGTTGTGGTGCATCGGTCATGTAATTTTCTCTTCCTTTTCTTCTGCGGGCATCACCAGATGCCACTCATAGCCTTCCTCCGGGAACGTTGTCGTCACCCGGCCTCCGGTTTCCA
The DNA here is from genome assembly GCA_965365545.1 of uncultured Roseobacter sp. Classification (GTDB taxonomy): domain Bacteria; phylum Pseudomonadota; class Alphaproteobacteria; order Rhodobacterales; family Rhodobacteraceae; genus Roseobacter. The sequence continues at coordinate 5,889 of CBDUCB010000107.1, read as the reverse complement.
TTTGCAGGGCGCGGCCGGTGATGAACGACCCGAACCCTGTCTCGGTCGGCTGGTCCGGTACGGGGCCACCCCGCTCTGTCCAGCGCATCTCAATAACAGAACGCGCATCGGTGCGGGTCAGGTTCCATGTCAAAGTGACGCGTCCGTCGGGTACTGACAGTGCGCCGTACTTTACCGCATTGGTGGCCAGCTCATAAAACGCCATGGAAAAGGCAAGCGCCTGACGCGACGGGATGGTAATGACCGGGCCTTCGATTTCGATGCGTCCGCCGCCGATCGGGTCGAGGATATCGCGCGCCACATCCCCCACAGGCGCCTCATCCCAGGTCGTACCAACCAGCTTGGCGTGCGCACCGGCATAGGCATCAAGCCTGCTGTCGATGGTCTGGCGCAGGCCATCCTGAACCGACAGTTTGCGCAGTGACTGGCTGACAATGCTTTTGACCACCGAAAACGCGTTCTTCACCCGGTGGTTGAGCTCGGCAATCAGGATTTCCTGCGCCTTTTTCAGCTGTCGTTCTTCATCGATATCAATCAGCGCGACGGTCGCGCCGATGCGCTTGCCCTCTGCGTCCAGCACCGGCTCACCGATGATCCGCAACCAGAAGCGTGTGCCGTCACCGCGCTGATACTCCACATCAATTTCGGAACGTGTCTCGCCGTCTGAAATAATCCGGGCCAGCGGGTATTCGTGGCTTTCTACGCGGGTGCCGTCTTCGTGAAACGAAATCCACTCGCCATAGGATTCAGTGTCATCTGAATACAGCACCGGATGGCGCAGCATCTCTTCGACATTGCTGTTGCCGTGCAGGATTTTGCCGTCAGCATCGGCCAGAACCACGCCAACAGGCACGGTTTCCATCATCGATTCCAGCAGCAGCATGCGCGTCGCCGATTGGCGTGAGATTGCCTTGTCCGCGTTGCGTTCGCTCGCGGAAAGATCAAGTGCGGCCTGCAGGCGGGCAATTTCTTCCCTGAGGCCCGCGTCTTCGGAGGATGTATCAGTCATTGTTTATCTGCCGGTGGTCACACTCCCGACCAAGGGTCGCAGTGTCGTGCCGGACGCTTCATTGTTGACATTACCGTGCCGGAAATACCGCCCATGCCCTGGCGTCTTCCGGCAGCGCTTGTTTTAGTTTAGTTTCCCGGACTGTAAAGGTCAGGTGAACCAATTCCGCTTTTGTGCGTTTGACAACATAACTGGCTGACAACCTGCACCCTGCAACGAAGCCTGTCGTTTTTCAGGCCACACAAAGTATCAACAGGACTATGACTCAGTCAGATTCGCCCGATTTTGCCTACACGCCGCTGATCACGCGCCTGAGTTACTACTTCGGTGTCCCCTCAAAAGATATGTCTGCTCTGGATGAGCTGCCCTACGAGGCGCGGTCTTATGACCGTGGCGATGTCATCATGGAACGCGGCAAGAGCGTCACATCATTTATTCTGGTCACCTCAGGGTGGGCCGCGCGCACCCGCTACACCCGCGCCGGCCAGCGCCAGATCATTAACATCCTGTTGCCCGGCGACCTGATGACACCCGACGCCTTTGTGCTGGAACGCATCGATCACGCTATCGAGGCACTTTCGCCCGTCAGCCTGCGTATGGTGTCCGAAAAGAACCTGCAGGCGCTTTTTGCCAAAGCGCCCGGTCTTGCGCCGGCGCTCTGGTGGGCCTCGTCTCAGGAAGACGCCATTGTGCGCGAACATGTGGTGCGCCTCGGCCGCCGCAATGCGCTGGAGCGGGTATCGCACTTCCTGCTCGAAATGCACCGCCGCCTGCTGATCGTACATCAGGCGGATGAGAACGCGATGATCCTGCCCATCACCCAGGCCGAAATCTCGGATGCGCTGGGTCTGTCGGTGGTGCACGTCAATAAAACAATCTCACGGCTCGACGGGTACGGCCTGATCCGCCGCACAAAAACGCTCATCGAGATCCTGAATGTGGAAGACCTGATCTCGCTTTGTGATTACGATATGCTCTACCTGCACCTCAAACATGAAGCTGAGACGGACTGAACATTGGAACGGATCAAGAAATTTAAAACCGGCATTTCCGGCCTTGATGAAATTACCCACGGCGGGCTGCCCCTTGCCCGGACCACGCTGATTGCCGGTGACCCGGGATGTGGCAAGACCCTGTTTATGGCATCGATCCTCGCATACGCGGCTGCGGAAAGGGACGAGCCTGCGGTCCTCTTTACCTTCGAGGAACGCCGCCGCGACATCATCGATAATGCCGCCTCCGTCGGGCTCGATCTGCAGGCTCTGATTGACGCGGAAAAGTTTGAGATTGTGCATGTCTCGGCCCCGCGCGAGGGCATGACAGAGGTCGGCACTTATACCCTCGACGGACTTAAACTGCGTATTACCGCCGCGATGAATGCGATCGGTGCGAAATACCTCGCGCTCGACACCGTAGAGACACTTTTTTCGGTATTCAGTGACGAAAAAGCGATCCGGGGCGAGCTGGTCCGGCTGCTGAACGGGCTTTCCGATGACGGCGTCACCACCCTGATGAGCGCCGAACGTGGCGATGGCCGTGTCACGCGGCGCGGGTTTGAGGAATATGTCTCCGACTGTGTGATCGCGCTGGAAAATGACACCTGGGAGGATATCGCGACCCGCCGCCTGCGCGTGATCAAATACCGTGGGGCGCACCACCGGGCGCATAAATATCCGTTTATGATCGGGCCGGACGGCTTCACCGTGATGCCGCTGACCTCCGCGACCTTTGATCATGACGTGGCAACGGACAAAATAAGCACCGGCACAGACGCGGTGGACGTGGCGCTGCAGGGCGGTATCCGCCGTGGATCGACCGTGCTGATCTCAGGCCCCACCGGCAGCGGCAAGACGATCCTCGCCGGGGCTGCCGCACTCGAGACCTGCTGGCGCGATGAGAACGCTCTTTTTCTCAGCTTTGAGGAATCGCCCGAAGAGCTGATCACCAACCTCGCCTCGGTCAATTTTGATCTGCGCCGCCAGATTGACGCGGGGCTGCTGCGGATCGCTTCCTCCCGCCCCACGCTGATGGGGCTGGAAAGGCACCTCGTGGAGCTGTGCAAACTCGTGGAAGATCACAAACCGACGCTGGTAGTGATTGATCCGGTGTCGTCGCTGTCTTCTGCCGGGGATCGCAATGCGGTTTACCGGACCATTGTGCGGATGATCGATTATCTCAAACGCCGCAAGATCACGGCGGTACTGACGATGGAACCCTCCGAGATCGGCGACGCCGACCGGTCGATCAGCTTTGCGTCGATCCTCGACACGCTGATTGATCTCTCTGCTGAGATCAGCGACGATGGCATCGAGCGTTACATACAGGTCATCAAGGCCCGCGGGATCGACAACGATCATCGCCGTCAGTTGTTCTCGCTCACCTCCGGAGGTGTTGAGGTGGAGCCTGACGATGACTGAAAAAGGGGCGTCAGATTTCCGGATACTGCTGTTTCTGGCCTCGCCGGCTGACATGGCTGGTACACAGATCAGATTTCTGGAAACTCTGCTGCAGGACAACGGTTATGCCAGCGACTGTCTGACGGTGATCAATCTCTCCGACGATCCGTCCAAGGCGATGGAGTACGAAATCCTGGCCATCCCCACCCTGATCCGCACACTGCCGGCCCCCGCGGTCCGCGTTATCGGCGAGCTTTCGGATAAAGAGCGCGTCTGGGAACTGATCCGCGAAAAATATATCGCCTGACCGATGCTGCCGCGCGGAGAGGTCCGCCTGCGACCATTCTGACCAGTCTAAATCCAGACCGGAACGGAACTCTGACCGTCTCCGCACGTTCACTCTGAGATATCGCTGACGCGGACGCCTGCAGGGTTTTGCAGTCGCGCCCGGGTCATCTGCCGCACCGGCGGATCTGCGCGGTATCTTATGCAGACAGCGGCCAATGCCGCTTATCCGGTTCTGTCAGAGCCGTCGTTTTTAAAGAGTCAGGTGTTATGCAGTCACAGTCACAACCCGATGCAATCGTAATAGGCGGAGGATCCGCCGGTCTCGCATTCAGCCGCCGCGCCGCACAGGAAGGCGCGGACGTGCTGCTCATCGAAAAAGACCGCCTTGGCGGCACCTGCGTCAATCGCGGCTGTGTCCCCAAAAAGATGATGTGGAAGATCGCGCAGACGCTGACCTCAATCCGCAGCCTCGAAACCGAAAAGATCGTATCCGGCGCGCCGGCGGTCTGTTTTAAACGCATGCAACAGCTGCGTGACGACCGGATCGGCGGCATCGTCGAAAGCTTTCAGGACGACATGAAAGAGGCCGGCGTGCGGCGCATCACCGGCGAGGCCACCGTGCATCCGGACCTGTCTGTTTCGGTTGGCGATAACCAGTGGTCCCCTGCCCGCCTGATCATTGCGACAGGGGCGCGGCCTTCCGGGCTCGATATTCCCGGTGCCGGTCTGATGGCGGACAGCAACGATGTTTTCAGATGGACGGCTCTGCCGGAAAGCCTTGTTGTGATCGGCGCAGGTTATATCGGGTGCGAAATGGCGGCGATTTTCAATGCCTTCGGCACGGATGTTACGCTGGTCTCTGATACTGACGAAATCCTGACCGGCTTCAGCGCCGGCAGCCAGGCCGTGGCCCGCGATAATCTGGATGCCTCCGGGGTTCGTGTGCTGACCGGCGTAAAACCGCGCGAGGTCACGCGGGACGGGGACACGCGCATCGTCACCCTGTCAGACGGCAGCACGCTGAGTGGTACGCATGTGCTGAACGCCACAGGGCGCACGCCCAATACTGACATGCTCCGCGCACTTGATCCCGCGCCGGAAACGGCTGACAGCGGCGCGCTCAGCATCAATGACCGGTTCGAGACAAGTGTGCCGGGGCTCTATGCAATCGGCGATGCCGCCGACCGGTTGCCGCTCACCCCGGTTGCAACCGCCGACGGTGAAACCCTCGCCCGGCAGCTTTACACCGATGAGATGCCTGAACCGCTGGCACTGGATCATGTGGCCACCACCGCCTTTGTAATGCCTCCGGTCGGCGAGGTGGGCAAACTCAGCGGCCTGGAAAAACTCCACCGTTTCTCCTCTCTCGAAGACAGCATCTTTCGCACCGGCACGACCGAAGCCTGGGGCCTTGCGCGCGCAGAAGATGGCGGGCTGAAAGGCGCAGCCCTCGTCGGTCACGCCGCCGCCGAAAGCATCTCATGGGCAGCACAGGTGACCATGACCGCACCGTCACGCACCGGCATGAACCGGGCGCGCGGCGTGCACCCCAGCAGTGCCGAAGAACCCCTTAACAGCAATATCTGACCACGGTGACCTGCCGCACCCCCGCGGCCCGGCGCAGAACCAAAGGATTTTTGTCTTATGATCAGCGATAGACACAAACAATCTGCCATCGTCATCGGTGGAACCGCAGGCGTCGGTCGCGCTGTGACAGACACCTTGCTGGCACGTGGGTACCGGGTCGGCGTGATCGCCCGGGGCGAGGAGCGTCTCAGGGCGCTTGGCGACACCGATGGCATCGAGACCGCAACGGCGGATGCCGCCGATGCCGCTGAGCTTGAGCAGGCTGTGAAGAGCCTGGTGAAAAAGCTCGGGAAGCCGGTGGTCTGGGTCAACTGCGCGATGGCCACGAGCTTTTCGCCGTTCCGCGAGATGACAGCCGCCGAATTTGACCGGATCGTCGCCACCACCTTTACGGGCCAGGTCAACGGCACCCGGCTGGCGCTGGCAACGATGGACCGCGGGCATATCGTGCATGTGGGCTCTGGCCTCTCATACCGGCCTGTGCCGTTTCAGTCGGCCTATTGCGCATCCAAGCATGCCATCAACGGCTTTGTCGGTGCTGTGCGCTCAGAGGTTCTGCGCGGCAACCGGCCGATAGAGCTGTCACTGGTGCAGCTGCCCGCGATCAAC
>CBDUCB010000106.1:0-11426 GCA_965365545.1 uncultured Roseobacter sp. | reverse complement strand
GGGCACCGCCGAAGAGGGGCTGCGCATCGCGCGCGAGCAACAACCCGATGCGGTGGTGCTGGATGTTATCATGCCCGAGCGCGACGGCTGGTCCATGCTCAAGGAAATGAAATCCGATCCCGTGCTTTGCGAAATGCCGGTGATCCTTGCGACCATCGTGGCGGACCGCGAGATGGGGCTTGCCTTTGGCGCGGTCGAGCACCTGACCAAACCTGTGGAGCCGTCCAGACTGATCGCCACGCTTGATGCCATTGCCGACGGGCGGGAAAAAGACGTGCTGATCGTCGATGATGACGTCGCCACCCGCAATCTCTTCCGCCGGATCCTGACCCGCGAAGGATGGAACGTCCGTGAGGCCTCAGACGGCAAACGCGCGCTGGCGCAGCTGGAAACCCGGCGCCCGACACTGATGGTGCTGGACATTATGATGCCCAACGTGGACGGTTTTGACGTCCTGAAATCAATCCGGGCAAATGAAACCCTTGCCGATCTGCCGGTGATCGTGGCCACGTCAAAAGACCTGACGCGCGACGAGATGTCCTGGCTCAAGGAAAATGCCGGCGAGGTAATCCGCAAAGGCGATACCGGCCGCAGTGATCTGCTTGCGGCACTGAAGCGTCATCTGGATCACAGATCCTGAACAGAAAAGAGCGTATCTAATGGCCGTGATCCTGATTGTTGAAGACAATGATATGAACCTCGACATGCTGTCGCGACGCCTGAAGCGCAAAGGTTATGACATCCTCGATGCGAGAGACGGGCAGACGGGGGTGGATCGTGCGACTGCGGACAAGCCCGATCTGATCCTGATGGATATGAGCCTGCCGGTGCTTGACGGATGGGAGGCCACGCGGGTGATCAAATCAAACCCTGAGACTGCCGGTATCCCGGTGGTCGCGCTCACCGCGCATGCCATGGCGAGCGACCGCGAAAAGGCGATGGATGCAGGATGCGATGCCTTTTACACCAAGCCGATCGAGCTTCCCGGTTTACTGGACATCATCTCAGATCTTCTGTCGCGGTAGCATGAGATGGAGCCATCAGGTCGCAATGAAAAACTCGCCTTTGCGGCCCGTATTTCGCAAAAGCTGAACGGCCCGTCAGAGGCGATCATCGGCTTTCTGACGCTTTTGCTGGAGGAGGTGGCGCGCAGCGGCCCTGCGGACGCGCTCGAGGATCTCAATAAGGTTGAGGTGGCGGCCCTGCGCCTGAGCGAGATGGTGCGCAAGCTCGCCGGCGACCCGCGCGATATTGCCGGTGACACCGAACTGCAGGCGCGTTTGCGCCACGATCTGCGCTCTCCGATTAATGCGATCATCGGCTATTGCGAGATGACGATTGAGGATTTCGGAGACGAGCTTGCCCCCTCAGCCACGGGTGACATCGGGGCCATTCTGTCCGAAGCCCGCCGGCTTGCGATCAGGATTGATGAGGTGGTCGACGGCGCCGAACCTGACGATGGCGGTGCCGGCAAGGCGCTCGAAACACAAATGGCTACCGGGCTGATCCGCAGCATGAGCGACACCGGCGTCACCGAGGAAAGCATCGCCGGCAAAATTCTTGTTATAGATGATGAACCGGCCAACTGCGAAATTCTCAAGCGTCAGCTGGAACGCCGTGGCCATGAGGTGACGTCGGTGAACTCGGCCGCTGAAACTTTTGATGCGCTGGCTGAGGACCGCTTTGATCTCGTGCTGCTGGATATTCTGATGCCGGGTATAAACGGTATCGAGGTTCTTGAACGTATGAAGGCTGACGCAGCACTGCAGGAAATTCCGGTAGTGATGGTGTCAGGTCTGCAGGAGACAGGCGCTATCGCGCGCTGCATCAGTGCCGGTGCGGAGGATTATCTGCCAAAGCCGATTGACCCCGTGCTGCTGCATGCGCGTGTGCAGGCCTGTCTGGACCGGGCGCGGTGGCGGGCGCGTGAGATCGCGTTCATCAAGGAGGTCCGGTATGAACGTGACCGTGCGGATGCGCTGCTCTATTCGATGCTGCCGGCGCCTGTTATCCGGCGCCTGAACGACGGCGAGACAAAGATCGCCGACCGCTTTGCCGGAGCCAGCATTATTTTTGCCGATATTGTCGACTTCACACCGCTGGTGGCGCGCATGGACGCTGACGATCTGGTGAAAGAGCTTTCCAGCGTTTTCACGGCATTTGATGAGCTGGTAAACCGGCACAATATCGAAAAAATCAAAACCATCGGAGACGCCTATATGGCGGCATCGGGGATCCCGCTGCGCCGGGACGATCACGCCACCGCAGCTGTTGATTTTGCACAGGATATCCTCATTACGATGTCGGATCCTGCGGTCAACCGTGCTGGTCTGGACATCCGCATCGGGATACATACGGGCCCTGTAATTGCCGGGCTGATCGGCCGCAAACGGTCGGTTTATGATGTCTGGGGAGAAACCGTCAATCTTGCCAGCCGGCTGGAATCTACCGGTGAGGCCGGCAAAATTCAGATTTCGGACGCCACACGGAAGGCACTGAGCGGGTCAGAGCGCACCTTCCGGGCGCACACCCATGAGGTCAAAGGCATCGGGAAGATGACCTCTTACTTTATCGAGTAAGGATATTCCCAACGGGGCGGTACAGTCTGGTCTGCGGGGGCTCACCCCTTGTAGGGGTCGAGCGAGGCGCGCAGGCCGTCACCGAGGAAATTGAACGCCAGTACCACAAAGATGATCGGCAGCATCGGGATGGCTGTCCACGGATAGATCTCAATCGATGCAAGGTTCTGCGCATCGTTGAGCATCACGCCCCAGCTCACCGCCGGTGCCCTCAAGCCCAGGCCGAGAAAACTGAGCGCGGTTTCACCAAGGATCATTGCCGGGATCGACAGAGTGGCAGATGCAATCAGGTGGCTCATAAAGTTCGGCAGCAGATGGCGCCGGATCACGCGCCCGGGTTTGGCGCCCATCATCTCTGCCGCGCGCACATATTCCTCTTCGCGCAGGGACAGAAATTTACTGCGCACCGCACGTGCAAGCCCTGGCCAGTCGAGGATGCCGAGAATGATCGAGATGATGAAGAAAACCGATACCGGCCCCCAGTTCGAGGGAACGGCTGCCGAAAGCGCGAGCCAGAGCGGCAGTTCGGGCAGGGACCGCAGAATCTCGATCATCCGGTTGATAAACCAGTCGGTCTTGCCCCCGAAATATCCCGCTATGGAGCCAAAGAAGATCCCCAGCGCGAAGGATACTGTGATCCCGATCAGGCCGACCGTCAGTGACAGCTGCGCGCCGTAAAGGATGCGGCTGAAGACATCGCGCCCCAACCTGTCAGACCCCCAGAGAAAGACCGTCGCCCCTTCCGGCGCACAGAATAGATGGGTGTCGGAGGGAATGAAGCCAAAAAGGTTGTACTGGTTGCCCTCACAGAAGAACTGCAGCGGCATGGGCCGGGAGGTATCGGTCTGATAGGTCCAGCGGAAATTCTGCAGATCGGCGGTCGCCGTCGTCGGATAGACGTAGGGACCGATAAAGCTGCCCTCATGCCACAGGTTGATCGACTGCGGTGGGGCATAAAGATAATCTGCGCTGCGCTGGTTGGGCGTGTAGGGCGCGATAAAGCCGGCCACGGGAAGCATCAGATAGCTCAGCAGCAGAAAGATACCCGAAATCAGACCGAGCTTGTGCCGCTTGAATTTGCGCCATACGAGCACCCAGTTGGGCGCATCCATGTCTGATCGTTCAGGCGCTGAGAGGTCCGCGTCATCGCTCCAGGGGGCTTCATCAACCCAGCGTCCGTCCGGTAGTTTCTTCATGAACCGCGCGCCCCGTAGCGGATGCGCGGATCAAGCAGCACCAGCAGCATATCAGAGACCATGGTGCCGATGAGTGTGAGCAGAGCAACAAACATCAGCACGAAGCCCGCGAGGAACTGATCCTGGGATTTCAGTGCTGTCAGCAGCGAGGGCCCGATGGTCTGCAACCCGAGCACCACGGAAACAAGCACTGAGCCTGAGACCATCGCGGGCAGCAGGTTGCCGATATCGGCGACAAAGGGGTTGAACGCCATACGCAGCGGATATTTTGCGAGCAGTTTGGCGGGGGCCAGCCCCTTGGCTTTGGCGGTCTCGACATAGGGTTTGGACAGCTCATCAAGCATATTGGCCCGCAGCCGCTGCATCATCGCCGCAGCTCCCGAGGTGCCGATCACAAAGGTGGGCACGATGAGGTGGATGAGGATGGAATTCACCTTTTCCAGCGAGAGGGGCTCTCCCTCGAACTCCGGCGCCATCAGCCCGCCGATAGGCAGATCGAAATATTTATTGCCGTAATAAAACAGCATCAGCGCGAGCAGAAAGTTAGGGGTGGCAAGTCCCAGATAGCCCACGAAGGCGGCTGTATAATCAACCCATGTTTCTGATTTCGCAGCAGCCAGAACGCCCAGTGGCAGCGCCACCAGATAGACGAAAAGAACTGCCGCGAGGTTGACCAGAACTGTGAGCCAGAGCGCATCGCCGACGATCTCTGACACCGGCCGGTCAAACTCAAAAGACCAGCCAAAATTGCCCTGAATAAGCCCGTACCAGCCCTGAGGCCCGGGCGCCATGCCGACCCAGATCAGATACTGTTCCCAGATCGGACGGTCGAGCGCATACTCGGTGCGCAGAAACTCCGCCTTGGCCACGCCCTCGGCCTGACCGGTGGCGCGCAGCTCCGCGATCTGGTTGCTCAGATAGTCACCGGGCGGCAGATTGATGATCACAAAGACCAGGATCGACACGACCCAGAGCGTGAGCAGCATCGTGATAAATCGGTAAACGGCGTATCTGAGAAACATCATTGGGTGAGCTGCTGAAACGGGTCTTCGTAGTAAAATTCATCAATGCGGTGAATGCCGAAATGCGCGCCCGGATCCCAGGCCCAGTTTGCAACGACCGGCACATTGCGCAGTTTGTCCGAGACCACCACGGGCTGCGGGGCTTCGGCGAGAATGCCGATCCCGAACTGTTGTTCTGCATGGATTTCCAGCATTTCATGCCAGATCTGTTTGCGCCGCTGAGGGTCCGCACTGTGGTCCCAGGCGTCGCTCAGCTCCATCAGGCGCACGGCCTCGGGAATGTCAGGTGGCTCGCCCACTTCGCCGCCGGTCTGGTAATACTGCCCCCATTTCGGCCAGGCAAAAAACTCCTGATGGGTGGGGGCGAGGTACTCCGGCGGAGTGTAACCCTGGGGCAGGCCGTTGTCCCAGCCGTACCAGACCGCCGCCATTGAGAGACCGGAATAAACGCGGTTGCGCAGGATATCGCGATCAAGCGGACGCATGATGAGCTTGATGCCGATCTCGCGCCATGTGTCGGTAACGATCGCCAGCGCATTCTCGACCTCCTGCCGTTCTCCGGCGGTTTCGATCACAAATTCCATCGGCCGCCCGTCGGGCAGCTTGCGGATGCCGGTGGGGGTGCGTTCGGTCAGCCCCATCTCATCCAGAAGTGCATTTGATTTCGCGGGGTAATATATCGACCAGCGGAAGAGATTTGCCGGGTCAAAAAGCGGGCTGTTGGCCAGCGCGGTCATACCACCCTCCTTGGCCAGACCGAAATAAAGCGCGCGGTTGATCATGCGCCGGTCGATCCCCATGCTGAGCGCGCGCCGGAAGCGCACATCGCGCATGACCTCGCGCCAGACCGGATCGGCAAAGTTGAGGTTGGGATAGATCGCGATCTGGTTCGCAGCCCCGTTGGCCCAGAGCAGAGTGCGGTATCCGGCGCCGTCCACCTCGCCTTTTTTCAGGATCGAAATGTCCGGAAAATCAAGCCCGCGGGCCTGAAGATCAACCTCGCCGGCATTGGCCTTGGCTGCAATCAGCCCACCTCCCACAACGGTCATCTCGACGACGTCGATATAAGGGAGCTGCACACCGCGGCTGTCGATCCGGTGATAATACGGGTTGCGTACAAAAAGATGCCGGCTCGATTTTGCCGCAGAGGCATTCAGCCAGGGCTGCAACGTCGGCAGGTCCGGATTGTCGAACTTGTACATGTTGTCTTTATCGTTGTGCAGCGCGGCCCAGGCCCGCACACGCGCTTTCTTGATTGCGCGTTTCAGCGTTTTCGCATCGGTGAAATCGGCATGGAACTGTTTGAGGTAATGCGCAGGGCGGTAGATGATCAGCGGGCTGGCCTGCGCCAGCAGTTGCAGAAACTGCGCATTGGCGCGCGGCCATTCGTAAACCACCGTATGCGCGTCAGGAAAGCTGACCTCGGCCAGGACGCCGTCGACGTAAAGGCTCTGGGACGGGCCGGCGGGGCTCAGTTCCTCATTCAGGGCGATGTGTTTCCAGTAGTACTCAAAGTCGGCCGAGGTGAACGGATGCCCGTCCGACCAGCGATGTCCGCGTCTGAGATGCAGGGTAAATTTGCGACCTTCTTCCACCTCAACATCGCGCAGCAGGTCCGGGTAAAGCTCATAGTTCTGATCGTATCCGACCAGCCGGGAGTAGCCGTAAACCACCATCTGCCGGACGTCCTTGGAACGCGAAACCAGCGTCCGCAGGGTGCCGCCCTGTTTGCCGAAGGTACGTCCCTTGGCTTCCAGATCAATAACCAGCGGATCGAGCGGCAGCCGCTCGGAGACCGGAGGCAGATTGCCGCTGCTGACTTCGGCCTGCCAGAAGGAGCTTTCCTCGACCGCCGGAAGGGCGACCTCCGTGAGGGTTCCGGCTCCGGTTGTTTGTGCCGTCAGCGGGGCCGGCATCAGCAGCCAGGCGCTCAGGATCAGCGGAAGATATCTAAACATGGCAACGCACCTTATGGCCTGGTTCCAGTTCTCTCAGAGCGGGGGCATCGATACCGTCAAAGCGGAAAGCATCGGGCCAGCTTGCTGACGAACCCGCGCCTTTTGACACCAGTGTGAGGTCAATCGGTCGGTTCACATCCGGCTCAGGCTGCGCGGCGATCAGCGCTTTGGTATAGGGATGCTGCGGGTTGTAAAAAAGCGTGTCGGGCGGGGCCTGTTCGATGACCACCCCCTGGCGCATCACGGCGACCTCATCGGCAATGCGCGCCACAACCGCAAGATCGTGGCTGATGAAAAGATAGCTCAGCCCCATACCGTCGCGGATTTCTTCCAGCAATGTCAGGATCTGCTCCTGGACGGACACATCCAGCGCCGAGGTCGGCTCGTCGCAGACCAGCAGTTCCGGCTCAAGCGTCAGCGCGCGCGCGATGGATAACCGCTGGCGCTGACCACCTGAAAACGCATGTGGATACCGCGCCAGCATCGACGGATCGAGCCCGACCCAGCGCAGCATCTCAGCGGCTTTTTCGCGACGCTCGGCGCGGGTGCCGAGGTTGTGGATCTCCATCGGTTCGGTCAGCGCCTGCTGCACACGCATGCGCGGTGAAAGCGATGAATAAGGGTCCTGAAAGACCATCTGTGCCTGCCGCTGGAAGGCCACACGCTCCTCCGGGCTCATGGCGTTCACGTGCAAAGGCTCGCCGCCCTTGCCAGCGCGGAAAATAACCTCACTGCCCGGGTCGGGTACCTCTGCGCCAAGCGCGATACGCGCGCAGGTCGTCTTGCCTGAACCGCTTTCGCCCACGACCGCGAGCGTTTTGCCCCGTTGCAGCGCGAGGTTGACCTCGTGACAGGCCGTGACCCGCACCGGTGCGCTCCAGCCACCGGCACGCATCGTATACGTCTTTGACACATTGCGCAGATCGAGGATGACATCATCATGTGCTGCGGCACGGGCAGGGGCGGCCACCTCCGGAATCTGCGGTGCCGCGGCAAAGAGTTTGCGCGTATAACCATGTGCCGGAGAACCAAGCACCACAGGCGCAGGGCCCCTCTCCATCACGCGGCCTTTGTTCATCACCACGACAGTCTCGGCCATATTTGCGACCACGCCCAGATCATGGGTGACGAGAATGACGGCCATGCCTGTATCTTTCTGCAGATCCTTGATCAGGCCCAGAACCTGCGCCTGGGTGGTCACATCGAGTGCGGTTGTCGGCTCGTCCGCGATCAGCAGTTCAGGTTTCGCCACCATGGCCATAGCGATCATCGCGCGCTGGCGCATGCCGCCGGACATTTCGAACGGATAAGATCGCCAGACCCGCTCAGGATCGGGAAAGCCCACCCGCTCAAAGGTTTCCAGCACCGTACGCTTGCTCTCGCTTTTGCCCATATCACGGTGCAGACGCAGCACTTCGGACACCTGATCGCCCAGCCGGTGCAGCGGCGAAAGCGATCGCATCGGTTCCTGAAAGATCATCGAAATCTGATCGCCGCGTATTTCGCGCATCTCGCGTTCGGGGATCTTCAGCAGATCCCGCGTGCTGCCTTTGCAGCTGAAGGTAATCTCGCCGCTGCTGATGCGCGCCGCATCCGGCAGAATGCGCAGAACCGAGCGGCAGGTAATGGTTTTGCCCGATCCGCTTTCCCCCACAAGTGCCAGAGTTTCGCCCGGCATAACCTCAAAGCTTACATCCCGGACAACCGGTTCCCCGGCCCCGAAACCGATGCTCAGATTCTTGACATCCAGCAATGGGGTCATCTGCGGTTGTTCGCTTCCCTGGCTGTTTTCCGGCCGGGAAAATGCGCGTGCCCCCCGACGTTTACAGTCAACGCGATTTCACGCCTCAGGTCCAGCGCACAGAGGCGTGATTGGCTTTGTGCTGTTCATTTTCTCCCAAAAAGGGCATCTGATGCATAGAACCGACCGGAGTGAGCCCCAATGAGCCGTCTTGATATCTTTATTAACCGCATGGTGTCGCAGCGGGCCTGTCTGAACCATGCAGCAGAGCAGACATCGGGTCTGCCCGGGCCGGTCTTTGAACTTGGTCTGGGCAACGGGCGCACCTATCATCACATGTGTGAGATTATGCCCGATCGCGATATCTTCGTCTTTGAGAGGGCGATTGCGTCGCATCCTGACAGCACACCGCCGGACGATCATGTTCTGCTCGGCGATGTGTTCGATACCCTGCCGGCTGCGCTGGAACGGTTCGGCCCGACCGCGTCGCTCATCCACGCAGATCTTGGCGGACACAATGCGCAGAAGAACATTGAGTTCGCGCGGAAAATATCCCCGGTGATCGAGCCTTTACTGGCACCGGGCGGCCTGATGGTCTCCAGCGACCGGATGTTTTTCACCGGCCTGACGGAAACGGAACTGCCCCGGGACGCAGTGCCCGGACGGTGTTTTATCTACCGGGCGGGGTGACTTGCCTCGATGCAGGTGTTGTTTTACCCTGTAAAACGGCAGGCATTTCGTCCCGGAAGGTGATTTCCTAAATGATGGTAAAAACAGATGGTTGCCTGCAATCTGCGCTCTCGCAAGTGCCGTGCCTTTTGTGATGTCGCAGACCGGTACCGACAGGAAATTTGCAAATACGCTGGAGCGCGGGCTGCGTATACTTGAGGCTTTCACCATCGAGGATGTCGGCCTGACCCATGCCCAGATCTCTGAGCGCACCGGATTGCCAAAACCAACAGTGTCGCGTCTGACTTATACCCTGTCCGA
This sequence comes from uncultured Roseobacter sp., assembly GCA_965365545.1. Taxonomy (GTDB): domain Bacteria; phylum Pseudomonadota; class Alphaproteobacteria; order Rhodobacterales; family Rhodobacteraceae; genus Roseobacter. Next base: position 1,940 of record CBDUCB010000106.1, on the reverse strand, counting down.
GCTGGAATATCTGTCGCAGAACGGCCGTAACGGCAGGTTTTTCCCGGGACCTGCGGCTCTGGTGCTGGGCACGGTTGCCACGTTGTCCGTGCCATTTCTGGAGATTGTCGCAGGTGACATGCAGCGGCTTGCAGACAAGACCGGAACGCTCACTGCGGTCTCGGTGCGATATCGGGATCTGATGGTCCTGTTGCGCGCCTGGCATCCTGCGACAGGCCAGACGGTAGGTGCGCAGAGCGGGCACCGCATCCCGCTGCTCGGCTCGTCTTCGGGGCAGGCGGTGCTTGGTGCGCTCGATGACGCACGCTTTGAACGCCTGAAGCCTGGAACAGCCCTGCGCGCAATTCGCAAAAACGGTTATGCACAACTGATGCGCGACGGTTTTACCATTGTCCCGCGGGAGATGCGCTATCCCGGTCGCGTGAATGCAGTGGGCGTGCCCTATTTCGCGCCGGCGCTGGGGCAGCCGGTCGGGTTTTCCTGCGGCGGACCCACGGGAAGTCTGACGGACCAGCGGTTGCGCGAAGAGGTGGCACCGGCCCTGCGCGCCACGGTACACTCACTTGAGCAGCGCACAGATCAGGCCCCGGCCATCTCGATCCGCGCGCAGATCACAAGGGAAGGCGGAGCTTCATGACAGATAAAATCCACTACCGGCGAGACGGAGATATCGCTGTCCTTCGCATCGCCAACCCGCCGGTCAACGCGCTGAGCCAGGAGGTTCGCGCCGGTCTCGCCGCAGGTATGGACAGGGCAGAAGCAGACACCGGGGTGCGCGCCGTGCTTATTGTGGGCGACGGGCGTGCCTTCATCGCCGGTGCAGACATCCGTGAGTTCGGAAAACCACCGCAGGAGCCCCACCTGCCTGATCTGTGCAACCGGATTGAGGCCTCGCCGCTGATTGTCGTGGCTTCCCTGCATGGCGTCAGCCTCGGTGGCGGGCTTGAGGTTGCGCTCTCGGCGCACTACCGGATTGCGCAGCCGACGGCACGCGTTGGTCTGCCCGAGGTTCATCTCGGCCTTATACCGGGGGCTGGCGGAACGCAGCGGCTGCCGCGCATCTGCGGGGCAAAAGACGCCATCGGGGTGATTACCTCCGGCCGGCACCTCGGAGCCCGTGAGGCGCTGGCGCTCGGTATTATTGACGAAATTACCGAGAACGATCCGGAAGAGGCGGGCCTTTCATACACACGCAGTCTTCTGGCAGAGGGTGCTGCGCGACGCCCGGTCAGCGAATTGCCGGGACCTGAGCCACTTGACTGGGATGCGGTTTATGAAGAGGTGCTGAAAAAGGGACGCGGGCAGATATCACCTGCCGCTGCGGTCCGCGCCGTGCAGGCCAGTTCTGAACTGCCCTTCGGCGAGGGCCTGGCGGAAGAGCGGCGGATATTCAATGATCTGATGCAGACCGATCAGCGCAAAGGCATGATACATGCGTTTTTTGCCGAGCGTCAGGTCAGCCATCTGCCGGAACTGAAGGATACCCCGGCACGGCAGGTTGAGCAGATCGGTGTTGTGGGCGGTGGAACGATGGGAGCTGGCATTGCCACGGCGGCTTTGCTGGCGGGGTTGCGTGTCACGCTCCTTGAGATGACACAGGATGCCGCGCAGGCTGCAGGCGAACGCATCGCCGGAAATCTTGCAGGTGCGCTCAAACGCGGCAAAATTACCGCAGAGCAACACAGCAGGATGCTGAGCGAGGACCTGATTTGCGATACCCGGGACGCAACCCTGAGTGACGCGGATCTGGTGATCGAAGCGGTCTTTGAGGATATGGACGTAAAGCGCGAGGTTTTCGGACGGCTCGACGCGGTCTGCAAACCAGGTGCGGTACTGGCCACCAACACGTCCTATCTGGATGTCAACAAGATCGCGGCGGCCACAGCCCGCCCGTCAGACGTCATCGGGCTGCATTTTTTCTCGCCGGCGCATGTGATGAA
>CBDUCB010000105.1:0-11431 GCA_965365545.1 uncultured Roseobacter sp. | reverse complement strand
CAAACCGGGGTGCGGCGCGGTTCAGCAACGCCTGCCACAGTGCGCGCTCGGCAGGCCAGGGCACCCCGTCCTGCAGCATCTGATGCGCAACCTGCGAAAGATGCCCGGCGGTCAGCGCTTTTGGATCTTCCAGCGTATCCTTGATGAACTTTTCGAGAATATCGTGGACCACAATGCCGCGCATCAGGTGGTCCGGGCTTTGCACCAGCGGGCCAAGCGGGCGCAGACCCAGGACATGACGGGCGTAGATCGCATAAGGGTCGCGGATCAGCCGTTTGATCTCGGTAACTGAAAGCGCGTCAGGCCGGGCGGCGCGCGGGGGTCTGGGCGAGGGCCTCGCGGCGGCGGCAACAGGATGCGTTTTTTCCAGCGCGTCGGCACGGGCCAGCCAGGCCGCACCGCGCTGACGCATCGCGTCGAGCGCTGTCGCCCCGCCGTTGTCCCGGAGCCCCGCAAGAAGATTGCCGAGCCGGTTGAGCCAGCGCGAGGCAACTGTTTCGGCGTCATCGGACCGGATCGCCCGTGTCAGCCAGACCTCAGTGGCGCCCACCGCCTGCTGGTAATCATGCGCTGCCAGCCCGATACGCCGCTCAGGCAGCAAAAGCCCCGCTTTGTGGCGCATCGCGCGGTTCAGCCAGGGATCGGGTGCGGGGGCTTCCGGCCATGTGCCGTCGTTCAGCCCCGCGAGGATCACCAGATCCGCGCCCTGCACCCGCGCTTCCAGCGTGCCCCAGATCATGATGCCGGGATGCGGGGCGTCGCGGTCGCGCACCTCGCCCTCGGCCAGCAGCGCGCCGCTCAGATCGGCATAGTCTGATGCGGACATATCGCTGCCGAAACGCGCCTGATCGGTCAGGCGCTGCAACACGGCGCGTGCTTCCTGGCCTGCTTTCTTCTGCCAGAGCTCACCGCTGTCCGGACCATCGGGGCCGCGGGCCGCAGCCTCCGCCAGGGTCAGATGCCAGGCAACAAGATCGGGCAGACGATGATCGCCCGGAGCCTCGCGGTCCGTGAACGTGTCCGCCACCCAGGCAAGCCAGTCGCCGAGCCCCTCATGCCGTTCCATATCCCGGTGCATCAGACGCAAAAGCCCCTCACGGTCGGGAAACGGCAGCCCGTCTTTGCGGATCCGCAACTCCAGCCGCTGTGTGTTGAGAATATGTTCATTGCGGGCGCTGGCGGAATGGGTCAGCGGATGCTTGAGCAGGGTCAGAAGGGCCGCTGCATCAAGCCGCTGGTGAAACAGTCGCGCGATATGGCGCAGAAACCGCCCCGGGGGCGACAGATGCAGCGGGCTGCCTGCGGAATCGTCGGGCAGGATGTTCCACAGATCCAGTGCTGCTGTGACCTGGCGGGTCAGCATCCGGTCAGGTGTGATAAGCGCGGCGGTAATGCCGTCCGCGGCGGCCTGCCGCTGGCGCATCGCGATGGTCAGCGCCTCCTGCCGGGGACCGGGTGCCTCAAGCAGTGTGATGCCGGACGTGGCCTGCGCGATGCCGGTCAGCGCAGGCCCTTCGGTGAGCCAGGCGTCGGTGACGGGCGCGGGGCGCAGCGACAGCGAGATCAGCGCATTGCGCGCAGGCGATGGTGGCGGCGTGTTATGCCAGGGGGTTATGTCAGTGGGTCGCTGCCCGGTCATCTGCATCAGCCGGTGAAACCGGTACTGCGGATGATCTTCGGAGACCAGCCCGTCACGCAGCTGTTCCCAGACTGCCGCCGGCTGATCGAAATCGAACCCGGGCAGAATAATCGCGCCATTGCTCAGATTTGCTACGGCCTGCATCAGCAAAAGCGTCGTGCCGCGTGATCCGGTGGAGCCTGCAATGATCACCGGATGCGCTGGCGGGCGGGTCGCCCAGCGGGTGGCCAGGGTCTCGATCATCGCCCGTTGCCGCGCCTCGCTGTCCGGCAGGGTTGCGGTATCGGCAAGATAATCCTGCGCAATACGGATAAACTCCTGCGCCCTCTGCCAGTGACCGGACTGGTCCGAGACGTCCAGACCGGCGAGCTTTCCGGCTGGCACGCCTTCGCCCTGCATCTCGTCCATCAGTGCGGCCAGGCTGTCGGTCAGACCATAAAGAGAGGCGCGCGGTGCCAGTTCCGGCTGGTTGTGCAGCAGACGGGACACCAGTGCAATCAGTTCAAGCCTGCGGCGCAGGGGCGGAACCGCCGGGGGCAGCGTGACCGCCGGGTCAATCCTGTCAGGTTCCGTGATCAGGCATATTTTTGGCAGTAACAGAGCCTGTTTTTCGTGAAACAGCTGGTGTATTCGCCGCCGCATCCGCGTGGTATTCACCACCAGCGTGATCCGCGCCAGCGCTTCGGGCGGCGCATCCCCGAACCGCTGCAGAAGGCCATCGACCAGAGCGCGCGGGAAATCGACCCCGCAGGCGAGACCGTAAAGACCCCGGATCCGCGGCGCGTCACCCATTGTCTGCCTCCAGCATCGCCTCGGCAGCGGCAATGCCATCCGGATGCCCGACGTCACACCAGCGCCCGCTGTGCACCAGACCAAAAAGCCTGCCGCGTGCATGCATAAGATCCCAGACGCGGTTCAGCGAAAAGACAGAGTCCGGAATGTCGTGCAGGAGTGCTGTGCTGATGATCTGCACACCGCCGTAAACCAGATCACCGCCCCGGTTCAGATGTCCGCCCGCGCCAATGCTGAAATCCCCGGGCGCGCCGCGCCCGACGGTCTGCACCAGCGGCACGCACATCAGCAAAGCATCCATGCGGTCACCGTCCCAGGCATCGTAGAGAGCCTGCAGCGGGTTCGGTCCTGTCCAGACGGCATCGGGGTTCATCGTCAGAACCGGCGCCGTTCCGAGGTGTGGCAAAGCGTTTCTCAGCCCGCCCCCGGTATCCAGAATGTCAGGGTCTTCCGTTACGGTGACGACGTCGGTGCCCTCAAGATGGGTGATCAGCGGGCCAGGCTTGTAATGCAGGTTGACCACAATCCTGTCGGGAGATGTTTCCCGGACCAGCGCCAGAGCATGATCGATCAGCGGCCGGCCTGCGACCGTGATCATCGGTTTCGGCCGGTCGTCGGTCAGCGGGCGCATGCGCGTCCCGAAACCGGCGGCAAAGAGCATTACAGCGCCCGGCATGCGCCGCACATCGATTTGAGCTGCGCCAGAACCGCCGCGTCAGGTTCCGGCAGAACCCCGTCGATCAGCGGCCTGATTTCGGCAAGCGCAGGATGCTCGAGGTTTGTGGCGATATGCCCCCACACGCGAGGGATAAGATCAACGTAGTGCTGCTTGTTGTCGCGCAGACAGAGCCGGGCGAAGACACCCAGAATACGCAGATTGCGCTGCGCACCCATCAGGGCATAAGCATGGCTGAAGGCCTCTTTTTCAAGACTGTTCTCCGCCACATAGCGGTCGAACATCGCGGCGGCTGTTGCCGGTGTCACATCACGGCGCGCGTCCTGCAGCACAGAGACCAGATCATAGGCCCGGTGCCCGGTCATGGCGTCCTGAAAATCAAGCAGACCAACCCGTGCGGCCCCATCCCGACCCGGCAGCCAGAGCAGGTTTTCAGCGTGGTAGTCCCGCTGGATCAGCACGTCGAGCTCAGCATCGAGGGGGGCCAGGGTCCGGGCAAAGGCGTCGGTAAACGCCTGCCGCGCGTGCGGGTCAACCGCACCGGTCGCACCGAACTGATACCAGTCAAAGGCGAGGGCGGCGAGCGGCGTGGAAACGTCAGAGGAATAGCGCGGGGCCAGCGGCGAGGGCACCTGATGCAGCGCTGTGAGCACATCAACGGCAGCCTCATAAAGCGGCACCTCCAGATCCGGGTCAGCGGCGATCCGGCGGGCATAAAGATCATCGCCCAGATCTTCGAGAAGGAGAAACCCGCGAGCCTCATCAACCGCAAAAATGTCCGGTGCGCTCAGCCCCCTGTTCCGCAGAAACCGTGCAATGTCGATAAAGGGGCGGACATCCTCGCCCTTGTCGGGTGGCGCATCCATCAGCACGGCATGTCTGCCATCCTGATGCACCAGCCGGTCGTACCGCCGGTTGGATGCATCGCCCGCGAGCGGCGTGATCTGCGCGTCGGCCCAGCCACTGCCTTCCAGAAATGCCGTCAGGAGATCTGCCCGTTCGTTCATGCGGCCCAGGCCCTGAGACGGTCGTCCCATTTCGGATCCTGCCAGCGGGCGGTCAGGTGCCGTTCGTCTTCGTCGGCCCCTGTGCGCAGTTCGATCTCAAGCGCGTCCTCCGGGCGCAGATCGCCCAGCCTGTCGGGCCATTCCACAAGGCAGACCGCCTCTGAGAACGCCTCCGCCAGACCAAGCTCTTCAATTTCAGAGACGGAGCCGATCCGGTAAAGATCACTGTGCCAGAGTGTCCCGCGCAAGGTCTCATAGGTCTGAACGAGGGTGAATGTCGGCGATGGGATATCTTCAGGCACCTCCTGCACCGACCGGATCAGCGCGCGGGCGAAATGGGTTTTTCCCGCGCCGACACCGCCCGAGAGCAGCACCACATCCGCAGGTTTCAGCCGCTCTCCCAGCGCCGCAGCCCGCTCAGCGGTTTCATCGGGGGTGAGCAGATCAAGGTGAAGCGTCCGGGCGGTCATGCCGCATGCTTACCCCGCGCACCCGGGGCTGCAAGTGCTTAGTTGGCGCTGCTGCCGGTTCTGTCGGCAGCGATTGTCCTGCGGCGGCGCGCGGGCAGGTTGTTGCTGCGCACGAACCTGACAACCGTGGCACCGGAGGCAATGCGCGACACTGTGCACAGGAGCGGCACGCCTGACGAAAGCGTCGCGGGCATTTCCCAGGCCACACGGTCGCCGTAATCGAGTACAAAATTCACCAGCGCAGGCCAGCGCGCGCCGGATTTACACATGCGTTTCCATTCCCGCACGGAATCGCTGATCGTCACATCGGCAAAGGAGCTGTCCGGATCCAGCCCCCAGAGCTCGCGGTACGCCCGGTTGCAGAAACTGAGCACACCGGTTGAGGAGAATACCACCAGCGCCTCGTCAAAGGTATCCATCAACGATTGCCCGAGTTCGAGCTCAGCGCGGAAATTGCGCGTCATGGAGACCTCGGCACTGATGTCCTCTATGAGAAAGGCGATGGCACCGTCCGGATGCGGCCGGCCCTTGACGCGATAGGTCTGCCCGCTCTCCAGCGTCCAGGTTTCCTGATACCGCCCGTCGGTGGCGGCCGCGATCACATCAGAAATTTCTTCGCGCCAGGTCTTGTAGTTCTTGGGCTCCGGCATCCGGCGGTTTTCGCGCATACGGTCAAAGAACGACAACAGCGTTGGGCGGCCGCTCAGAAAATCAGCAGGCAGACTGGTCAGATCGATCAGCGCCGGATTAAAAAGGGCAAGCTGCCCGTTCCGGTCAAAAATCGCCAGTCCGATCGAAAGCTGCGCAAAGGTTTTGGCAAGCGTCTGAACAAAGTTGCGCTGGGCGATCTCCGACCGGACAACCACATTGACGTTAAGTGCGTGAAAGACCGTGATCCCGCCCACCCGGACGGCACTGACATCGTACCAGTCCTTGCGGGCACCGTTTGATGACCGGGACGAAACCCGCTGAGTATCTGTGGTGCCGCCAACCGGGGTGTCGATTTCAAACACCGGCCGGTCGTCGCGGGGTCTGGCATTGTGGAGCTGGCTGTAAAGACGCTCGTAGGCTGCATTGTACCAGGTGATCTTGCCATCTTCATTCACCTGCCAGATGGCATGGGAGGTCGTGTCGCTGGCGCGCCGCAGGTGATTGGCCTCGGTAGTAAGCGCGCGCATCTGTTGCGTCTGGGTCGCGCCGGGCAGTCCGTTTTCGATCATCTGAACCTGGGTAAACCGCCCGCGCCGGGTCAGGCAGAGGGTCGCTTTATCCTCGACGTGGCGCGCCTGGACGGTGATGTTTTCGCCGTCGGCGGCATCGGGTGAGGCGGGCACATCGGGAAAGCGCGACAGCATCCGGTCGCGCCAGGTTTGCCAGTCGTCCTGCCCGGGCACCAGATTATACATCTGCATTGCGGTCTCGGACGCATGGTGCAGGCTTTTATTATCAAAGAGAAATGAGACACCCTCGGCAAGCCGTCGCGACATGCTGCGCCCGGTGGCCAGCGATTGCCCGCGCGGAGAGAGGATCCAGACAAGCGCTGCAAGTGTGCTGACGATGGCAGCACCTGCGCTGATTGCGATGTCCCAGACAGTCATATGCCACGCCCCTTTGTCGCCACGGCAAGCCTGTCAGTAGTACAGGCAGCATGGTTAACGCATTCTTAACGGGAACTCCGGATCTGCCGGTCTGTGTCAGACGGAAATGGGCTGATTGACGCCCGTCGGGGCCGGGCTGTCACCGGTAACGGCGTCAAGGTGACGGCGCTCCCAGATGACTTCGATGATTGCGCCGAAACTGTCCGCGCGCCGGGCAGAGGAGGACGCAGGATCGCGCCCGTTGGCAAATCCAAGCTCCGCGCCCGAGCGCTCCAGCAGTGTCTTGGCGATAAAAAGACCGAGCCCCATGCCTTCGTATCCGGGCCGCATGCGCCCGCCGGACGACGCGCGGCGTTTGCGCACGAACGGATCACCGATACGGCCGATCAGATCGGCAGGAAACCCGGGTCCGTTATCGATAATGCGCAGTGAAATCCGGGTCTCGCTCCAGTCGGCCTCGATCCAGACTTCGGAATGGGCAAAATCGACCGCGTTCTGTATCAGGTTGCGCAACCCGTGAATGATCTCGGGTTTGCGCAGAATGGCAGGCTGTTCCGCTTCGGGTGACATGGCGCGGAAATGCACCCGTTTGCCGCGCCCGGTGTGCGGCTCTGCGGCCTCTTCCAGTACCGCCATCAGAGGGGCCTGGCGCAGGTGCAGATCATCTTTGCCGGCGCGACCCATATCACGCAGAATGTCGCGGCACCTGTCGGCCTGCTGCCGGATCAGGGCGGCGTCCTCGCGCAGATCGGGCCTGTCTTCCAGCTCTTCGTAAAGCTCACCGCTGGCCAGTTTGATCGTCGCCAGCGGCGTCCCGAGCTCATGTGCGGCAGCGGCCACCACACCACCCAGATCGGTCAGCTTCTGCTCGCGGGCGAGTGCCATCTGCGTTGCTGAAAGAGCGTCCGACATGGAGTGAATTTCCGAGGTTACCCGCGCGGAATAGGCACTGATAAAGACAATTGCGATGATCAGCGCGATCCAGTTGCCGAAAACGAAGATTTCCGGGATTTCCAGAATGAGCCCCTGATCGGTGCGCAACGGCAGATGAAACTGCGACAGAATCGTCACCGACAAGATCGCCACACTGCCCAGAAGCACAGTCGAGCGCATTGTCAGCACCGCCGCTGAAATCGTCACGGGACCAAGCATCAGCAGCGCAAAAGGATTGTTGAGCCCGCCGGTCAGAAACAACAAAAGGCTCAGTTGCAGCAGATCGAACATCACGATCAGCATGTTTTCCACTTCGGTCAGACGCTTGTTTTCGGGAAAGACAAACATCGCCACCAGGTTGGAGATTACCGAGGCACCGACCACCAGATAGCACAAACCCAGATCGAGCCGCAGACCGAACCAGTGTTGTGCGACGGTGATTGCGGTGAGCTGTCCGGCAATGGCAAACCAGCGCAGCACAATAAGCGTGCGCAACCGGATCCAGTTGGCCCGGACCTCTCCGCTGGGGGGGCTGACGTTTTCTTCGGCCATTACGTTCACCGGTTATTGAATTGCACTCATGACACAGGACGTTAGGACTGCACCCTGACGGGATCAACCTCAACGCCACGACGGAGACTGATATGAACACGCGCCTGCTTGCACCGCTTGCCCTTCTGGGCGTCGCTGTCTTTGTCGGCGTTTTCTGGTTTGTCAGCCGTGACAGAACCGGCGGGGATCAGTTTGCCCAGTGCCGCGCCAGTCAGATCGCCGGCGGCGCGGGCGCCATCGGCGGCCCGTTCGAGCTTGTAAATGCGCAGGGCGACACTGTGACCGACGCCGATGTCATCACAGAGCCGTCGATTGTGTATTTCGGATATACCTTCTGCCCGGATGTCTGCCCGCTTGATGTGGCGCGCAATGCAGCAGCCGTCGATGTTCTGGCGGAACGCAATATGTCCGTCACGCCGGTCTTCATTTCGATCGACCCGGCGCGCGACACGCCTGAGGTTGTCGGCGATTATGCGGCGAACATGCATGAGCGCATGATCGGACTGACCGGATCGGCCGAACAGGTAAAAGCCGCAAGCCAGGCCTATCGCACCTATTACAAGGCGCAGGACACCGGCGACGAATTTTACCTCGTGGATCACTCGACATTCAGCTATCTTGTGCTGCCGGAGCATGGATTTGTTGAGTTTTTCCGCCGTGAAACAACGCCGCAGCAAATGGCCGACACTGTCGCCTGTTTTGTCTCAAATGCCTGAAAAACCGGCACCTCTGATAAAGGGTTGTTTGACCTGACCCGGTGAGGCGCACATATAGTCAGGTCAAAGGTAGATAACAAAAGGTCTCAGTGCGCATATGGCTGACATTTCGGAACTCGCGCCCGGTGCGGAAAAAACCATTCTGCTGCTCGATGATGACGAACCGTTTCTGCGCCGGCTGGCCAAGGCGATGGAAAAACGCGGTTTCGACGTTGAAACTGCGGATTCTGTAGCGGCCGGGCGTGCGATTGCCACGGCGCGCCCGCCAGCCTTTGCGGTTGTCGATCTGCGGTTGGAAGACGGCAATGGTCTTGATGTGGTCGAAGTGCTGCGCGAAAAACGCCCCGATGCGCGCGTCGTGGTCCTGACAGGCTATGGTGCTATCGCAACGGCCGTTGCCGCGGTGAAAATCGGTGCGGTGGATTACCTGTCGAAACCTGCGGATGCCGCCGATATCGTGAATGCGCTGCTGGCCACGGGTGACGATCTGCCGCCCCCGCCCGAGAACCCGATGAGTGCCGACCGCGTGCGCTGGGAGCATATCCAGCGGGTGTTTGAGCTTTGCGACCGCAATGTCAGCGAAACCGCCCGGCGTCTGAACATGCACCGGCGCACGTTGCAGCGTATTCTGGCGAAACGCTCTCCGCGCTGACCCTCAGATGTCATAGCGTTTGCTGATCCGGTCCACCACCAGGCCGCTGTCGAGCGTTACCGCCTCTTCGCGGTGCCAGTCGCGGAAGCCGCGGCTCTGGTAATAGGTCAGCCCGCCGGTGTTATCGGCCCGGATGGTTGCATTGATCCAGGAATATCCAAGCGCCTTTGCTGCCTTTGCCGTTGCGGTAAAAAGCGCTGATCCGATGCCAAGACCGGTGCGGCCGATTTTCACGAAGGTCGCGATATCACATGCCACGGGAGGAAGCTTTTCTTTGGGGCAGACCCATTGAAAGCCGACCACCGCCCCTGCCTCATCAAGCGCCACCTGCCAGGCAGAGCGGTCCGCATCCTCGGCCATCCAGCCGGCGATATCCTGTCCTGTTACCGGACGGGTCAGCGCAGTGGTGCCGCCCTCTTTGATGATGGCATTCAGCAGCTCTGCCATCGGCCTGGTATCAAGCGGCGTCGGCGTCCGGACGGTGATCACTTTATCTGCTCCAGCAGGGTGTGATGGCGCGCTGTAAACTCGCGGCGTACCTCGACAGGGGGCCGCAGAACGATTTGCAGACCCTCCATAAGAGCAGCATTTGCCGGCCCGAAAAACTTTGTCGCCTCAGTTTCGGAAAACCCGGCGATCTGCGTGGCTTCCATCCAGGCGCTGATCTTGTCGGCGCGTTTGATCTGTTTCTTGACAGAAACAGGCAGCGCGCCGGGCAGGCCGAAACGAATGTGGATCGCCGCCATCAGCCGTTCATCGAGCGCGCCGTACCCCGGACCGACCGCCGCCTTGACCGGCGAGATCATATCCCCGATCACATATTCGGGCGCATCGTGCAGCAGAGCGGCGAGCCGCCAGCGCGGCGGTGCTTTGGGCGCGATCCGGCCGAAAATAGTCTCTGTCAAAAGGGAATGCTCAGCCACCGAATAAGCATAATCGCCGTGCGTCTGCCCGTTCCAGCGCGCGACAAAAGCAAGCCCGTGAGCGATATCCTCGATCTCGATATCAACCGGCGTCGGGTCCAGCAGATCCAGCCTGCGCCCCGACAACATCCGCTGCCATGCCCGGTTTATTGTTGCCATTTAGTCACTGCCCGTCGGTTACGCCTGCTTTGTGCCCTAATTCCGGCGCAGACCTGAAGTATGATGAGTGCAAGCTGCCACAGATTATTGATGACCCGCGCTTTGTAAACCGGGCTCGTGGTCGCGATATAAGAAGTACCAGGGGGGGAGGGCACAGCCTTTCCCGGGTCATGTCCTCTTCCCGCATCGAGCGAGAGAAAGAGGAAAGGAGGATGTCATGAAAAGGCATCTCACACTAGCAGCACTGACAGCCACAGCTCTGGCTGCGGCCTCCATGGCTCAGGCCGCCAACTGCGGCGACCGGGACAAGGTCGTCGAAAAACTTGCATCCAAATACGATGAGCATCTGACAGCGGGCGGTCTGCAACAGACGCGGTCTGCGCTCAGTGTCATGGAAATCTGGGCGTCCAGCAAAACCGGTACGTTTACCGTGCTGATCACCAGCCCCGAAGGCATCAGCTGTGTTGTTGCGGCCGGAACTGATTTCTTTGACGCCGAAGAAGCACCGCGTGTAAAAGGCTCTGCAAGCTGACAAACCGGGCGGGTCTGTCCGGCACCATCCGGCCGGGCCGGCAGTGAGGACATCCTTAACCACAAGGGTATGGTGACGCATTGTCATGTTGCCGGGGCGATGGTATCTGCGCGGTCAAACCGCATGGATAGGATCACCCGAAGATGAGCAACGATTATATCGTCAAAGACATTGAACTGGCCGCTTACGGTCGCAAAGAGCTGGATATTGCCGAAACAGAAATGCCGGGCCTGATGGCCTGCCGCGAGGAATACGGCGAGAGCCAGCCGCTCAAAGGCGCGCGCATTGTGGGCTCTCTTCACATGACTATTCAGACTGCGGTTCTGATCGAGACACTGACAGCCCTTGGCGCTGATGTGCGCTGGGCGTCGTGCAACATTTTCTCCACCCAGGACCACGCAGCGGCCGCGATCGCCGCAGGGGGCACGCCGGTTTTCGCAATCAAAGGCCAGTCGCTGGAAGAGCACTGGGATTACCTCGACAAATCCTTCGACTTCCCGGACGGGCCGAACATGATCCTCGATGACGGCGGTGATGCGACCCTCTATGTCCTGCTGGGCGCACGCGCCGAAGCCGGCGAGGAGATCATCCCGGTACCGACTTCCGAGGAAGAGGAAGTCATCAAGACGCAGATTAAAAAGCGCATGGAAGCGAGCCCGGGCTGGTTCACCAAAATCCGCGACCAGATCAGGGGGGGCTCGGAAGAGACAACCACCGGCGTGCACCGCCTCTATGATCTGGGGAAGCAGGGCCAGCTGCCCTTCCCGGCGATCCACGTGAAT
>CBDUCB010000104.1:0-11440 GCA_965365545.1 uncultured Roseobacter sp. | reverse complement strand
GCCGTGCTGGTGCGGGGCGGCGACGACCTTTCGCCGGCACTGGATCAGCTCAAGGCACTGAAATGGGGTGTTGTGGCCTCGACCACGGCCCTGCCGGTCGTGACAGAAACGATCGCTCCCGACAGCAGCCCGCTGATCTATGACGACAACGCCAATGTTGTCGAGGCGATGAAGGCAAACCAGATCGATGCGGCCCTCTTTGACCTGCCAACGGCGCTCTACCTCTCGGCAGTGGTGCTCGATGGTGGCCAGGTACTGGGCCAGTTTGCCCCCGATGCGACCTCCGACCCGGATCACTTTGGTGCGCTGATGGTTGAGGGAAGCGCGCTGAAAGAATGCGTCGATGCCGCCTTAGGTGCGCTGAAATCCAGCGGTGCACTGGCACAGATCGAGGCTGAGTGGCTGCAGGAAGCCACGGGCGTGCCGCTTATCCGCTGACGCCGGCGCATCCGGTGAACCGCAGGCAGGCATATGAAGCAGCCGAACGCCGCCGTGCGCTGAGCATTGCGGCCGTCAGCACGCTGGCCGTGCTCGCGGCCATCGTGCTGCTTGTGCCCCTGGCACCCGGCTGGCCGGCGGTGCGCGCGAGCTTCTTTGACCCGACCGTATTTGCACAGACGTTCCCCACGCTGCTCCAGGCTTTTCTGATCGATGTGATGATATTCGCGTGGTCGGTGCCGCTCATCCTCGTGCTGGGGCTGGCGGTTGCCCTTGCGCGGGGCGCGCGTCGTCCTGCGTTCTTTCCGCTGCGGATTTTCGGCGCGGTCTATGTGGATGTCTTTCGCGGCGTGCCGGTGGTGCTGACCATCTATCTCATCGGCTTCGGCGTGCCGGGGCTCGGCCTGTCGCGGCCCTGGAATTCGCCCTATATCTGGGGCACCGTGGCGCTGGTGCTGACCTACTCGGCCTATGTCGCGGAGGTGCTGCGCTCGGGCATCGAAAGCGTGCATGCAAGCCAGCGCAACGCTGCAATCTGTCTGGGTCTGAGCGAGCGCGACACCATGCGCTATGTGATCCTGCCCCAGGCGATCCGGCGCGTCGTGCCTGCGAATATGAACATGCTCGTGGCGCTGCAGAAGGACGTGGCGCTTTTGTCATTTATCGGGCCGGTCGAAATCCTGCGCCAGGCGGGCATCTTCAAAAGTCTGCTGGCCAATTTCACGCCCTACGTAGCGGCAGCGGTGATTTTCCTGATCGTGACCGTGCCCGCTACGCGCTATGCCGACTATCTGCTGAACCGGGACCGCGATGCCAGAAGCTAAGCTCTCTCTGCGCGGTGTCGAAAAGTCGTTCGGGGCCAATCCGGTGCTGCGCGGCATCGATATGGAAGTGGCCGAGGGCGAGATGATCTGCCTCATCGGAGCCTCAGGGTCGGGCAAGTCCACGCTGCTGCGCTGCGTCAATCAGCTTGAGCCCATCGACGAGGGCCGCGTGCTGCTCGACGGGCAGGACATCTCTGAGCCGGGGCTTGATCTGGGGCCTGTGCGGCGGCGGATCGGGATTGTTTTTCAGTCCTACAACCTTTTTCCGCATATGTCGGCGCTGGAGAACGTCACCCTCGCCCCGCGCCGGGTACTGCTTGAGGCGCCCGCTGCCCTGCAGGCACGCGCCGCAGCGCTTTTCCGGCGCTTCGGCCTCGCGGAGCATATGCACAAATACCCCGATCAGCTCTCAGGCGGGCAACAGCAGCGCGTGGCGGTGATCCGGGCGCTGGCCATGCGGCCTGAGATCATGCTTTTTGACGAAATCACCGCAGCGCTTGATCCGGAACTCGTGGGCGAGGTGCTCGCCGTCCTGCGCCAGCTGCGCGAAGAGGGGATGACCATGCTGCTGGCCACCCATGAGATGGGCTTTGCGCGTGATCTGGCCGACCGTGTGTGCTTCATGGATGGCGGCGTGATCGTCGAAGAGGGCCCGCCTGAGCAGATATTCTCGGCGCCGCAGGTGGCGCGGACACAGGAATTTCTCGCTTCGGTTCTGCGGCAATAAAGAGCACCTGCAGACAGCGCAGCGGCCGGAAGTGAGACGAAACAGTCCTGATACTTGACATATTTTCTTTTCGGCTGGATTGTTTAATCTTACGCGCGACAAGTTTTGAGCGCAATTTTGTAAATTCTCTCCGTGGTGATGCGCGCAGAGCTCCGAGGAAGGACAGACCCGGCCATGTCGAACCACAGGGTACGTAACATGGAGGAATTCGCCGCCATGAGCGGGCTGTCGCGGCCGACGGTCTCCAAGTATTTCCACAATCCCGAAAGCGTGCGCCCCACAACGCGCAAAAGGATCGAGGATGCGCTGACGAAATACGATTACCGACCGAACGTCTTTGCAATGAACCAGAACCGTAAGCTGACACGCAATGTCGGCATTGTGGTACCTTATCTTGCAGACCCGGTCTTTGGCGAATTCGCCCGCACGATTGAGCTGCGCTGTGTGGCGGCGGGCTACAGCCCCACGGTGTTTTCAGCGCATGGTGATGCGGATTACGAGGTGGCAGTGCTGGAATCGCTGCGCGCGCTGAAACCGGCGGGCGTGCTGATGGCGCCGCTGGGACGCGGATCGGATCACCGCGCAGTCGAGAAATTCTGTGCAGATGTACCCACCGTGCTCTTTGACAGCGAGCTGCGCGATCTGGGTGCGGCTTTTGTCGGCGCGGATAACCCGCAGTTCACAAGGCTGATGGTTGATTATCTCTGCCGCACCGGGCCACCGCCCTGCTTTTTTGAGATGAAAACACCGGCTAACCCGAACGCCGGCAAGCGCAGCAAAAGCTATGTGCAGACGATGGAGAGGCTTGGCCACACGCCCGAGATCATCCAGGCGGCGGGCACCGGCTGGGGATTTGAAGAGATCGGCTACAAAGAAGGGCTGCGCGCTTTTGAGGCCGGCGCCTTTACCTCCGACACCATTCTGTGCAGCAATGACAGGCTCGCCATCGGGCTGCTGACGGCCGCCTATGAGAAAGGCCTGCGGGTCGGACGGGGCGATGACTGTGCGATTCGCATCGCCGGGCAGGACGATCATCCCTTCTCTCGCTTTACGTGTCCGCCGCTGACGACGATTGCTCAGGATTTTGAGGCCATCTCACAACAAGCCTGCGAATTGCTGGTGGCGGTGATCGAAGGCGCTGATCTGCCACATGAAAAACGTTTCATCGAGGGCAGACTGGTGATGCGGGAGTCCGCCTGATCGGGCCACAAAAATTTACGTGCGTAAAATTTTATGTTGACGCAGCGCACAAAGTTTCACTAATCTCATCTTAGCATCCAACTTAGGGAGGACCAGGATGACTTTTAGAAACGCACTTTGTGCGGCTACTGCGCTCGGGCTTTTTGCCGGCGGCGCCACTGCCGAAACACTCACCATCGCAACAGTGAACAACGGCGATATGATCCGCATGCAGGGTCTGACCGACGATTTTACCGAAAAGACAGGCCACACCGTTGAGTGGGTCACGCTTGAGGAAAACGTTCTGCGCCAGCGCGTCACAACCGACATTTCCACCAATGGCGGTGCCTTCGACATCATGACAATCGGCATGTATGAGACACCGATCTGGGCTGCCAACGACTGGCTCGTCCCACTCGACGATCTCTCCGATGAGTACAACGCCGACGACATCCTGCCCGCCATGCGCGGTGGTCTGTCGCTGGACGGCACGCTTTATGCGGCACCGTTTTATGGCGAAAGCTCCATGGTGATGTACCGCACCGACCTGATGGAAGCCGCCGGCATGGAAATGCCTGACGCGCCCACATGGGAATTCATCGGTGAGGCCGCACGCGCCATGACCGACAAAGAAAACGAAATCTACGGCATCTGTCTGCGCGGCAAAGCCGGCTGGGGCGAAAACGCAGCCTTCCTGACGGCGATGTCCAACTCCTTCGGCGCGCGCATCGTGGATGAGAACTGGGTTCCTCAGTACGACAGTGAAGCATGGTCGAACACGCTGAACTTCTATATCGACCTGATGAACGACGCGGGCCCTCCGGGTGCTTCGACAAACGGTTTCAACGAAAACCTGTCGCTGTTCCAGCAGGGTAAATGCGGCATGTGGATTGACGCGACGGTTGCGGCATCCTTCGTGACCAACCCCGACGACTCGACTGTGGCGGACAAGGTTGGCTTTGCGCTGGCACCCGACAACGGTCTGGGCAAACGCTCCAACTGGCTCTGGGCCTGGGCGCTGGCAATCCCTGCCGGCACACAGAAAGAGGCAGCTGCCAAAGAGTTCATCGAATGGGCAACAGGCACTGGCTACATTGAGCTGGTTGCTGAAAACGAAGGCTGGGCAAACGTACCTCCCGGCGCGCGGACGTCTCTCTATGAGAACGCCAACTACAAAGACGTTCCCTTCGCTCAGATGACGCTCGACAGCATCCTGTCCGCTGACCCGAACAACCCGACCGTGGATCCGGTGCCTTACATTGGCGTCCAGTTCGCAGCCATCCCCGAGTGGGCCGGCATGGGTTCGGAAATCGGCCAGGAGTTCTCTGCAGCTCTTGCCGGTCAGCAGACAGCTGACGAAGCGCTTGAAAAAGCACAGGCGATTGCCACCGACGTAATGGAATCCGCTGGCTACTAAGCGGACCTCCCGGACGGGGGGCTGGTCAAAGGCCGGTCCCCCGCACTACACTCTGATCTCCACAATACATCCGCAACAAAAACGGCTTGTCCGTTAACGGGAGAGGTATATCCGATGGCCACGCAGCAATCCCGATCAGCGGCCAGATTTATGATGGCCCCCGCAGTGATCCTGCTTCTGGGCTGGATGCTGGTGCCCCTGATCATGACGCTGATCTTCTCGTTTAAAAAGTACCTGCCAATGCGCGGCGGTGATCTGGGATGGGTCGGTTTCGACAACTACGTCCGGTTCGTCAGCTCCAGCGCCTTCTGGCCCTCCGTCATCACGACACTTGTTATCGTGGGCGGTGTTCTCGTTATTACAATTTTCTTTGGTGTCATTCTGGCACTGCTTCTGGATCAGCCGATGTGGGGGCAGGGCGTTGTCCGGATCCTCGTGATCGCGCCCTTTTTTGTGATGCCAACGGTGTCAGCACTGGTCTGGAAAAACATGTTCATGGACCCGGTAAACGGCCTTTTCGCACATTTGTGGAAGTTTTTCGGCGCAGAGCCGGTGCAGTGGCTCAGCCAGGCTTCGATGGAATCGATTGTGCTGATCGTGAGCTGGCAGTGGCTGCCCTTTGCGACGCTCATTCTGCTTACTGCGGTGCAGTCGCTGGACAGCGAGCAGCTTGAAGCGGCCGAGATGGATGGCGCACCGTTCCTGAAACGGTTCTGGTTCATCATCCTGCCGCATCTGGCGCGCGCAATTACCATCGTGGTGCTCATTCAGACGATCTTCCTGCTCTCGATATTTGCAGAGATCTTCGTGACCACCGGTGGCGCCTTCGGCACCAGAACACTGTCTTATCTGATCTTCCAGCGGGTGCTGGAAAGCCAGAACGTCGGGCTCGGATCCGCGGGCGGTGTTTATGCAATCATTCTTGCCAATATCGTTGCCATCTTCCTGATGCGCATCGTCGGCAAAAACCTCGATAACTAGGGAGGAGCGGACATGGCACGTGCTGTTACAAACAATCGCAAGGCGCTGAATACCGCCATCGCCTGGACGATCGGACTGCTGATCTTTTTCCCGATCCTCTGGACCGTCCTGACCAGCTTCAAGACCGAAGCCCAGGCCATCAGCGACCCGCCGGTGTTTCTGTTCTTTGACTGGACGCTGGAAAACTACTCGGTCGTTCAGGAGCGCTCCAACTACATGCGCTTTCTGTGGAACTCGGTGATCATCGCGGGCGGCTCAACGCTGCTGGGTGTGATGATCGCGGTGCCGGCGGCCTGGTCGATGGCCTTTGTGCCCAGCAGGCGGACCAAAGACATCCTGCTCTGGATGCTCTCCACCAAGATGCTGCCGGCCGTCGGGGTGCTTTATCCGATCTACCTGATCTGCATCGAACTCGGGCTGCTGGACTCGCGCATCGCTCTCGTGGTCATCCTGATGCTCATCAACCTGCCGATCATCGTCTGGATGCTCTACACCTACTTTAAAGAGATCCCCGGCGAGATCCTTGAGGCGGCACGGATGGACGGCGCATCGCTCAAAGAGGAGATCCTCTATGTGCTCACGCCAATGGCGGTACCGGGCATTGCCTCGACGCTGCTGCTGAACTTCATCCTCGCCTGGAATGAAGCCTTCTGGACGCTGAACCTGACCGCGGCAAAAGCTGCCCCGCTCACGGCCTTCATCGCCAGCTACTCCAGCCCCGAAGGCCTTTTCTACGCCAAACTGTCGGCCGCCTCTACGATGGCAATCGCGCCGATCCTCATCCTTGGCTGGTTCAGCCAGAAACAACTTGTCCGCGGCCTGACGTTTGGCGCGGTGAAATAAGGACCAGGAACATGGGAAGCATTAAACTCGAAAAAGTGACCAAGAGCTTCGGCGACGTAGAGGTCATTCCACCGCTCGATCTGACAATCCAGGATGGCGAATTCACCGTCTTTGTCGGCCCCTCGGGATGCGGTAAATCCACCCTCCTGCGTCTGATTGCAGGGCTTGAGGACATCACCTCCGGCCAGATCAGCATCGATGGCAATGACGCGACCAACGTACCACCGGCCAAACGCGGCCTTGCGATGGTGTTCCAGTCCTATGCGCTTTATCCGCATATGTCGGTGCGCAAAAACATCGCCTTCCCGCTGCGGATGGCAAAGATGGATCAGGCCGAGATCGACCGCCGTGTCGACGGGGCTGCCAGCGTGCTGAACCTTGCCGACTACATCGACCGGCGTCCGGGCCAGCTCTCGGGTGGTCAGCGCCAGAGGGTTGCCATTGGCCGCGCCATTGTACGCGAGCCATCGGCCTTCCTCTTTGATGAGCCACTCTCGAACCTCGACGCCGCGCTTCGCGTGGGTATGCGTCTGGAAATCTCCGAGCTGCACAAGCGGCTTGAGACGACCATGATCTATGTGACCCACGACCAGGTCGAAGCCATGACCATGGCCGACAAGATTGTGGTGCTGCGCGCAGGCCATATCGAGCAGGTGGGCAGCCCGCTGGAGCTTTATCATACTCCGCGCAACGCCTTTGTTGCGGGCTTCATCGGCTCACCGAAAATGAACCTGATTGAAGGGCCGGAAGCGAAAAAGCACGACGCCCACATGATCGGCGTGCGGCCTGAGCATATTAATGTCACAGATACCGGCGGTATGTGGGAAGGCACCGTCGGTGTGGCGGAGCATCTGGGTTCCGATACCTTCTTTCATATCCACGAGACGGGTCTGGGTGAGACGATCACGGTGCGCGCACCGGGTGAGGTCAGCTACCGGCACGGCGACAAGATCCAGCTGACGCCGCGCGCGGATGTCATCCACCGCTTTGATGCGCAGGGGCTGCGGATCGCATGAAACGGCTGAGCGGCAAATCGGCACTGATCACAGGGGCGGCCCGTGGCATCGGGCTGGCCTTTGCCAGGGCCTATGTCGCCGAAGGCGCGCGCGTCGCCATCGCGGATATAAATATCGACCGCGCACGGGAGGCGGCGGCAGAGATCGGGGAGGCGGCGATTGCCGTTGAGATGGATGTCACAAGTCAGGTCAGCATCGACCGGGCCGTGTCTGAGACGATTGAGGCCTTCGGGCAGATCGATATCCTGATCAACAATGCGGCCCTTTTCACCGCCGCCCCGCTGGTGGAGATCGAACGGGCCGACTATGCCCGGGTGTTCGACATCAATGTGGGTGGTACGCTTTTTACCATGCAGGCAGTTGCACGGCACATGATCGATGCGGGCGTCAAAGGCCGCATAATCAACATGGCCAGCCAGGCCGGGCGCCGGGGCGAGCCGCTCGTGGCAGTCTATTGCGCCACCAAGGCCGCGGTCATCAGCCTGACCCAGTCGGCGGGCCTCAACCTGATCGGACACGGTATCAATGTGAATGCCATTTCGCCCGGCGTGGTGGATGGCGAGCACTGGGACGGTGTGGATGCCTTCTTCGCGAAACACGAGGGTAAGGCGCCGGGGCAGAAGAAGAAAGAAGTGGCCGCCAGTGTGCCGCACGGACGTATGGGCCGTGCGGAGGATCTGACCGGAATGGCGGTTTTCCTGGCGAGCGACGAGGCGGAGTACATCGTCGCGCAATGCTACAATGTGGACGGCGGACAGTGGATGAGCTGATGGCAGATGCTATGAACAAAACCGAACTCGTAAAGCTCAGCAACGCGCGCCTGGATGAAGTGCCGGCAGCGGTTAGCCGTCCGGCCTATGACCGCAGCGCACTGACCCCCGGTATCGTGCATATCGGGCTTGGCAATTTTCACCGCGCGCATCAGGCGTGGTATCTGCACCGGCTGATGCAGCAGGGTGCGGCGTTTGACTGGGCGATCATCGGTGCGGGCGTGCGCGCCCCCGATGCCGCACAGCGCGAACGGTTGCTGGCGCAGGATTGTCTCTGCACGCTGATCGAGCTTGACCCGAAAGGGAAATCTGCCGAAATCACAGGCTCAATGATCGGTTTCGTCCCGGTTCAGGACGGCAACGGCCCGCTGATCGCACAGATGAGCGACCCGGCCATCCGGATTGTCTCGCTGACTGTACCCGAGGGCGGGTATTATGTAGATCCCGCCACCGGCGGTTTCGATGCCGCCCACCCCGACATCCTGCACGACGCGGCCAGCCCCGACACTCCGCGCACCGCTTTCGGTGCGATGATTGCGGCCCTGCGGGCACGGCGCGACGCCGGCACCGGCCCCTTCACCGGGCAGAGCTGTGATAACCTTCAGAATAACGGTGCGATCCTGCGCCAGACGGTGGTGTCACTTGCGCAGATGTCCGACCCGGTTCTGGCGGCCTGGATCGATGACAACTGCACCTTCCCCAATTCGATGGTAGACTGCATCGTGCCCGCGACCGGTCCGTCCGAGATCGCGCTGGCGCATCAGTTTGGCATCGATGACGCAGCCCCGGTGACCCATGAAAACTATCGCCAGTGGGTGATTGAGGATGCCTTCTGCGCCGGGCGTCCCGCCTGGGAGGATGCCGGTGCAACGATCTCCGACAATGTGCACGATTATGAGGTGATGAAGATCCGCATCCTCAACGGCGGCCATCAGGTCATCGCGGATCCGGCCGAAATCATTGGTGTAGAGACGATTGCGGGCGCCATGGCGCATCCTGTCATCCGGGCCTTTCTGCGACGCGTCGTGACTGATGAAATCGCGCCGCATGTAAAACCGGTGCCCGGGATCGACCCGCTCGCCTATCTCGATCTGATTGACGGGCGGTTTTCAAATCCCGAGATCCGGGACACCACCCGCCGCGTGGCCTTCGACGGCTCGAGCCGACATCCCGGTTTCATCATGCCCTCGATCCGCGATGGTCTTGCGGCAGGCAAACCTGTCCCCGGTCTGGCGCTGGTGTCGGCGCTCTGGGCGCGGTACTGCACCGGCGTACGCGAAGACGGCAGCCTGGTCGCCCCCAACGATCCGAACTGGGAACTGCTGCAGCCTGCCGCCGTCAAAGCGATGGAAGACCCGGCACACTGGCTCGGCATGCGCCAGTTTTACGGTGATCTGGGCGATAACGCCGGTTTTGCCAAAGAGTTCTCAGGCTGGCTTACGGCGTTGCACGCCGATGGTGTCGAGGCGACGCTGCGCTTTTATCTCGACAGCTGACGGGCCGCGGCGGTTATGACAGAAAACTGTCCACGGCAGCGGCCAGCATATCCCAGTCGGTAAATTCATAGTCTGAGACGCTCGCGTCATAGGGCCGGTCACGCAGCACCACGTGACGGACCACCTGCATTTCAAAGTAATCGTAGTGATTGTTGCGCACGGCACCCGCCACGAGCAGTTCCCGGTCAGGCTCGAACCCGGTGCGCATTTTCATTTCGGTCACGTATTCGCCGGCCTCTTCAAGCCCCTCGGGAAATGCCGCACTGAGGCTTACGGAAATCAGCATCGTATCGAGACCGGCCAGTTCCTTGCCGGCTGCACTCAGAAAAGCTTCAAACGCGCGCGGGTGCCGCCTTTGATGCACGCTCGCGGCCAGGATCACCGCATCCACTCCGTCAAAGGCAATTGTATCTGTTTCATCCGCATTAAAGAGGGCGATTTCGTCACCGCGGGCCCGTACCCGGTCTGCAATAAAACCGGCGATTTTGCCGGTCTGCCCTTCGACCGTCGCATATACACACTGAACTTTCACGGCACACTCCTTTCACGATGAAACGTGGCTGCTCCCGGCCTGTGACAGGGCAGGGGCCTGTACCCAGAGTAGCCGGCGCCCCACACCGCGTCTTTGTTTCAGGTCAACCGGCAGGCCCGTTCCGTAGTCTTGCAATCAGCAGACATTTCTGAGAACACCGGCGCAGGTTTTAAGGGCGAGGCAGAGATGGACGATCTCAAGCAGAAATACCTGGGTCAGATCGCGGATGCGGCCGATGAGAACGCGCTGGAAGCGATCCGTCTGGGCGCTGTCGGCAAGAAGGGTGAGGTATCTCTCAAGATGCGCGAACTGGGGCGCATGACGCCCGAAGAGCGCCAGGTCGCAGGGCCCGCTCTGAACGCGCTGAAAAACGAAATCAACTCTGCGCTGGCCGCGCGCAAAGCCGCGCTTTCGGATGCCGCCCTTGATGAGCGCCTGCGCACGGAATGGCTCGATGTCACCCTGCCTGCGCGTCCCGGGCGGCAGGGCACGATTCACCCGGTAAGCCAGGTCACCGAAGAGGTCACAGCGATCTTCGGAGAGATGGGCTTTACGGTTGCTGAGGGCCCCCGCATCGACACCGACTGGTATAACTTCGACGCGCTGAACATTCCCGGACACCACCCGGCGCGTGCCGAGATGGACACCTTTTATATGGCCCGCGCGGAAGGTGACGACCGCCCGCCGCACGTGCTGCGCACCCATACCTCGCCGGTGCAGATCCGCACCATGGAGGCGCAGGGCGCGCCCTTGCGGATCATCTGTCCGGGCGGCGTTTATCGCGCGGATTACGACCAGACCCACACCCCGATGTTCCACCAGATCGAGGGACTCGCGATCGACAAAGACATCTCGATGGCTAATCTGAAATGGGTGCTGGAGGAGTTTTTCTCAGCCTTTTTCGGCATCGAAGGCATCGAGACGCGTTTTCGCGCGTCGCATTTCCCGTTTACGGAGCCGTCGGCCGAGGTCGATATCCAGTGCTCCTGGATCGACGGGCAGCTGCGCATCGGTGAGGGTGACGACTGGCTTGAAGTGCTGGGTTCCGGCATGGTGCACCCCAATGTGCTTAAAGCCGGCGGCGTTGATCCGGATGTCTGGCAGGGCTTTGCCTTCGGCATGGGGATAGACCGGATCGCGATGCTGAAGTACGGGATCCCCGATCTGCGCGCGTTTTTCGATTCCGACCTGCGCTGGCTCAGGCATTACGGCTTTGC
>CBDUCB010000103.1:0-11654 GCA_965365545.1 uncultured Roseobacter sp. | reverse complement strand
GCAGCGCCCGCCGCAGCTCATGCCCAAACCTGTCCCCTGCCCCCGGAAAAGCCGCAAAGCCGCGCGCCCCGCCGGTATAATTAGGCGGCGGGGTGGCGATCATCACGAGCGTCAGACCATTGCGCAGCAGCGCCATCTGAGTGTCTTTCGCCGGATTGTCATAAGGAAAGGGCACGACAACACCGGTGAACCCTGCCATAGCAGCCGCCTCGAACCGCTCCGCCCAGGGCAGGCCGGTCCACAACATGCTCAGGTCGGCCGCCAGTTTCACCATCCAAACCCGTCCCGTTTGCGCCCCGCCCGGAGCGGCGCTTTCAGAAAGTTTCGACCCAGGGCCGCAGCGTAATTTCACTGCTCCAGGCGGACCGGTGCTGCTCAATCAGATGCAGATAACTCTCCGCAATCGCATCAGGGTCCAGCATTGCATTGCTGCCATCATCCGCGCGCCCTTCACGGTCGGGGTTTGAGATGCCCCCGTCAATATTGACCCAGGCCACGTGAATGCCTTTGGGGTGCAACTCGCGTGACATCGACTGTGCCAGACCGCGCTGTGCGAACTTGCCCATGGCAAAGGTGGCAGAACCCGCAAAGCCCTTTACCCCGGCAGAAGCCCCGGTAAAGAGAATTGTCCCCTTTGTCTCACCGTCGTTCTGCAGCATGAGGCGGGCAGCTTCGCGGCCCGTCAGAAACGATCCGAAGGCCGTGACCTCAATTGCCTTGCGCACTGTTTCAGGGTCTAATTCTGCAATATCGCCCCTGATCCGCGCGGATGGATTATAAATCGCAACCCTGAGCGGACCGGGCAGATCCGCATAAAGTGCCGCCACCTCGTCAGGGTTGCTGCCGTCAAGCGAGACACGGCGCGCGCCTGTGCGGTCCGCAAGATCCCGCAGTTTGCCGGTGTCGCGCGCGCCCAGAACGATATCATACCCTGCGTCTGCAAGCCGAAGCGCAACCGATGCGGACAGACCGCTCCCGGCACCAATAATGACCGCTGTGCCTTTGTCTTTCATCTCCGGCCCTTTCGCTTGTTGTGATCTCTGCGTTCCGGCGTACTCTTTTGTCGCTCAGGGCAATTGGTCACTCGGAATGACCCTGAAAAATGCGCCACCGGACCACAGCCCGAACCATCCGTCATGATGAACGCCAATATCCACCAGCCGGTAGAAACTCTTGCGGTCAATCAGCGCCTCAAGACCCGCGCGGACATGCACATAAGGAGAGGGCTCACCGGTTTCAGGATCGCGCACCACGCGGATTGCATTGTCCGGCCCGGCCGTCACCTCGTCTTCGACCTGCGTGGTAAAACGCAGGGTCTGCTCTGCGCCGTTGCCGGTCGCCTCAAAATCGACCGCGACAAAAGGCGCGTCATCAACGGTGATCCCGACCTTCTCCACCGGCGTTACGAGGAAGTATTTTCCGTCTTCCATCTTCAGAATCGATGAAAAAAGCTTCACCAGCCCGGGCCGTCCGATGGGCGTTCCCTGATAAAACCAGGTCCCGTCACGGGCGATGCGCATGTCCAGATCGCCGCAAAACGGCGGGTTCCACTTGTGAACAGGCGGTAAACCGCGTGTTTTTGTGGCAGTTAACGAAGCAGCAAGACTTTCTGCCGACGGTGTAACGGTTTTTTGTCCACTCATTGCTTTTGCCATTTCCCCTGAGCGCGATAGGATTACATCAGATATATAATTCATCGGAGCACATTGTCATGAGCGAAGCAGAAGACATGGTCGGTCAGATCGAAGCGCTGGGCGAAAAACTCAAAAACGCAAGAGCGTCGATCACCAACCGGTTCATTGGCCAGGAACGCGTCGTTGACCTGACACTGGCCGCATTGCTCTGTGGCGGTCACGGTTTGCTGATTGGTCTGCCGGGACTGGGCAAAACCCGCCTGGTGGAGACCCTTTCGACGGTGATGGGGCTCAACGGCAACCGGGTTCAGTTCACGCCCGACCTCATGCCTGCCGACATTCTGGGCTCCGAAGTGCTTGATACGGCCGCCGATGGCTCCCGCGCGTTCCGCTTCATTCAGGGCCCGATCTTCTGCCAGCTTCTGATGGCCGACGAAATC
Organism: uncultured Roseobacter sp.; assembly: GCA_965365545.1. Lineage (GTDB taxonomy): Bacteria > Pseudomonadota > Alphaproteobacteria > Rhodobacterales > Rhodobacteraceae > Roseobacter. Next base: position 9,580 of record CBDUCB010000103.1, on the reverse strand, counting down.
AACCGCGCCTCGCCGCGCACGCAATCCGCTCTGCTTCAGGCGATGCAGGAGAAAACAGTCACTGTTGCAGGCGAAAGCCGCAGCCTCGGTGTGCCGTTCCATGTGCTGGCCACGCAGAACCCGATTGAGCAGGAAGGCACCTATCCCCTGCCCGAAGCACAGCTTGACCGCTTCCTTGTGCAGATCGACGTGGCCTATCCTGACCGCGATACGGAACGTGATATTCTTCTGGCGACCACCGGGGAGGGAGAGGCGGAATCAACCGAAGTCTTTACCGCAGCTGAGCTGCTGGCAGCACAACAATTGCTGCGCCGGATGCCGGTGGGCGAAAGCGTCGTTGAGATGATCCTCGATCTGGTGCGGGCCTTCCGCCCTGATGAACCCGGTGTCAGCCAGAGAGTGCGCGACACTGTGGCCTGGGGCCCCGGACCGCGGGCCGCTCAGGCACTGATGCTGACCGTGCGGGCGCGCGCGCTGTTGCAGGGACGGCTGGCACCATCGTCCGAAGATGTTCTCGATATGGCCCGCCCGGTGCTCAGCCACCGGATGGCGCTCAATTTCGCCGCACGGGCGCGCGGTGACAGCCTGACCGACCTTATCGAGACCACCGCCGCAGAACTCGCCGGAGGGAAAGCGGCAGCGTGACACCGGAAACCGTCCTTCGCGCCGCGGCAGAGACCGAAGCCGCCGCCCTGCCCGCGCTGCTGGCCCGCGCCGAGCATCTTGCAGGCTCCGTTCTGCTGGGAGATCACGGCCGGCGGCGTGCAGGTATGGGCGATGATTTCTGGCAATACCGCCCGGCGCAGGCCGGTGACAGCAGACGTATTATTGATTACCGCCGCTCGGCGCGCGGTGACGTTGAATATGTGCGCGAACGCGAGCTTCAGATCGCTCAGTCGGTGATGTTCTGGGTCGATCAGGGTGCCTCGATGCGCTTCACCAGCGATGACGATCTGCCACAAAAGGCCGACCGCGCCCGCGTGCTGGGTCTGGCCACCGCCATTTTGCTGGTGCGTGCCGGGGAACGTGTGGGGCTCACGGGCACCTCGCTGCCGCCCCGTCGCGGCAATCAGCAGATCCTGCGGCTTGCCGGTATGTTCACGCAGGATGCGACCGAAGATTACAGCCCGCCGGAACACCGCGCGATGATCCCCTCGGCCCGCGCCGTTTTTATCTCGGATTTCATGGGTGACATCGCCGAGGTGACGCTGGCGCTGACCAAAGCCGCCGACCGCGGGGTGCGCGGCGTGCTGCTGCACGTGCTCGACCCGTCAGAAGAGGCTTTTCCCTTCAGCGGGCGCACCATTTTTGAAAGTGTCGGCGGCAGTCTCAGCCACGAAACGCTCAAAGCCAACGATCTGCGCGACCGCTATCTGGAACGTCTTGCCGCCCGCAAAGATGAGCTGACGCAGCTTTGCGCCATCACCGGCTGGCAGTATGGCATGCATCACACCGACCGACCGGCGCAGGCGGCTCTTTTGTGGCTCTACCGTGCGCTTGATACCGGGGGGCTGCGATGACTGTTCTGGGAGGGATCGGGTTTACCGCGCCCTGGCTGCTGCTGGCGCTGCTGGCGCTGCCGGTACTCTGGCTCATTCTGCGGGCTGTGCCGCCGGCCCCTGTGCGCCGGCTTTTTCCGGGCGTGGCGCTGCTCCTCGGGCTCAAAGATGACGAAAGCGTCTCCGACCGTACGCCCTGGTGGCTGCTTTTGCTGCGTATGCTGGCGGTTGCGGCCATCATCCTCGGCCTCGCCGGGCCGGTTCTGAACCCCGAAGAGGAAAGCGCGCAGGGGAATGGTCCGCTGCTGATCGTGCTGGATGGCAGCTGGGGCGGCGCCACCCGCTGGTCCGATCAGATCGACGCGGTCGAGGCACAGCTCACACGGGCCGGACGCGCCGGGCGGCCGGTGGCCTTCCTTGATATGGCACGCCCTGAGCCGCCGGTGTTTCAGGCAGCCGATGTCTGGCGCAACCGGCTTGCCGGGTTCAGCCCCGCCCCCTGGCAACCGGATGAGGCGCGCACTGCCCGGGCCGCCGGCTTCGCGGCAGAGCTGGGCGCATTTGATACGCTGTGGTTCAGCGACGGGCTCGAATATCCGGGCCGCGACACGGTACTTGACGCTTTGGAGAGCGCGGGCGCGGTTGAAGTCTACCAGACCGCCGCCAATGTGCTGGCCATGGCGCCTGCAGGTTTTGAGGATGGCGCGGTGCAACTGACCGCAATCCGCGCCACCCCCGGCCCCGAACGTCAGGTGATCCTGCAGGCCCGGGGGCGTGACCCTGCCGGTAACGCAGGCATTCTGGCGACCGCCACCGCGACTTTTGCCGAAGGCGCCACAGAGGCGACAGCCGCCCTGTCGCTGCCCTCCGAACTGCGCGCGCGCATCACCCGGTTTGACCTGCAGGGGCAGCGTTCAGCCGGGGCCACAACGCTCGCGGATGACGCGCTCAGCCGGCGTGAGGTTGCCCTGATCGCCGGGCGTGAAAGCCGTGAAGGGCTGCAGCTTCTGTCGCCGCTGCACTATCTCGAACAGGCGCTTGAACCCAATGCCGATCTCATTCGCGGATCGCTGAGCGATGTGCTGCCCGCCAACCCCGATGTCATTGTTCTCGCAGATGTGGCGACGCTCTCGCCGTCCGAAGCCGGCGGGCTGGGCGACTGGATCGAAGAAGGCGGCCTCCTGCTGCGCTTTGCCGGCCCAAGGATCGCCGCCAGCGATATCTCCCGCGTGGACGAAGACCCGATGATGCCCGTGCGCCTGCGCTCCGGTGGCCGGACGGTGGGCGGTGCGATGAGCTGGGGAGAACCCAAAGCGCTTGCGCCCTTCAGAGAGAACTCACCCTTTTTCGGTCTGGATATCCCTGATGACGTGCAGATCACCAGTCAGGTCATGGCCCAGCCCGATCCGACGCTGGCCGAACGTGTCATTGCAGAGCTCACCGACGGCACGCCGCTGGTGACGCGCAAGACCATGGGTCAGGGACAAATCGTGCTCTTTCATGTCACCGCCAGTGCAGACTGGTCCACCCTGCCTCTGTCGGGGCTCTTTGTGCGGATGCTGGAACGGCTTGCCGTGTCCTCCTCCGCCGGCACGCCCGATCTGACACAGATGGAAGGCACCACATGGACGCCCGAACAGGTGATGGACGGGTACGGAACCCTGTCGGACGCAGGTACGCTGCCCGGTGTTTCAGGCACCGATCTCATTAATGCGCCGGCCGGCCCGGACATGCAGCCCGGGATCTATGCTTCCGGCGACCGGGTTCTGGCGCGCAACGTGATCAGTACCGGCGATACCCTTGAGCAGGCCACCTGGCCTGCGGATATTCCGGTCCGCGGTTTTGCCGTCGCCCCGGAACAACCCGTGGCTGGCTGGCTTCTGAGCCTTTCGGTGCTGCTGTTGCTGGCCGATGTGGTGGCATCGCTGGCGCTTTCAGGCCGGCTCCTCGGACGCGTCAACCGGACGGCTGTCGTGATGATTGGTGCGCTGCTGCTGGCGTCACCGCAGGCAGAGGCGCAGAACACGAATGCCGCAGCCGATGAATTTGCGCTCAGCGCCACGGCCGAACTGGCGCTGGCCTATGTTGCTACCGGCAATGCGCGGGTCGACGATCTGTCGCGCGCAGGTCTTGCGGGCCTGTCACAAACATTGAATTTCCGCACTTCCGTTGAGCCTGCGGCCCCGGTCGGCGTCGATCTGGAGATGGACGAGCTTGCGTTTTTCCCGATCCTTTACTGGCCTGTGACCCCGGACCAGCCGCGCCCCTCCTCCGAGGCCTATGCCAAACTTAATGACTACCTGCGCTCCGGCGGTCTGATCCTCTTTGACACCCGCGATGCCGATGTCGCGCGCTTTGGCGGTGCCAGCCCCAACGGGCGCAAACTGCAGGATCTCGCGGCCCCGCTCGACATCCCGCCACTGGAACCGCTGCCCACCGATCACGTGCTCACGCGCACCTTCTATCTGCTGCAGGATTTCCCGGGGCGCCATACCAGCCGGGATGTCTGGGTCGAGGCCGCTCCGCCAGATGCCGAACAGATTGAGGGCATGCCTTTCCGCAACCTCAACGACGGTGTGACGCCGGTGGTGATCGGCGGCAACGACTGGGCCGCTGCCTGGGCGATTTCGGAGAACGGCGCACCGATGGTGCCCGTGGGCCGCGGTTTTACCGGCGAGCGCCAGCGCGAGCTGGCCTATCGCTTCGGGGTAAACCTGATCATGCATGTGCTCACCGGAAATTATAAATCCGACCAGGTCCATGTGCCGGCCCTTCTCGACAGGCTCGGACAATGACCGGTGCGTTGATCTTTGACCCGCTGGTCCCCTGGGCCATGGTGCTGATGGTTGCGGTCATCGCCGCGATCAGCGTGACACTCGCGGTGCTGCGCGGCCTGAACGGCTGGCCTCTGCGCGGACTTGCGGCCCTTGTGGTGCTGGGTGCGCTCTGCAATCCGTCCTATCAGCAGGAAGACCGCGCGCCGCTCACCGATATCGTGATGCTGCTGGAGGATGAAACCGCCAGCCAGGGTCTGAGCGACCGCCCTGCGCAGCGCACGGAAGCTGCCGACGCGCTTGCGGCGCGCATTGCCGCGCGCCCCAACACCGAAGTCCGTCGCATCGTCGTCCCTGACGGCGAAGGCGATGCTGGCACCCGCCTGATGACCAGCCTTTCCGGCGCGCTTGCCGAAGAGCCGCGCGCCCGGATTGCAGGCATCGTCGCGATCAGCGACGGCCGCGTGCATGACGCCGCTCTGCCGCTAGATCTGCCCGCGCCGATGCACCTGTTGCTGACGGGCCGCGAGACCGACTGGGACCGCCGCCTGTCAATCAGCAATGCGCCGGCCTTTGCCATCATCGGCGAACCCGTGACGCTCACCCTGCGCATTGAGGATATGGGCGCGGCACCTGCGGGCGACGGTATCGCACCGCTGGAAATTTCGGTTGACGGCGCCGAGCCGCAACTCTTTCAGGTGCCGCTGAATCAGGACATTGAACTGCCTGTGACCCTGCCACACGGCGGGCGCAACGTCATCGAATTTACCGTGCCGATGGCCGAGGGCGAGCTTACCGACCGCAACAACCGCGCGCTTGTGCAGATGAATGGCGTACGCGACCGCCTGCGCGTCCTGCTGGTCTCCGGAGAGCCCCACCCAGGCGGGCGCACATGGCGTAACCTGCTGAAATCGGACAGCTCTGTGGATCTTGTGCACTTCACCATCCTGCGTCCGCCTGAAAAGCAGGACGGCGTTCCGGTCAGCGAGCTGTCCCTCATCGCCTTCCCCACGCGCGAGCTTTTTCTGGAAAAGATCGACGACTTCGACCTCATCATCTTTGACCGCTATAAACGCCGCGGCATTCTGCCTGCGCTTTATCTAGACAACGTGGCCAATTACATCCGCACCGGCGGGGCCGTTCTGTTCGCTGCCGGGCCGGATTTTGCCGGCGCCGACAGTATCTTCCGCTCGCCGCTCGGTACTGTGCTGCCCGCAGCGCCCACGGCACGTGTGGTCGAACAGCCGTACCGCCCTGTGGTCAGCGACCTTGGTAACCGCCACCCTGTGACAACCGATCTGCCCGACAACGGCGACTGGGGCCGCTGGCTGCGCCAGATCGAAATTACCGACCCCGACGGCAATGTGGTTATGACCGGTGCGGACGAACGGCCGCTGCTGGTGCTTAACCGGGTGGGTCTGGGCCGCGTGGCACTGCTCGCCTCCGATCATGCCTGGCTCTGGAACCGTGGCTATGAGGGCGGCGGGCCACAGCTTGAGCTGCTGCGCCGTCTGGCCCACTGGATGATGAAAGAACCTGAGCTCGAAGAAGAAGCACTGACCGCGCAGGCCACCGGCCTGACCATGCGCATTCAGCGCCGCACGCTGGAAGAGACCGTCCCGCCCGTGGTGCTGACCGACCCCTCCGGCAATACCGTCGAGCTGGACCTCAGCGAGATGAGCCCCGGCGTTTTTGGCACCACCTATGAAGGACCGGAGATCGGCCTCTACCGTCTGGAAAACGGTGATCAGCTTGCGGTGATCGGTCTCGGCCCGGCCGCTCCGCGTGAGTTTGAACAGACCATCGCGACGGGCGATATCCTGGCACCTGTAATCGCGGGTCTGCGCGGCGGGATCATCCGGATTGAGGATGGTCTGCCACGGCTCAGGGATGTGCGCGAAGGCCGCCCGGCCGCGGGCCGCAACTGGATCGGCCTTACGCCGCGCGGCGCCTATGAAACCCGCGACGTGCGCCAGACAGCGCTTTTGCCCGGCTGGCTGGTGCTGCTGCTCTCGGCCGCCCTGATTACCGCCGCCTGGCTGCGCGAAGGCCGCCGCTGACCGCACCCTGACAATCTGACACAAAGAGCAACAGGCTTCGGCGCGGGTGTGCGGTACCGCTTAAGACGATGTTCACCGAAATCCGCAATACTGGCCGATAAACCAGTGGTTTAACGAATGTATGTTGCGCGATGAGCCTGGCCAATAAAATGGCGGAGGAAAGACGCCGCAGACTGGCGGCGGAACGCCTGCTTGAGCTCAAGCAGGCAGAGCTTTTTGCCGCCAACCGCAAACTCGGACAGCACGCACGCAATCTTTCGGATCAGATCGTTGAGACCCGCGCAGAAGTTGCCACCGTGCGGGACGAAAACCAGCGGGTAAAATCAGATCTTACTGCCGCACAGGAAAAAATCGAACGTGTCGAAAGGCGCCTGTGGCATTCGATCGGCACCATCAAGGACGGCTTTGCCTTTTTCTCGCCGGACCTCGAGCTGATCATGGCCAATCCGTCCTATCTGGCGGTCTTTGACAAGCTCGAGGAAATCCGGCCCGGGGTCAGCTATGTCACGATCCTCCAGGTGCTGACCGACGAGGGGATTGTAAACACCGGTGATCTCACGCCCGCCGCGTGGCGGCAGCTGATGATTGACCGCGTGCAATCGCCGGACCCGGCCCCCCAGGTGATCCGGTTGTGGAACGGTCAGTACATCAAAATGCTCGATCAGCGCGGCCCGGACGGCGATATCATTTCGCTCGGCCTCAACATCACAGAGACTGTCGCCTATGAGAAAAAACTGAAATCTGCCCGTCACAGTGCCGAAACCGCCAACCGCGCCAAATCTGCTTTTCTCGCCAATATGAGCCACGAACTGCGCACGCCCATGAACGGTGTTGTCGGTATGGCGGACCTTCTGGCAGAGGGCGACCTGAGCGAAGAGCAGCAGCTTTATGTAGAAACGATCAAACGCTCGGGCGAGGCGCTTCTGGTGATTATCAACGACGTGCTCGATTACTCGAAGATCGAGGCCGAGCGGCTGGATCTGCATCCTGAACCGTTTGATCTGGAAAAAGCGGTGCATGACGTCATGACGCTGTTGCAGACTTCAGCGCAGGAAAAGGGGCTGCGGCTTTGTGTCGACTATCAGATGCAGATCGCATCCCGTGTGGTGGGCGATCCCGGTCGCATTCGCCAGGTGCTGACAAATCTGCTGGGGAACGCGGTCAAATTCACCACCTCGGGGCATGTACTGGTGCGCGTGAAGGGCGCCCCGACACCGGATGACACAGCACTTGATATGACCATCACCGTTGAAGACACCGGCATCGGCATACCCGATGAACTCATCGATCACGTTTTTGGTGAATTCAATCAGGTGGAGAATGAACGGAACCGGCAGTTTGACGGCACCGGTCTGGGCCTCGCGATCACCCAGCGGCTGATCGGCATGATGGGCGGGAAAGTCTGGCTCACATCGCAGGAAGGGGTCGGCTCCTGCTTTGGGTTCGATCTGCGCATGGCCACGGACGGTCCGGCCATTCTGCCGGCTGCCGAACTGCCCGCAACGCTTCAGCATGTACTCGTCACCGGACGGGACTGGGCCGGGCGGGATATCATCCGCCGTCACCTCGAAGAATCGGGGCTTAAAGTCACTACGGGCGAGGATGCAAAATCAGCGCTCGCCGCGATGCAGGCCGGTATCAGTCTGGTCATTGCCGATCACACCGACGGCATCTCTGACGGTTTTGAAATCGCGCGGGCTCTCAGAGATGCAGGCCACCATGCGCCCGTTCTGCTGCTCTGCGGGAACGCCGGACTTGCGCGGCGCAATGCGGACGGGGATGCTGTTGATACCATCATGCAGCGTCCGTTCCTGCGCGCGGATCTGATCAGGTGGCTTTGTGAGGCCGAAGAACGTGTCGCCCGCGAGCTCACCCCGGTCCCGGGGTTCCGCCATCGCGCTGCTCATGAAACTGCCGCGAAGTCGGTTCCGGAACTGCGGGACGCTCCGGATGAAACCGGCACGAGGCTGATGCGCATCCTGGCAGCGGAAGACAACAAAACCAACCGCCTCGTTTTTTCCAAAATGCTGAAATCGCTGAACATTGATCTGAAATTTGCCTGCGACGGACAGGAAGCGGTCGATATGTGGAAAGAGTTTCAACCCGATCTGATCTTTATGGATATCTCAATGCCCCGGCTCGACGGAAAAGAGGCCGCCCGACAAATTCGCGGGATGGAGGGCGGAACAGGAGAACGCGTACCGATTGTCGCCCTGACGGCTCATGCGATGGCCGGTGATGAGAAAGAAATCCTTGACGCCGGGCTGGATCACTACATGACAAAGCCACTGCGTAAAGCTGCGATAATTTCCCGCATCCTGGCCCATTGCCCGGACGGGGTCCTGGCTCCGGTCGACGAACCGGATCAGGCCGCGGGATAGGGACGCAAAAAGACCGGCCTGTCAGGTTCTGACATATCAGGCTGATAAGCATAGCCCCCGGTATTAAATGAAAGCAGGTCCTCAGCGCGGCTCAGACGGTTCTGAACGACGTAACGCGCCATCGCTCCACGGGCCTTTTTGGCAAAGAAACTGACCATTCTTGGCCCCTTCCCGTCCCCTTTGTCTTCCATAAAGCCCGGCGTGATCACCCGCAGTTTCAACGCGTCGGGCGCGACTGCTCCAAAATATTCCTGGCTGGCGCAGTTCACCAGAAGGTCCGTTCCAAGCGTTTCGGCCTGAGCGTTCAGAGCCTTTGAAAGACTGTCGCGCCAGTAATCATAAAGGTTCGCCCCCCGGCGGGTTTTCAGCCGGCTGCCCATTTCCAGACGGTAAGGCTGGATCGCGTCGAGCGGCCTCAGAACCCCGTAAAGGCCTGAGAGTATCCGCAGATGATCCTGCGCCCAGGCAATTTCATCATCATCAAGGCTCGAGGCCTCCAGCCCCAGGTACGTGTCGCCCGCAAAGGCAAAGGCTGCGGGCCGCGTGGTGTCAGTCGGGGGTTCAGCTTCAAAGGCGCGGAACCTGTCGCGGTTCAGTCGCGCCAGATCATCACTCAGGTCCATCAGATCGCGCAGATTGCCCAGCGTCAGATTCCGCGCCGTTCGCACAAGACGCACGGCATCTTGCTGAAACGCCGGTTCGGTCACCGATCTGTCTGTTGCGTTCCAGTCGAGCCTCTTGGCAGGCGAAATCACCACCAGCATAAATCAGTTCCCCGAATATCTCTCACGGACCCCGTCCGCGCTCAGCAGGTGACTTAGCCCGCCTCCCGCAGAACGTCCAGAAATGCGGGGCCAAATCTCTCC
>CBDUCB010000102.1:0-11864 GCA_965365545.1 uncultured Roseobacter sp. | reverse complement strand
TCGGATGCTCTGCCTCTCGACGCCGCCGTTGACAAGCTGGAGACAGCGGTTGTGAGCGTGCTGACGGAACGCGGCCTGCCGGACGGCATACGGGTCAGCGTCTCCGGCACCGCCGATCAGCTGAGCCAGACCTGGGACGCCATTCAGATCAACCTCGCGGTGGCGCTTGTGATCGTCTTTCTGGTCATGGCGATCCTCTTTGAGAGCTTCGTACTGCCGCTGGTCATCCTGATCTCGGTGCCCGTTGCGGCTGCGGGTGGTGTCGGGGGGCTGGCGCTGCTGAACACCTTCCAGACGCAACCTCTTGATATGCTGACCCTGCTCGGGTTCATCATCCTTGTGGGCATCGTGGTCAACAACGCCATCCTGATCGTGCACCAGACGCTGTACCACCTGCGCGATGAGGGTATGCCGCCCATCGAGGCCATCGAAGAGGCCACGCGCAACCGCATCCGCCCGATCTTCATGTCCACGCTGACCTCCGTTTTCGGCATGCTGCCGCTGGTCGTCTTTCCGGGAGAGGGATCGGAGCTTTACCGTGGTCTCGGCGCTGTGGTTGTTGGCGGGCTGTCGATGTCGGCATTTCTGACGCTACTGACCGTGCCACCGCTGCTGCGGCTTTGCGTGCGGGCGCCTGTGCGCGAGGATGAAGAGGCGCTCTCGCCGAGCCCTGCGGAATAACTCATTTGCGCCAGTGAAACGGCACAATAATCAGCGCACCTATTGAGGCCAGTACCGCGTTCATGCCCGGGCTTCTGAACCCGATGCCGAACATCAGCGTGATAAAGTAAAACACAAATGCCCCGCCCACGCAGATGATGATGCTTTGCAGGATCCCGTTATGGGTAAAGCCGGTGCGTTCGGCGATGTATCCGACGATGCCCGCGATGACGACGGTGCCGATCAGTGTTGGAAACATGCGCTTTCTCCTCAGAGGACCGTACCGGGGGTCAGAAGCCGGCCCCGCAGGAATTCATCAGCGTTTTGTGGGCTGCCACCAGCACGTTGCAGGCGTATGAGTTCGACCGCACCCTCTCCACAGGCGACCCGCAGCGGATTGTGCAGCACGGTGCCGGGAACGCCCTCACCCTCGGCAAGTCGCGAGGCCAGCAATTTGATGCGGGTTTCTCCCTGCGTCGTCCAGGCGCCGGGAAACGGCGAGAGCCCGCGGATCCGGCGGTCGTTTTCTTCTGCCGTGCAGGTCCAGTCAATGTGCGCTTCGGCTTTGTCGATCTTGGCTGCATAGGTCACGCCGGTCTCAGGCTGCGGTTGCGGCACCAGCGTCGGCAGGGCCTCCAGCGCCCGGGTGATCAGCGCCGCCCCGATCGCGCTCAGCCGGTCGTGCAGTGCGCCGGTGGTTTCCTCCGCGCCGATTGGCGTGGCCTCGCGCAGGAGCACCGGGCCGGTATCGAGCCCCGCCTCCATCTGCATAATGCAGACACCGGTCTGCGTGTCTCCTTCCATAATCGCGCGGTGGATCGGGGCCGCCCCCCGCCAGCGTGGCAACAGGCTGGCATGGATGTTCAGACAGCCCTGCGCGGGAGCATCCAGAACCGCCTGCGGCAGGATCAGGCCATAGGCCACGACAACCGCCACATCCGCGTTCAAAGCTGCAAAGTCTTTCTGCGCCTCTTCAGATTTCAGCGAGACCGGGTGGCGCACATCCAGACCCATTTCGCGGGCGCGTGCCTCAACCGGCACCGGTCGTTCCTTTTTGCCCCGGCCTGCGGGGCGCGGCGGCTGGCAATAGACGCAGGCAATCTCATGGCCGGCAGCAACCAGCGCTTCCAGTACCGGCACGGAAAACTCCGGCGTTCCCATGAAAATCACACGCATAACACGTCCCGCCCTTCAGCCGCGCAGCTTGCGCGCCTTGCGCAGCAGCATATCCCGTTTCACTTTGCTCAGGCGGTCGAAATACATTCTGCCGTTCAGATGATCGATCTGGTGCTGCACGCTCGTGGCCTCCAGCCCGACGAAATCGCGCCGCGTCGTGGCGCCGGTTTCATCCAGAAAGCGAACAGCGACACCGCGGGGTCGTCTGATAACCGCACTGAAGCCCGGAAGGTTCGGGCTCGCCTCATTATGCTCGTTGAAGACGGAGGACGCATCAATGATCTCCGGGTTGGCCATCCTGATCCGCCGGTCACGCGCATCCGAGGCATCGACCACGGCCACCCGCAGCATCACGCCGATCTGCGGCGCGGCCAGCCCCACGCCGGGCATCGCGTCCATCGTCTCGATCATATCGTCCCAAAGGGTGCGGATCTCATCCGTGACAGCCCCGACCGGTTCCGCCAGGGCTCGCAGACGCGGATCGGGCCACATCACAAAAGCGCGCTGCGTCATGTCAGTGCTGTGTCCCGTGAGCGCAGCAGATCATCCCGGACCGGTTCACTCAGATGATCCAGAGTGACAACGCCGTTCAGGTGATCAAGCTCATGCTGCACACAGGCCGCCTCAAACCCTTCAAACCATGCGTGCTGCTCCGCGCCCTGCAGATCGGTCCAGCCCATCCTGACCCGCACCGGGCGCGTCACCCCCGCCAGAATGCCGGGGATCGACAGACACCCTTCATCCCGGGTTACTTCATCCTCAGAGACCGACATCAGCACCGGGTTGATAAATACCACCGGCGCGGGCTCTGCATCTTTCCAGCGTGCGTCCATCACAAACATACGCTGCATCACACCCACCTGCGGGGCAGCCAGGCCGCGCCCGGGTGCTGCATACATCGTCTCGAGCATGTCCGCAGCGAGGCGCGCAATATCGGGTGTGACGGCAGGAATATCTGCGCAGACCTGAGCCAGGCGCGGATCCGGCCACTGCAGGATCGGCAGCACGCTCATGCGCGCGCCAGTTCGCGTTTCAGCTTGACCATCTTACGGGTGATCATCTGGCGCCGGAGCGGCTTGAGATAATCGATAAAGAGTTTGCCATCGAGGTGATCGATTTCATGCTGGGCACAGGTCGCCCAGAGCCCGGAAAATGTCTCCTGCTGCTCTTTACCATTCCGGTCGATCCAGCGCACATCAACTTCCGCCGGGCGGGTGACATCGGCAAACTGTTCGGGGATCGACAGACAGCCTTCCTCATAAACGCTTGTCTCGTCTGAGGTCGCGATGATTTCCGGGTTGAACATAATCAGCGGGCGGGGTGTTTCATTCTCGCCCTTCACGCAATCGAGCACAATCAGACGCTCCGGCACGCCGACCTGCGGTGCGGCCAGCCCGATACCCGGTGCATCATACATGGTCTCCAGCATATCATCTGCAAGTGTGCGCAGCCCATCGCTGAGATCAGCAACAGGCGCGGCGGTCTTTTTCAGCCGCGGATCGGGATGCAGAAGGATGTTACGTTTCATGGCTTTCATTTAGGCGAGGAATGCCCGCGCTGCAACACACAGAGCGCAACCGCCCCTTGCAGCGGACCACAAACCGGTTAGCTATGCAGCATCATGTTCAGGAGAAAACGATGACCGTCCAGCCCGTTGCCGACCCGCGCTTTGATACCATGATTGACCGTCGCGGCACCCACAGTGGCAAATGGGATTATATGGAGCGCCTTTACGGGGTGTCGCCGGACGACGGGATTGCGATGTGGACCGCGGACAGTGACTGGCCCACAGCACCCTGCGTGATTGACGCGGTGCGGCGTGCGGCGGATCACGGGGTTTTTGGCTATGTACCGGCTTACGATGCATACCACGCCGCCATTCAGTGGTGGATGAAGAACCGGCACGGCTGGGACATCCGGCAAAACTGGATCCTGACGGCACAGGGTCTGGGCAACGCAATTGCGGTGGTGCTCGATGTCTGCAGCGCGCCCGGAGACCATGTGGTGACATTCACACCTGTCTATCATGAATTCAGGCTGAAGATTAACCGTGCGGGTCGGCACGTGACCGAATGTCCGCTGACGCGTGACGGTGACCGCTATGAGCTTGATCTTGAGGATGCGCAGAGCCGGCTGACCGGCAACGAAACTGTGCTGCTCTGGTGCTCGCCGCAGAACCCTTCGGGGCGGGTCTGGACGGCGGATGAACTGCGCGCGGTGGCGGATTTTGCGCGCCGCAATGATCTCATTCTCGTTTCAGATGAGGTGCATCAGGATCTTGTCTATCCGGGTCACCGGTTCGTGCCGATGCATGTGGCAGCACCCGACATTACCGACAGGCTCATCGTGGCTACGGCTGCGTCCAAGACCTTTAATATTGCGGGCCAGCGGACGGGCAACATGATTATTCCCGATGTCACCCTGCGCAAGCGTATTGCCGCACGCTTCAGCGCCCTTGATTACAAACCTTCATCACTCGGGCTTATGATGATCGAAGCGGCCTATTCCGAAGAAGGTGCCGAATGGGCGGACGCCCAGGTACGGTATCTGTCGGAAAACATATCGCTTTTTAACTCGGCGATGGATGCCATTCCGGGCGTGCACGCGCTTCCGCTGGAAGCCACGTATCTGGCATGGGTCGACTTCTCCGGTACCGGTATGAGCTATGAGGAGATTTCGGAGCGGGTTCTGAAAACGGCCCGCATCGCACCAAGCGCGGGTCCCGACTTCGGAACCGGCGGCGAAAGCTTCCTGCGCTTTAATCTGGCGACGCCAAGGGCACGGGTTCAGGAAGCCTGTGACCGCCTGACAGCCGCGTTCAGCGACCTGCAGTAGGTTCGGGCTGTCGTCCACCGGCGATCAGGCCAACGGGCGCATCGTCGGGGAGTTCGAAATCAAGTGCCGCTTTTCCTGTGACAGCGGTGGCGCGTTTGAACTCGTACTGCATTTCACCCGCTTCTTCTTCGGCGGCGACGATCAGACACTGAAAAAGATGGACGCTCCCGTCGTAAAGATCGACCAGACCGCGAAGCGAGGGGCCACCGGCCTGCGTCGTGAAGCCGGATTTCCACATGCGCAGCACGGGCGTCAGTTCTCCGTCCACATCAACTCTCAGGCGGGTGGATTTACGCAAAGCCGCAAGCCGCGCTTCGTTCAGGCCGTCCTGAATTTCTTTGGAAAAGATCGCTTCCATAACAGTGCACTCCGTTAACATACCGCTTCAGGTTGGCGTCTGATGTACAAAAATCAAGTAAAGAATTCATAGTTTTGCCACAGTTGTGTGCGCGCCTGCCGCCCCGCCTGCGCGTTTCTGCCGGTATGCCCTCCTGACCCGCAGGGCTAAGTTCATCAGCAAAATAAGGAGTTCAGCATGGGTCTTCTCGTTGACGGCGTATGGCACGACAAGTGGTACGACACCGGGTCCACCGGTGGAAAATTCAAACGCGCGGATGCAAAATTCCGGAACTGGGTAACGCCCGATGGTGCGCCGGGGCCGTCCGGCGACGGAGGCTTCGCCGCCGATTCGGGACGTTATCACCTCTACGTCAGCTATGCCTGTCCATGGGCTCATCGTGCGCTGATCTTTCGAAAGCTCAAAGGGCTGGAGCCGCATATTGAGGTATCGGCGGTCCATCCCGACATGCTGGGCGATGGCTGGACGTTCCGGACAGATGACTGTGGTGCGACCGGAGACCGGCTCTATGGCCTGCCGTTCGCCCGCGACATCTATACCCGCGCAGACCCGGTGTTTTCCGGGCGTGTAACAGTGCCTGTCCTGTGGGACAAAGAGCGTGAAACAATTGTCTCGAATGAGAGTTCCGAGATCATCCGGATGTTCAATTCCGCATTTGACAGGGTGACAGGGAACACGGACGACTACTGGCCTGCCGGTCTTCGCGAGGCGATCGCGCCGGTCAATGACAGGATCTACGACACGCTCAACAACGGTGTCTACAAATGCGGCTTTGCCACCAGTCAGGAGGCTTATGACGGCGCGGTGCACCCGCTATTTGATACACTGGACTGGATTGAGGCGCGCCTGACAGACAACCGTTATCTGATGGGCGACCGTCTGACCGAAGCGGACTGGCGCCTTTTCACGACGCTTATCCGGTTTGATCAGGTCTATCACCTGCATTTTAAATGCAACCGGCGGCGGATCATTGATTACCCGGCAATGCAGGGCTATCTGCGCGAGCTTTATCAGATGCCCGGTGTCGCGGAGACTGTTAACTTTGACCACATCGTCCGGCATTATCATTACAGCCACGAGACGATCAATCCGCACCGTATCATCCCGATCAACCCTGTGCCGGATTTTGACGCGCCGCACGGGCGCGGCTGATCTGCGGTTCAGGCCGGTGAGGGTCCCATTTGTTCGTCCTTGTGCCCGTGGTGCTCCACCATGGCTGTCAGGTCGTCCGGGGGCGTGCGGGTCGGAAGAAACGCACAGGCATTTGAGACCACAGAAAAGATCGATCCGTCGGAGAAAAACGAAGTATTGGTGACAAAAATGATCCGCGCTTCAGGGTGGCGATAGCTGGCATAGTCCGCAATTGCGAGCGCTGAGCCTTCTCCGATGACCAGGTTCATAACGATCACATCGACATCGTACGAACTCAGGAAAGCGATGGCCCGCCCCTGATCCGCCACGCGCGACACGACCATGCCGGCGCGCTCAAGGTGCCCCTGCCAGAGACCTCCTAGATTATTGTCGCATTCGACGATGAGAACTTTCACGAAAATACCTACCGAATTACTAATTTTAACGCATGACACTGTCGTCGGCGCGAAAGGTTAACAAATATTTAATTTGCCGGCACCTGTACAAATACGCGGCGTCCGGCTTGCGCCAGCGGCCATAATCCGCTTTCTCAAACCTGCGGCGCGCGGATTAACGCCTGGAAATTCACTCAACTCAAAGGTGAATATTATTTCATTCAGCTCAAAATCGCAAGTCTGCGCGTGTGAGTCGCCCTTGTGATCGAACCTGACCGGAGTTTCACCATGATATCAGCTGCCAGCAACTCCGGCATCGCGGACCCGGGGTCCGGAGACCCCTCTTGAGTCTGGCTGCCCTGCTCATTTTCGCGCTTTTACTGGATGCGCTTTTCGGGGAGCCGGCGTGGCTCTGGTCACGCCTGCCCCACCCTGCCGTGCTCATGGGACGGCTTGTCGGCACGCTCGACCGCCGCCTGAACACCGGAACCAGGCGCGGAGCAGCGGGGGCCTTTGCCGCGGTGCTTCTCGTGGCGACCGGCCTTATCACGGGGTTTCTGCTCTCGCTGGCGGGGCCGCTTGCCGAAGTTATCATTGCGGCCGTTCTGCTCGCACAGCGCTCTCTGGTCCAGCACGTCGGGGCAGTCTCTGGAGGGTTGCGGTCTTCCTGCAATGAGGGTCGCGCCGCCGTGTCGATGATCGTCAGCCGCGACACGTCTGCGATGGATGAGAGCGCCATTGCCCGCTCCGCAATCGAAAGTGCTGCAGAGAACCTCTCGGACGGGGTAATTGCACCTGCGTTCTGGTTTCTGATCGGCGGACTGCCTGGCGTTGTCACATACAAACTCATCAATACGGCTGACAGCATGATCGGCTACCGCACTGAGAAATACGAGGCGTTCGGGCGGGCTGCCGCACGCCTCGATGATCTGGTGAACCTGATCCCGGCCCGTCTCACGGCGTTCCTGCTCGCTCTGGCCGGGCAAGTCACTGATCTGCGCGGTGTGCGTGCGGATGCCGGGCTGCACCGCTCACCCAACGCGGGCTGGCCTGAGGCGGCCCTGTCGCGCGCGCTCGGGATCGCGCTCTCGGGGCCCCGCACCTATGACGGCAGGATGCAGGATTTTGCCTTCGTCAATGAAAACGGCAGGCGCGTGCTGTCTGATGTAGACATTGACGCCGCCATCGCCATGCTGTGGCGTGCCTGGGCTCTGTTTCTGGCCTTGTGTTTTGTTCTTGTCATCCTGTTCTGAACGGAGTTCCGCGATGCGCCCTGCCTCACTCATCCTCGCCCTGACACTTGCCACAGTCCCCCTTGCAGCCCAGGCATGTGGCGGCTCGTTTTCCGGTTTCGTCGCGGATCTGGAGCGCGAGGCCGTCTCACGCGGACATGATCCGGCGGCGGCCAGACGTTTCTTTTCCGGCATCCGGCAAAGCCCTTCTGTGCTCAAAGCCGACCGCGCCCAGGGTGTCTTTCAGAAGCCCTTTATCGATTTTGCCCGCAATCTCATCTCTACCTCCCGTCTGAAACAGGGTCAGGCCAAGAGCGGAGAGTATGATGCAGTTTTCGACCGGATTGAGCGCACATACGGGGTGAACCGCGGCGTGCTGCTGGCCTTCTGGGCGTTCGAGACCGATTACGGCGGTTTTCAGGGCAATTTCAACACCGCCAACGCGCTGGTGACGCTGTCGCATGATTGCCGGCGGCCTGAGCTTTTCCGCCCCCAGGTCTTTGCCGCCCTGGAGCTTTACGAGCGCGGTGCTTTTGATCCGGTCACCACAACGGGTGCCTGGGCCGGTGAAATCGGCATGGTGCAGATGCTGCCCCGCGACATCATCGAAAGCGGTGTGGACGCCGACGGAGACGGTCGTGTCTCGCTGAAAACCTCCGCGCCGGATGCACTGACCTCCGGGGCCGCAATGCTGAGCAGCTTTGGCTGGCGGGCAGGTGAGCCATGGCTGCAGGAAGTGCGCGTGCCGGACGGCATGGACTGGTCGCAAAGCGGTGTCGACGTGGTAAAGCCGGTGCGCGAGTGGGAAGCCATGGGCGTTTCCGCACGCTCCGGGAACCTGTCCCGCGGGCTTACCGCGTCCCTCATCCTGCCACAGGGGCATAAGGGGCCGGCCTTTCTCGCGTATCCGAATTTCAATGTCTATTTCGACTGGAACCAGAGCTTTACCTATGTGCTGACGGCCGCCTATTTCGCCACCCGGCTGGAAGGGGCACCGGTCTTTGACGCACGCACACCAGAGCCCGGCCTGTCTGGCGCAGACATGAAATCGTTGCAGCGTAAACTTCAGGCGCGGGGACATGACGTTGGAAAAATCGATGGTATCCTGGGTGCAGGGACCCGGGCCGCTGTGCAGAAAGAACAGGCGCGACTTGGTCTGCCGGCGGATGCCTGGCCCACACCTGCCCTGCTGTCGCGTCTCTGACGTACAGGCCGTTAACGTCTTTTTAGCCGCTTTTGTCTAAAACCTTACGCGAAACAATCATTCAGGTTTGTTTTCTACCTTCCGACCCTGTCCGGGCCAGCCCCGGCAGGGTCATTGTTTCTGAGCGGGTCGGACGGGATATCGTTCGCCGTCTTCGGTAAGCAGCACAATGCGCCCGGCGCTCTCCACATACCTGTCACATCGCGAAAAACCATTTAAGTAAGAGATACAAACCGTCCCGTCAGCGGCGATACTGTAGCGACCGGGCGCGGACTGACCGCTTGCATAGGTATAGGAATAAGTATCACCCGGTCCGTAAGCCGAGCGCCCGTCATCATAAAAGACAAGCGTCCTGCCCGCCGTAAGGATATCGACCTCCTCGGCTGTCAGACTTCGGTCACTGTCGCGCAGCGCCCAGTCCTGAGACAGCCCCGGCCCCGCGAAAAGAGATATGCAGATAAAAAGCGCCAGATGTTTCATCGTGCCACGCTCGCACAGAAGCCGGCCGGTGCGCATACACGTTCAGGTGATCAGGCAACCATCGTTTCGGCTCTTTTCAGATCCACAGATACCAGCTGGCTCACACCCTGCTCGGCCATCGTCACACCAAAGAGCCGGTCCATCCGCGCCATCGTCACAGCGTGGTGGGTAATGATCAGGAACCGTGTGTCGGTCTGGCGGCACATCTCGTCGAGCAGATCGCAGAAGCGCGTGACATTGGCGTCATCGAGCGGCGCGTCCACCTCGTCGAGCACGCAGATCGGCGCGGGATTGGCCAGAAAAACCGCAAAGATCAGCGCCATGGCCGTAAGCGTCTGCTCACCGCCTGACAGAAGGCTCAGCGTGCTGAGTTTCTTGCCCGGCGGCTGACACATGATTTCGAGGCCGGCTTCCAGCGGATCATCGCTTTCGACCATCACCAGATTGGCCTCTCCGCCGCCGAAAAGATGTTTGAAGAGCATCGAGAAATTCGTGTTCACCTGCTCAAACGCTGTCAGCAGACGCTCGCGTCCTTCACGGTTGAGCCCGGCGATGCCACTGCGCAGTGCCCGGATGGCCTCTTCAAGATCGGCCTTTTCACCGGTGAGTGTGTCATGCTCGACCTGGACTTCTTTTGCGTCCTCTTCGGCCCGCAGGTTGACCGCGCCCAGGGCATCCCGCTGGCGTTTCAGCCGGTTCACATCTGCCTCGAGTGTGTGCACATCCGGCATCTCTTCAGGTGTCACGTCAAGCTGCCCCAGAAGCTGCGCGGGTGTGACCTGCGCTTCATCTGCAATCCGTTCTGCGGCCACGGCGACGGTCTCGCGGGCGGCTTCACTGCGGGCTTCGGCACCGGCACGGTCCTCGCGCGCCTCAGAGGCGACACGTCCGGCCTCACGCTCGGCATGGGTCGCCTCGCGCAGCGACGCTTCACCCTTTGACAGCGCATCCGCACTTTCTGCTTTACGCACCTCTGCGGTCGCAATGGCCGCGCTCAGCTCTTCGCGTTGCGTGGCCAGAGCGGCAGGTGCGGCCCCGGCTTCCGCAAGCTCCGCTTCGGCACCTGCCTTGCGCTCTGCCAGCTCCGCCGTGCGTTTCTCCGCTGTCTCAAGACGGTGACGCCAGCCGCTGATTTCTTTTGTGACCTCCTGTGCACGACGCGTGCGTGCCTCACCTTCACGGCGCAGCTCGTCATGAGCCGACCGGCGCGACATCATCGTGATGCGGGCGGCCTCTACGGCGATCCTCACAGCCTCCACCGCCTCGCGCGCCTCGGTCAGATCGCCCAGTTCCGCCAGCGCCCGTTCAGCTGCTGGCAGACGTGTGCGCGCGGCCATCGCCTCTGCTTCGTGGCGCGTCACAGCGAGTCCCAGCGATTCCAGTTTACCTTCTGCAAGGTTCCGGTCAGCTTCTGCGCGGCTCAGCGCCCGGCCTGCCTCGGCCACAAGCCGGTCGGCATCACGCCGCGCCTGGCGCGCCATCTGATCGGCGCGTGTAAGCTCTGCCAGCTGTGCGGTCAGACGGTCATGCGCGCCCCTGGCGCCCCCGGCCTTTTGCGTCGCTGTCTCAAGCCCCTGTTTGAGCTCCTCAAGCCGGTTAAGCTGCTGCAGGCGCAGTGCTGCTGCCGATGGTGCATCCTCAGCCCACGCCCGGAACCCGTCCCAGCGCCACAGATCGCCCTCCACCGACACCAGCCGCTGACCGGGTGCCAGATCGCGCTGCAGGCGTGGCCCGTCATCGGCATCCACGAGACCGATCTGAGAAATCCGCCGCGCCAGAACGCCCGGCACAGTAACGAAAAGGGAGAGCGGCTGCGTGCCCGCAGGCAAAGCCTGATGCGCGTCATAAGCGGGCAGCACAGCCCAGCCCGAAGGGCCGTCATCGGTCACCTCTGGCGCACGCAGATCATCTGCCAGAGCTGCCCCAAGCGCTTTTTCGTAGCCCGGTCTGACCTGAACATGATCAAGCACCTGCCCGCCCTCGGCGGTATCACGGGCCACCAGTTTGGCCAGTGCACCGGCTTCAGCGCGCAACGCATTGGCTTCTCCCTCAGCCTCCGAGCGGAGCGCCCGGGCGTCTGCCTCACGGGCCTGCGTTTCAGCCCGCGCGTCTTCGGCCTCCTGCAGGGCACTGTCGGCATCCGCGGCGGTTTTAACCGCCTGCTCTTCTGCGGCTTTGGCGGTGGCGTAATCACTGCCGGCTTTCTCCAGCGCGGCCTGGCTCACCGCAACCGCTTCGCGTGCGCGGGCTGCTTCGCCCCCGGCGCGGCTTTCGGTTTTGCGGCTGTCTTCCAGCAGGCGCTGCGCAGACTGATGGCGGGCCGCCAGCCGCGCCATATCTTCCGTCTGCTGGGACATCTCGCTCTCGCGGGTCTGCAGAACTGCAGCCGCCTC
>CBDUCB010000101.1:0-12053 GCA_965365545.1 uncultured Roseobacter sp. | reverse complement strand
AATTTCTTCATCAATTTCAGGTATTTAAATTCGGTCCGCTTCGCCTGTCCCGGCGGGGACAGCCCGGCACCCGGTGTCAGACCTTCTCGCCCGCGTCCAGCCGTTTGAGGAAATCCGCCGCCTCTGACAGCACGGTCTCGCGCCGGTCTGCGTCCATGCGGTCCCAGGTGCGGTACATATTTCCCATACGCGGATTGCCCTCGAACCGGTCGCGGTGCCGGTCCAGAAAATGCCAGTAAAGCAGGTTGAACGGGCAGGCCCCCTCGCCTGTCTTTTTGCTCACCGAATAGGCGCAGTGTTTGCAGTAATCCGACATCCGGTTGATATAGGATCCACTGGAGACGTAGGGCTTTGAGGCAATTACCCCGCCGTCCGCAAACTGGCTCATACCCACCGTGTTGGGGGCCTCGACCCATTCGTAGGCATCCGCGTAAACCGCCAGATACCATTCGTGCATCTGCCCCGGATCAACGCCCGCCAGCAGCCCGAAATTGCCCGTCACCATCAACCGCTGGATATGGTGCGCATAGGCTTCCTCGCGGGTCTGCTCCACTGCCCGTGCAAGGCAGTTCATTTTCGTCTCCCCGCCCCAATAGAGATCCGGCAGGTCGCGGTCGTGACCAAGACCGTTGCGCTGCGGATACTCCGGGCCTTCGAGGAAATAAATGCCGCGCACGTACTCGCGCCAGCCGATGACCTGGCGGATGAACCCTTCGGCCGCATTGATCGGCACATCGCCGGCTTTCCAGGCCGCCTCGACCGCTTCGCAGACTTCCAGCGGTGTGAGCAGCCCGATGTTGAGATAGGGCGAGATAATCGCGTGATAAAGAAAGCGGTTATCGTTCAGCATCGCATCCTGGTAATCACCAAAAGACGGCAGTGCATATTTGACGAAACGGGTCAGCGCCCGGCGCGCTTCTGGGGTGGTGGTGGCGAACCAGAACGGGCGCAACTCACCGAAATGATTGCCGAAACGCGCCTCAACCAGATCCAGCACTGCCTCTGTTATCTCATCCGGTGTGAACTGCATCGGCCCGCCGAAATCCACCTCATCGGGGGCCGGTTTGCGGTTGTCGTGATCGTAGTTCCACTTGTCGCCGGCGGGTTTGTCGCCCTCCATCATCAGCCCGGTTTTGCGGCGCATATCGCGGTAGAAATACTCCATGCGCAGCTGTTTGCGCCCTTTGGCCCAGCTCTCGAATTCCTCATGCGAGGCAATAAATCTGTCATCGCTCAGGATGCGTACTTTCAGCGGCGCGTGTTTCAGCGCGCTGATCAGCCGCCATTCTCCGGGCTCCGTGGCCAGCACCTCATCCGCACCGGTTTCCTCTGCACGGCGAAGCAGCTCCCCCACAACGGAGCCCGCATTGCCGGTGTCATCAAGTTCGCTGTAGCGCACGGTCCAGCCATCGTCGCGCAGCGCTTGTGCGAATTTCCGCATCGCCGCGAACACAAGGGCGATTTTCTTCGGATGGTGCCGCACGTACGAGGCCTCATCGGCGACCTCCGCCATCACCACGATGTCGCGGTCCCGGTCGGCCTCGCGCAGGGCAGACAGCCCTGCGGTCAGCTGATCGCCCAGCACCAGAACCAGCCGGCTCACCAGGGCACCGCCTTGCCGGCCCAGTCATAGAAAAGACCGGTGTCCTCAGGCGTCAGCCCCTCAAGGACCCCGATCAGATTATCCGCGGCCTTCTCAGGTGCCACCGCAGGGTGCCGCCCGAGGTATTTTTCGGTAAAGGGTGTGGCCACGGTCCCCGGGTGCAACGCAACGCAGATGCTCTTCGGATGGGTCCTCGCCAGCTCAATCGCCGCCGTGTGCACAATCTGGTTTACCGCCGCTTTGGCGCTGCGGTAACTTATCCAGCCGCCGATGCGATTGTCCCCGATCGATCCCACCCGCGCAGAAAGCACCGCAAAAACCGCACGCTCCTCGCGCGGCAGCAGATCGCCCGCATGCCGCAGCACCAAAGCAGGTCCCACCGCATTCAGCGCAAACTGATCCAGCATCGCTTTCTGTGTGACCGCGCGAATGGTCTTCTCCGGTCCGGCCCCCTCAATCTCAAGCGCGCCGGTCGCAACAACAACCGCATCAAATGTCCCCGTCAGGCCGCTCAGTGCGGACCCGACCGAAGCCTCATCCGTCAGATCCAGACCGTCTGCCGACCGCGACAGGGTCACAACGTCGCTGCCCCGCGCTTTCCAGCCCGCAACCAGCGCAGACCCCACGCCGCCAGACGCTCCGATAACAAGTACTCTGCTCATCACCGCCGACCTAGCCGCAAGTCACCGACCTTCAAGGCCCGCCCGTTATTCCCGCGCGGATCGCGTCCTCGCGGGGGCCGGTAACTGCGCCCCGCCAGCGCGTCGAAATCAGCACCCGCACCAAAAGCCCTTCCCATTTAGAATCACTGCGGTATAACGATTGCCATGAGATCTGCTGCATATATCCCTTCCTGCGCCCGCACCCTGCGCGCGCCCGCAGCCCTGCTTCTGCTAAGCCGCCTCTGAGCGTGCCCTTTCTGGCGCGCCCGCTCAGAGGGATCGCCGGCGCGCCTGAGAATCAGAAGACAATGAAAGAACCGACACATGACAGATACAGACAAACAGGACCGTGTCCTGATTTTTGACACCACCTTGCGGGACGGCGAACAGTCCCCCGGTGCGACGATGACCCACGCTGAAAAGCTCGAGATTGCGGGGCTTCTCGATGAGATGGGCGTCGATATCATCGAGGCCGGCTTTCCGATCGCCTCTGACGGTGACTTTAATGCCGTCGCCGAGATTGCAAAGCTTGCCAACCACAGCGTGATCTGTGGTCTGGCGCGTGCGCAGCCCGGCGATATCGACCGTTGCTGGGATGCGGTGAAACACGCAAAACGCCCGCGAATTCATACCTTTATCGGTACGTCGCCGTTGCATCGGGCGATACCGAACCTTGATATGGACCAGATGGCCGAACGCATTGAGCAGACGGTAACGCAGGCCCGTAATCTCTGTGACAACGTCCAGTGGTCGCCGATGGATGCCACCCGCACGGAGGAAGATTATCTCTGTCGCGTCGTGGAAATCGCCATTAAATGCGGCGCCACGACGATCAACATCCCCGATACCGTGGGCTACACCGCGCCGCGCGAATCCGCAGCGCTCATCCGGATGCTGCTGGAGCGGGTGCCCGGTGCGGATGAAATCACTTTTGCCACGCATTGTCACAATGATCTCGGCATGGCCACGGCAAACAGTCTGGCCGCCGTCGAGGCCGGCGCGCGCCAGATCGAATGCACCATTAATGGCCTGGGCGAACGCGCGGGCAACACCGCCCTCGAAGAGGTTGTGATGGCTCTCAAGGTCCGCAACGACATCATGCCCTATCAGACCGGCATTGATGCCACCAAAATCATGAATATCTCGCGCCGGGTCGCTGCGGTTTCTGGTTTTCCGGTGCAGTTCAACAAGGCGATCGTGGGCAAGAACGCTTTTGCGCACGAATCCGGCATCCACCAGGACGGCATGCTCAAGAATGCCGAAACCTTCGAGATCATGCGGCCCGAAGATGTTGGCCTCTCCGCGACCAATATCGTAATGGGCAAGCACTCGGGACGCGCCGCTCTGCGCTCCAAACTCGAGGATCTCGGTTTTGAACTTGGCGACAACCAGCTCAAAGACGTATTCGTACGCTTCAAAGAGCTCGCGGACCGCAAAAAAGAGATCTACGACGACGATCTCATTGCCCTCATGCGGACCTCCTCTGATCCCGAAAATGACCGTATACAGCTGAAATCGCTGCGGGTTGTCTGCGGCACAAACGGGCCGCAGGAAGCCGATCTGACCCTCGTCATTGACGGCAAGGAGCAGCAGACAAAACAGACAGGCGACGGCCCTGTCGATGCGTCGTTCAATGCGATCAAGGCGCTTGTTGATCATACCGCGCGCCTGCAGCTTTATCAGGTGTCGGCTGTGACCGAAGGCACCGACGCCCAGGCAACGGTTTCCGTGCGCATGGAAGAAGACGGGCGCATCGTGACCGGCCAGTCGGCGCATACTGACACGGTCGTGGCCTCTGTACTGGCCTATATCCACGCACTCAACCGCCTGCTGGTGCGCCGCGAAAAGGGCGGCAAAGATCGCCGTGAGATCAGCTACAAAGACGTTGGCTGAGACGAAAACCTTATGATCCCGGGGGCCCTGTCATCTGTGGCGGGGCCTGCGGCGCGAGCTCTGCAAAAACCGGCTGCACATGTTCTGATTTCTGTTAAGATCGCCCGGAACAGAAAACGCCGTACCGTTTTTGGGGGACACATCCATGCGCATCATTCTTTCAGCCGTTATCGCCCTGCTTGCATTGCCCGTCGCCGCCGGCGCGCAGACACTTGATCGCATCAAATCGACCGGCGAGATCCGCCTCGGTTTCCGAACCGACGCAGCACCGCTGTCATATCAGGCGGATGGCCGCCCTCAGGGCTATACTCCGATTGTCTGTTTCGCCCTTGCCCCGCTGATCGGCGAGCAGCTTGGCCTTACCGACATCAATGTAATCTTCGAACCCGTGGATACCGGAAACCGCTTTGAAAAAGTGGCGAATGGCGAGATTGACCTGCTCTGCGGGGCATCGACGATCACTCTCTCGCGCCGCGAGATCGTGGATTTTTCCGAGCCTGTTTACGTGGATGGCACGGCAGTGGCCCTGCGGCGCGATGCGCCCGAGACGCTGAGCGGCCTGTCGGGTCAGAAAATCGGAGTGCGCAGCGGCACTACAACAGCAGAAGCGCTGGAAAACACACTGAGCCGTGAAGGTCTGGAAGCGCAGATCGTCTCTTTCAGCAATCACCCTGACGGGATGACCGCGCTGGAGAACGATGAAATTCAGGCCTATTTCGCCGATCAGTCGATCCTGATGGATATGGTGCTGAACAGCGATAACCAGGACAAACTAAAGATCTTTGAGGGTATTCTCACCGTCGAAAAGCACGGGCTTGCGTTGGCCCGCGGGGACAGCGATTTCAGGCTCGCCGTGGACAGGGCATTGTCAGAGCTTTATGCCAACGGATCGATGGCGCAGGCATTCCGCCAGGCCATCCCTGATGCCGAGCCCGGCGCTGCGATCGAGGCCATGTACCTCATCGCGCCGACCCTGCCCTGAACGCTTTGTGGAAAGGTGCTGTGCAAGGAGGCCACTCCGGGTGCATTTTTGACACGAAATAGCAAGATGACGCCGAGATCGTCGTTAACGCCCCTTTCACCAAACTGCGCCTAAGCATATAACACATGCCAACCGGCCCGATCAGGGCACGGACCAATGAATTCGGGCAAGGTTTATCTTCATGGGTCTATTTGACAGCTTTCGTGGTCTTTTTTCGTCGGATATGGCGATTGACCTCGGCACGGCCAACACGCTTGTTTACGTCAAGGGCAAGGGCATCGTGCTCTCTGAGCCGTCGGTGGTTGCCTATCACATCAAGGATGGCGTCAAAAAAGTACTCGCCGTCGGTGAGGATGCCAAGCTGATGCTTGGCCGGACCCCCGGCAGCATAGAGGCGATCCGCCCCATGCGCGAAGGTGTCATCGCCGATTTCGATACCGCCGAAGAAATGATCAAGCATTTTATCCGCAAGGTGCATAAACGCTCGACCTTCTCCAAACCCAAGATCATCGTCTGTGTGCCCCACGGCGCCACGCCGGTTGAAAAGCGTGCGATCCGCCAGTCGGTTCTGAGCGCCGGCGCGCGGCGTGCAGGTCTGATCGCGGAACCCATCGCGGCCGCCATCGGTGCGGGTATGCCGATCACAGATCCCACCGGCAATATGGTTGTGGATATCGGTGGCGGTACCACCGAAGTGGCCGTTCTGAGCCTGGGCGACATCGTTTATGCCCGCTCCGTGCGTGTCGGCGGTGACCGGATGGACGAGGCGATCATCAGCTATCTGCGCCGCCAGCAGAACCTTCTCGTGGGTGAGACGACCGCCGAACGGATCAAGACTTCCATCGGTACGGCGCGGATGCCGGACGATGGCCGCGGCACCTCGATGCAGATCCGCGGACGTGACCTTCTGAACGGCGTGCCCAAGGAAATCGAAGTGACGCAGGCACAGATCGCCGAGGCGCTGGCCGAACCCGTGCAACAGATCTGCGAAGCGGTGATGACAGCGCTTGAGACCACACCGCCCGACCTTGCGGCTGATATCGTGGACAGGGGTGTGATGCTCACCGGCGGCGGCGCGTTGCTCGGAGATCTTGATCTGGCACTGCGCGAACAGACCGGCCTTGCGGTTTCGATCGCGGACGAGTCGCTCAACTGCGTGGCACTCGGAACCGGCAAGGCACTGGAATACGAAAAACAGCTGCGTCACGCTATCGACTACGAAAGCTGACCGGCACAGCGTTACGTAACTTCGGATTGCGGCAGAATGCCCTGCCTGCACCCGGGCGGGAGACAGCGGGCCCATGGCCAGAGACCGATCACAAAGCAGCGACTATACCGGCCCTCTGCGCCGGTTGCTGCTTGTTGCGGTGGCACTCTGTCTGCTCGGCGTTTTCCTGCTCTGGCGCATCGACAGCCCGCGCGTGGAAAGGTTTCGTGCCCAGATCACCGACCGGTTTGTGCCCGGCTTTGAATGGGCCATGGCGCCGGTCACCGGTGCGGTGAACCTTCTACAAGATTTCCAAAGTTATCAAAGACTTGCCGAACAGAACCGCGAGTTGCGCTCAGAGTTACGCCAGATGCAGGCCTGGAAAGAGGCCGCCGTGCAGCTTGAGCAGGAAAACGCCAGGCTGCTTGATCTCAACAATGTGCGGCTTGATCCGCGCCTGACAGTGATTTCCGGCGTGGTGCTGGCCGACAGCGGCTCGCCCTTTCGCCAGTCCGTGCTGCTGAACGTGGGCGCGCGCGACGGGATCGTCGACGGTTGGGCCACCATGGACGGCATCGGCCTTGTCGGACGGATTTCCGGGGTCGGTCAGAACACCGCCCGCGTGATCCTGCTGACCGATGCGTCCAGCCGCATTCCGGCGTCAATCCAGCCTTCGGGTCAGCGCACAATCGTGGCCGGCGACAATACCGCGGCGCCGCTTGTGGACTTCATCGAAAACCCCGGCCAGATCCGCCCCGGCGACCGGGTCATCAGCACCGGCGACGGCGGTGTTTTTCCCGCGGGTCTGCTGATCGGTCAGGTGGCAAGCGACCCGTCAGGGCAGTTGCGTGTCCGGCTTGCCGCGGATTTTGAGCGGCTCGAATTTCTGCGGGTGCTGCGCCATCACGGCACCGAACCCGTACCCGACACCCCGTCGGTGATCGGCCCGCAACTGCCCGAGCTTGCCCGCGAAGAGGTGAGCCAGTGAACGACGCACCGGTCACCCGCCTCTGGGGCAAGCGGGTCAGCTTTGCGCTGCTGGTCTGTCTGATCCTGTTTTTCCATCTGTTGCCGCTCGATACCACGCCGCGCCGCTGGGTCGGGCCGGATATTCTGCTGGCGATGGCCTGTGCGTGGTCTGTACGGCGCCCAGAATATGTGCCCGTGCTGGCGCTGGCAGGCCTGTTTCTGCTGGCAGATTTTCTGTTGCAGCGGCCGCCCGGTCTATGGGCCCTGATGGCGTTGCTGGCCTGCGAAAATCTGAAGTCCCGGGCGCGTGGGCTGCGCGATGGCAGCTTTGCCGGTGAATGGCTGTCGGTCTGTATCGCGATTGCCGGTGTCGCTGTTGCATACCGCGTAGGTCTGATTATCACGATGCTGGATCCGCCCCCTCTCGGGCTGTCATTGTTCGAAATGGTGATGACGATGTTGTTCTATCCTCTTGTTGCAGCGGTTACCCATGGCATAATGGGTGTGCGCAAGGCGGCTCCGGGCGACCCTGAACCCGGCGGACGCCGCATATGATCTGGTACCGTGCACGACACCCGGGTTCTGACGGAGCAAACGCATGAAACGCACACGCGCGGAAACCGATGTCAGCCACCGCTCAATCTCGCGGCGAGCGGCCCTTCTGGGCGGCGCACAGCTTCTCTTTATGGGCGGACTGGCGGCCCGGATGCAGTTTCTGCAGGTCGATCAGGCAGATCAGTTCCGGTTGCTGGCCGAAGAAAACCGGATAAATATCCGCCTGATCCCCCCCTCGCGCGGGGAGGTTTTTGATCGCAACGGTGTCAGGCTTGCCCAGAACGCGCCGTCCTACCGGATTGTGATCGTGCGCGAAGACGCAGGCGACGTGGATGCAACGCTGACCCGTCTTTCGCAGATCATCA
Source organism: uncultured Roseobacter sp. (assembly GCA_965365545.1). GTDB lineage: Bacteria > Pseudomonadota > Alphaproteobacteria > Rhodobacterales > Rhodobacteraceae > Roseobacter. Next base: position 3,817 of record CBDUCB010000101.1, on the reverse strand, counting down.
CGCTGGACACCGAAACAATCGACCGCGTCAAAGATGAACTGCGCCGGTCTGCCCCGTTCCTGCCGGTCACCATCGCCTCGGATGTCACCTGGGAGGACATCAGCCGCGTGTCCGTGAATGCACCGGCGCTGCCGGGTGTTACACCCGAGGTCGGGCTTAGCCGCGTTTATCCGCAAGGGTCTGATTTTGCGCATGTTCTGGGCTATGTCGGCCCGGTTTCGGACTATGATCTGTCAAAGATCGATGACCCCGAGCCGGTCCTGATGATCCCGCGGTTTCAGATCGGCAAAGTCGGCGTCGAAACCAAACTGGAACCGCTGCTGCGCGGCAAGGCCGGTGCCAAGCGGGTCGAGGTCAATGCCAGTGGCCGCGTGATGCGCGAACTTGACCGGCGCGAAGGTATTCCGGGGTCCGATCTTCAGCTGAGCATCGACGCCAAACTGCAGGGCTATGTCCAGGCCCGGCTCGACGGTGAAAGCGCAAGCGCTGTGGTCATGGACTGTGACACCGGTGATCTGCTGGCCTGCGCCTCTGCGCCGACCTTCGATCCCAACCTTTTTGTGCGTGGTATTTCGTCAAAAGATTACGCGACACTGACCAGCAACAAGTACCGCCCGCTGGCAAGCAAAACGGTTCAGGGCGTCTATCCCCCCGGTTCGACCTTCAAGATGATCACTGCACTGGCCGGTCTTGAGGCAGGTATCATCGGCCCTGATGACACTGCCTATTGCCCGGGACATCTTGAGGTTTCCGGACGCCGCTTTCACTGCTGGAAACGCGCGGGCCACGGCTGGGTCGATCTCGAAACCTCTCTGAAACGCTCCTGCGACGTCTATTATTACGATCTGGCGATCAAGGTCGGCATCGAAAACATCTCCGCCATGGCCCGCAAATTCGGTCTTGGTATCCGCCATGACGTGCCTATGTCAGCGGTTGCCAAGGGGCTTGCGCCGACGATGGACTGGAAATCACAGACCTACGGACAAAGCTGGCGCGTCGGCGATACCGTCAACGTCTCGATCGGGCAGGGGTTCATGCTGACATCCCCGATGCAGCTCGCCGTGATGACCGCGCGCATTGCCACGGGGCGTTCGGTTGAGCCAAGGCTGGTCAAATCCGTAAACGGCGTCGAGGAGCCGTCGCGTGCCGGAGAGCCGATCGGTGTCAGCGAGATCAATATGCGCCGGATGCGCCGGGCGATGTATGAGGTCGTCAACAACCGGCGCGGCACGGCATACGGCTCGCGCATTATCGAAGAAACGATGCGCATGGCCGGCAAAACCGGCACCAGCCAGGTGCGCAACATCACCGCAGCAGAACGGCGCGCGGGCGTGATCCGCAATGAGGATCTGCCCTGGGAACGTCGCGATCATGCGCTGTTTGTGAACTTCGCGCCCTATGACAATCCGAAGTACGCCGTTGCCGTGATCGTCGAACACGGTGGAGGCGGCTCCAAGGCCGCAGCCCCGATCGCACGCGACATCACGCTGCAGGCGCTTTACGATGGTCCGCCCCCGCTCGAGGCCTATCCGTCGAAAGACCGCGAACGCATTGCCGAGCAGCAGGAACGCCTGCGCGATATGCAGCCGCTTGCTTCCGTTCCCGGGAGCGACCAGGCGTGAGTTATCTCGAGTACGCGGTCAAATCGACGCCCACGGGGTGGCGCAAGATCCTGCATCTGAACTGGCCTGTGGCACTCCTGCTGGCCTCGGTCTCCGGCGCCGGGTTTCTGATGCTTTATTCAGTTGCGGGTGGCTCCTTCACCCCCTGGGCCGAGCCGCAGATGAAGCGTTTTGCGCTTGGTTTTGTTCTGATGATCATGGTCGCGATGGTGCCGATATGGTTCTGGCGCAGTCTCTCGGGCGTCGCCTATCTCGGGGCGCTGCTGTTGCTGATTGCGGTTGAGCTTTTCGGTACCGTGGGCATGGGTGCGCAGCGCTGGATTGATCTGGGGTTCATGCGGCTTCAACCCTCTGAGCTGATGAAAATCACGCTGGTGATGTTGCTGGCCGCTTATTACGACTGGCTGCCGGCCCGCAAGACATCGCGCCCCTTTTGGGTCCTCTTACCGGTTCTGATCATTCTGGTACCGGTGGCGCTGGTATTGAAACAGCCCGATCTCGGCACCTCAATCCTGCTGCTCGCAGCGGGCGGCGGGCTGATGTTTCTGGCCGGTGTACACTGGGCCTATTTCGCCGCTGTCATCGCCAGTGGCATCGGGCTGATCAGCGCCGTCTTTCAGTCCCGTGGCACACCATGGCAACTGCTGAAAGACTATCAGTACCGCCGCATTGATACCTTCCTCGATCCCAGCACTGATCCGCTCGGCGCGGGCTATCACATTACCCAGTCGAAGATCGCTCTGGGCTCGGGTGGCTGGACCGGGCGCGGGTTCATGCAGGGTACCCAGAGCCGGCTGAACTTTCTGCCCGAAAAGCATACCGATTTCATCTTTACCACTCTGGCCGAGGAATTCGGCTTCATGGGCGCGCTGTCGCTGCTGGGGCTTTATGCGCTCATCATCATCTTCTGCGTGTCCTCTGCGCTGATGAACAAAGACCGTTTCGCGTCGCTTCTGACGCTCGGTATCGCGCTCAACTTCTTTTTGTTCTTTGCGGTCAACATGTCGATGGTCATGGGTCTGGCGCCGGTTGTCGGCGTCCCGCTGCCGCTGGTGAGCTATGGTGGCTCGGCGATGCTGGTGCTGCTGCTGGCCTTTGGTCTGATGCAGAGCGCCCACGTCCACCGCCCCAGATAGAAAGACCACCAGATGCCTGTGAACATTCTTTTTGCCGCGCGCCAGGAGCGCTGGGACACCTATTCGGAACCGCTGCGCTCTGCCCTGAAAGAGGCCGGTTTTCCGGACGCGGTTCTGTCACAGGACCTTCCCCCTGCCGACGTGGATTACATCGTCTATGCCCCGAATTCCGACCTGCAGGATTTTACGCCCTTCATCCGGACAAAAGCCGTTCTGAACCTCTGGGCCGGCGTCGAGGCGATCACCGGCAATGGCACACTGACACAGCCGCTGGCGCGCATGGTTGACCCGGGCATGACGCGCTCAATGACCGAATGGGTCACCGGGCATACGTTGCGCCACCATCTGGGAATGGATACCCATATTACCGACCAGTCCGGCGCATGGAACCCGGTCACCCCGCCACTCGCCGAAGAGCGCATTGTTTCTATTCTGGGTATGGGAGAACTCGGCTCGTCAGTGGCGCAAAGCCTGCTCGCCCTGCAGTTCAGAGTACGCGGATGGAGCCGCAGCGCCAAAGAGGTTGCCGGTGTCGACATGTATCACGCCGACAGCGGGCTTGATGACGCATTGCGCGGCGCGGATATTGTCATTCTTTTGCTGCCGGACACACCGGCCACGGAAAATACGCTGAATACACAGCGGCTGGCGCTGCTGCGCAAAGGCGCATTTGTGATCAACCCGGGGCGCGGTCCGCTGATCGATGATGACGCACTCATCGCGGCCCTCGACAGAGGTCAGGTAGCACATGCGACACTGGATGTTTTCCGCACCGAACCCCTGCCCGCGGAGCACCCCTTCTGGGCGCATCGTCAGGTAACGGTCACGCCGCATATCGCCGCCGAAACGCGGGAGCTGACAGCCACCCGTGTGATTGCGGAAAACATCCGACGTGGTGAGGCGGGCGAGCCGTTTCTTTACCTCGTAGACCGCGAGCGCGGTTACTGACGCGCGGGTTATTCCGCCGCCAGACCGCGCCCCTTCAAAAGCGCATCGACACCCGGCAGACGCCCGCGGAATGCAGTATAAAGCTCGGCTGCATCGCGGCTGCCGCCGGTC
>CBDUCB010000100.1:0-12121 GCA_965365545.1 uncultured Roseobacter sp. | reverse complement strand
GCTCCGCGCAGCCGGAACCGCTGGATTTTGCCGGTGGCCGTTTTGGGCAGCTCATCCACAATGCTGATCCAGCGTGGATACTTCCATTTACCGATGCGGTTTTTGACATGCTCTTTCAGGTGCTCTGCGATCTCGCTGTCGGCTGCATCCTGCAGCACGACAAAAGCCTTTGGCTTGTCCAGACCATCCTCTCCGGGGGCAGCAACCACAGCGGCTTCGAGCACCGCCGGGTGGCTCGCGAGCGCCTGTTCGACCTCAAAGGGCGAGACCCAGATACCGGACACTTTAAACATATCATCGGTACGACCGCAGTAGACGTACCGTCCATCCTTGCGACGTTCGTATTTATCACCGGTGCGGGTCCATTCGCCCTCGAATGTTGTGCGGGACTTTTTGCGCTGGTTCCAGTAGCCGGCGGCCGCCGAAGCACCGCGCACCAGCAACTCTCCGATTTCATTATCACCGACCTCAGCGCCTGCCTCATCCACAAGGCGCATGTCATACCCCGGCACCGCGATACCGGAGGTGCCATAGACGTTGTCCCCGGCGCGGTTGCTGAGAAAGATGTGCAGCATTTCAGTGGATCCGACGCCGTCGAGAATGGCGACGCCGGTATGCGCCTCCCACCGCATACCGACGTCTTCGGGAAGCGCCTCCCCTGCTGAGATTGCTCTGCGAAGCGGGGTGGCGGGCGTACCCGCTTTGTCCATCCCGGCCACCATTGCGGCGTAAAGCGTTGGCACGCCGCAAAAGACTGTCGGTTGCTCAGCCGTCATGATAGCGAGCATATCCGCCGGTGTGGGACGCCCCGCAAAAAGCACAGTTGTGGCCCCTGCGGCAAGCGGAAATGTCATCGCATTGCCCAGCCCGTAAGCAAAAAACAGTTTGGCCGCAGAGAAGACCACATCGTCTTCGCGCAGGCCGAGTATATGCGCGCCATATGTATCGGCGGTAGCCTTCATGCTGGAATGTACATGCGGCACGCCTTTGGGCTGTCCGGTCGAGCCTGAGGAATAGAGCCAGAAGGCGACCTCATCATCGGAGGCAGGCTGGGTGGCCAGCGTTCCGGCATCCCTGACAAAGGCGTCAAAAGTGATGGTTCCCGCGGGCGCATGTTCGCCGGTTACAACGATCACGCGCAGCGTGGGGTGGCCATCGATCAAAGGCGCGACCACATCAAAAAGCGCCTCAGAGACAAAAAGAACCGCAGCGCGGGAATCGCGCAGAATTGCATCATAGACAGGCGCAGCAAGCAGGGTGTTGAGCGGCACGGGAATGACCCCGGCCTTCAGAGCTCCAAAGAAGATCTGCGGAAACTCGATGGTATCCGTCACCAGCATCGCGGCACGTTCTTCGGGGCGCACACCGGTGCCACGCAATGCAGCCGCAACCTGTCCGGACCCCTCTGCCAGGCCCTGATAGGTCAGCGATCTGCCGTTGCCGGCCTCGCGGAAAGCGACTTTCTCGCCACGCCCTTCGTCAAGGTGGCGGTCGACAAACCAGGTGGCTGCATTTCCGGCAACATCCGTCACGCGTCTCTCCCTTCGGTGCGACCTGCGATAGCTGCTCTATCGTGCACCTGCGACCGCCTGTCGCAAGCGGTTCTCACGGAAAAAGCATTTTAGTGCACTTTTTTGGTCAGCGGCTGGGAATCAACCCGGCAGGAGAAAGAGTGTAATGGCCGGGAACATGACCAGAATGATGACCCGAAGGATGTCCGATCCGACAAAGAACATCACAGCCTTGTAGGTCTCAGTCATCGGCGTTTCGCGATCCATCGCATTGATGATGAAGAGGTTCATGCCCACAGGCGGGGTGATCAGCCCGACTTCGACCACGATCAGCACAAGGATGCCGAACCAGATTGCCACGTGTTCGGGCGACATGCCGAAATCCATCGCGGAGATCACCGGGAAGAAAATAGGCACGGTGAGCAGGATCATCGACAGGCTGTCCATCAGGCAGCCGAAGATCAGATAGAACACAAGAATAATCGAGAGCACCAGCCAGGGCGAGAAGCCCTGCGTCAGCACCCAGTCGGCCATAAACTGCGGCACACCCGAGAGGGCCAGAAAACCGTTGTAGAATGCCGCCCCCAGCACGATGAAAAAGATCATCGCCGTGGTGCGCGCGGTGCCCAGCAGGCTCTCACGGAAAACCGGCCAGTTGAGGCTGCCGGAAAGGAGGGCGACGAGCCCGGTGCCCATCGCGCCGATGGCCGAACCTTCGGTCGGCGTAAACCAGCCCAGATAGATGCCGCCCACGACGACGGCAAAGATCACCAGCACCGGCCAGGTGGCCCCCAGCGCTTTCCAGCGGTCGGCCATGGGCACCGGCGGGCGCGTGCCGGCTGATTTCGGAAAGAGCCGCACATAAACGGAGATTGTCAGCATATAGCCCAGAGCCGCGAGGATGCCGGGAATGAAGGCGGCAAGGAAAAGCTTGGCGATGTTCTGCTCGGTGATGATCGCGTAGATCACCAGAATGACAGAGGGAGGGATCAGAATACCAAGCGTGCCGCCAGCGGCGAGGGTCGCCGTGGAAAACCCGCCCGAGTAGCCGTAGCGGCGCAGTTCCGGCAGTGCCACGCGCGACATCGTGGCCGCTGTGGCAAGCGACGAACCGCAGATCGCACCGAACCCCGCACAGGCGCCGACAGCCGCCATGGCAACGCCTCCGCGCCGATGACCGAGAAAGCTCTCTGCGGCCTTAAAGAGCGCGCTGGAGAGCCCCGAAAGGGTCGCGAACTGGCCCATCAGCAGAAACATCGGGATGATGCTGAGCGAGTAGCTGGAGAAGGTCGTGTATGTCTCTGATTTGAGCTTTGCCAGCAGCGGCACCGGGTTGCCGTTCATCGCATAATACCAGCCGCCAAAGCCACAGAGCAGCATGGCAAGCCCAATGGGCGCACGCAGAAAGATCATGCCGAGCAGCACGGCAAAGGACCAGAATCCCAGCTCAAGCCGGCTCATATCCGCAAAGGGCAGCAGATCGAGGAAAGCGCCCATCCGACCCTATTCCTGCGGCATCAGTGTGCGGCCGGTAAGGCTTTCAGCGACACGCAGATACGCGCACCAGAGCGCCACGATGCAGGTCACGACCGAGGCCGCAAAGCTTGCTGAATAGGCCCACCAGACCGGGAACTGCAAAAAGAACGTCGTCTCGCCATTGCCGTAGTAGCGCTGCACACCGCCAAAAAGCTGCACTGAGATCAGGATGAGCGCTGCGGTCAGTGCCACCTCCCAGAAGGCCGCCAGTGCGCGGTTGGCGGCCCCTGGCAGTTGCGATGTGAAGATATCGACGGTCGCATGCGCCCGGCTCAGCTGGCAGATCGGGAAAAAGGAGAAGATCGCGAAGGCGATGCCAGCCTCCAGCAGTTCGTAGTTGCCGTTCACTTCGCCAATGCCGCTGTCGATCAGCGTGCGGGCAAAGTCCCCCAGCGTGCGTTCGGCAAAATCGGAGTGCAGCCACTTGTTCGCAGAGCGCCCGATGATCGAGACCGTTGTCAGCAGGACAAGGCCGGTCAGGACAAGACCGCCGGTCACTGCGGTGGCGCGGGCAAGAAGTCTGACGGCCTGATGCATAAAGCACTCCGGAAGGCATGAAAAAGCCCGCGGTGCGGAGCGCGCACCGCGGGCCGGCTGTCACCGGAGTTATTCGGTGTATTTATCGATGAGCATACGCGCCTCGTCGATCAGCGCCTGACCGTCGATGCCCTTTTCATTCATCTCAGCCACCCATTCGTCATAGATCGGCTGAGCGACTTCCTTCCACTTGGCCGTTTCGGCCTCATCGAGTGTGACGATGTTGTTGCCGCGCGCCACAGCCGCTTCGCGGGCGGGACCATCGCTGTCGGCCTGGGTGCCACCGGCAAAGACTGAGAACTCAACGCCGGAGTTATCGTCGATCACCTTTTTCAGATCATCGGGCAGACCCTCATACCGGTCTTTGTTCATCGCCAGCACAAAGGTCAGCACGTAAAGCGCATTGCCCGTGAACTCGGTGTGGTTGGTCACCAGCTCCGGGATTTTCAGTGCGGCGGTCACCTCCCATGGGATCGTCGTGCCGTCGATCACGCCTTTGGAAAGGCCCTCAGGCACAGCAGGTACCGGCATGCCGACGGGTGTGGCGCCAACCTTGCTCAGGAGCGCATTGGCCAGCCGCGACCCGCCGCGGATCTTAAGTCCTTCCATGTCCGCAGGTGAGCGCACCTCTTTGTTGGCGTGGATCAGGCCAGGACCATGCACCCAGGTGCCGAGGATGTGCACATCTTTGAACTCGGTGTCTTTCATGTGGGTCTCGAACATTTCCCAGTAGGCGCGCGAGGCGGCCCGGGCGTTCGTCATCATAAAGGGCAGCTCAAAAACCTCGGTGCTCGGATAGCGACCCGGCGTATAGCCGACGACTGTCCAGACGATATCGGCAACTCCGTCGATTGCCTGGTCCATCAGCTCCGGCGGGCTGCCGCCAAGCTGCATGGACGGATAGCGGTCGACCTTGATGCGTCCGCCGCTGTCTTTCTCGACGTTGTCGGCCCAGACATCCAGCACCAGCTTGGGCACATTGGCCTGCGGTGGCAGGAACTGGTGCAGTGTGAGTGTAACGTCCTGCGCGGCCAGCGGTGCAGCACCGAAGCCTGTGGCAAGTGCGGCAGCACCCACCAGATTCAGAAAATTCTTACGTGAGATTTTCATGTGTTTCCTCCCTGAAAACCCGGGTTCGTCGCGTATCCCGCGATCTCAGACCCGATCATCCCTGACAAATTGCTATTGCAGACGGGGCGGCTTGTCACCTGTCTTTGTAACTATTGCCGCCGTCACGGGAGAGCGCAGCATCCGCAGAAACGGGCGTCCTGCCCGGTTCCGGCGCTGATACAAAGCGAAAGAAAGATGGTGGCGTTACCTGGACTTGAACCAGGGACCTAACGATTATGAGTCGTTCGCTCTAACCAACTGAGCTATAACGCCATCGGCGCGTGACCTATGACAGCCCGGCTGCCGGGTCAAGGCTGAAATGCCGATTACGTGTCGCGCACGGCGTCAATCATCCGCTGCACATTGTCCGGGTCTGCATCCGGTGTAATGCCATGGCCCAGGTTGAAGATGTGCGGCCCGCCCGAGAAGGCCCTGACGATCGCCTTCGTCTCATCAACCAGCGCCTGCCCGCCCGTAACCATATGGGTCGAGGCGAGATTGCCCTGTACGCAGCCATCGATCTGCACGTGTGTTGCAGCCCAGGCAGCGCTGACCGAATTGTCGAGCGCCACACAGTCCACGCCGGTGGCTTTTGCAAAGCCAATGTAGCCGTCACCCGCTTCGCGCGGGAAACCGATGACCGGAATGCCGGGATGTTTTGCCTTCAGTGCCGCGGTGATCACGCGGGCAGGCTCCAGCGCGTATTTCCGGAATTCATCTCCCTTGAGCGACCCGGCCCAGCTGTCAAAGATCTTGACCACTTCCGCCCCGGCTTCGATCTGTTTTGACAGGTAATTAATGGTGCCTTCAGTGATGCGGTCCATCAGCGCCTCAAAGACGGCGCGGTTTTCGTTTTTCAGCGCATGCGCCGGTGCCTGATCGGGCGTGCCGCGCCCGGCAATCATGTAGGTGGCAACGGTCCAGGGCGCGCCCGCAAAGCCGATGAGCGTGGTCTCTTCGGGCAGTTCGCTCCGCAGGATCCGCACTGTTTCATAAATGGGGTTGAGGGTCTCGTGGATGTCATCCACCGGACCCAGTTTGTCAAAATCCGCCTGCGACGTGATCGTTGAAAGGCGCGGGCCTTCGCCGGTTACAAACCACAGATCCGCCCCGAGCGCCTGGGGCAGCAGCAGGATGTCGGCAAAGAGGATTGCCGCGTCAAACCCGTACCGCCGGATCGGCTGCAGTGTCACCTCCGCTGCAAGCTCCGGATTGTAGCAGAGCGACAGAAAATCCCCGGCCTGCGCGCGGGTGGCGCGGTATTCCGGCAGGTAGCGCCCGGCCTGGCGCATCATCCAGACTGGCGGGGTGGGCAGGGTCTCGCCCGCGAGAGCGCGCAGTATCGTTTTCCGGGGGGGCATGATCTTCCTCTTTTTGACAGGCCCTTGGTCAGGGCAGCAGCAGAACTTGTCAAGTGACAGACGGGTTGTCAGCCCAAATTGACGCGCATAAAGATGGGCGCATGACAGTGACCCTCCCCACCCCCGACTCCCCGCTGAAAATCGGCACCCGCGGCTCTCCGCTTGCTCTGGCGCAGGCGTATGAGACCCGCACGCGCCTCGCGCAGGCCTTTGATTTATCTGAGGAATGTTTTGAGATCGTTGTGATCAAAGTGACGGGGGATGCAATCCAGGACCGACCCCTGAAAGAGATCGGCGGCAAGGGGCTTTTTACCCGCGAGATCGAGGAAGATCTGCTGTCGGGTAAAATCCACATTGCCGTGCATTCGATGAAAGACATGCCGACGCTGCAGCCCGACGGGCTGATCCTCGACACCTACCTGCCGCGCGAAGACGTGCGCGATGCCTTTGTGGCCCACGGCCTGAAAGATATCGCCTCGCTTGCAAAGGGCGCGGTGGTGGGCACATCAAGCCTTCGGCGGCGCGCGCAACTGCTGCACCGCCGTCCCGATCTGCAGGTCGTTGAGTTTCGCGGCAATGTGCAGACCCGGCTGAAAAAGCTCGCTGACGGGGTCGCTGAATGCACTTTTCTGGCGGCCGCCGGGCTTAACCGGTTGGGCATGTCGGATGTCCCCGCCACGCCGGTCGATCCCGGGGATATGCTGCCTGCCGTAGCCCAGGGGGCGATCGGGATTGAGCGCCGCGTCAGTGACGACAACACTGCCGCGATGCTTGCCGAAATCCATGACACACCCACCGGCCAGAGGCTGGCGGCGGAACGCAGCTTTCTGCTCACGCTCGACGGCTCATGTGAAACGCCGATTGCCGGGCTGGCAGAGCTGAGCGGCGACGTTCTCTCCCTGCGCGGAGAGGTGCTGCGCCCGGACGGGTCTCAGGCAATTGCAGGGTCGCGCAGGGGCCCGGTGTCAGAGGGTGCTGGCATGGGCAAAGACCTCGCAGAAGAACTGCTCGCCAGAGCCGGTGATGGTTTTTTTGACTGGCACTGAAGCGCGCGCCGGCCGCGCCTGACCGGGTGAGCGCTGCGGGGCCCCTGCCGCGACGCTCAGACCCACTTGGCCAGCGGCGGCAGGCTCATCAGCACCGCGTTTGCATCATGTCCGGTTTCCAGGCCGAACTTCGTACCCCGGTCATAGACGAGATTATATTCCGCATAGAGGCCGCGGTGCACGAGCTGCGCGTCTTTATCTGCCTCTGACCAGTCCTGCACGCGGCGTTTGCGAACCAGCGGCACAAAGGCCGGCAGAAAGGCCCGCCCGATGTCCTGCGTCAGGCTGAAATCAGCCTCCCAGTCGCCGGTGCACAGATCGTCCATGAAAATTCCACCGACACCCCGCGCCCTGTTGCGGTGCGGTACATAGAAATACTCATCCGCCCAAGCTTTCAGTTTGGGGTAATGCGCCTCTCCGTGCGGGTCGAGGTGCTCTTTCTGTGTGGCATGGAAATGCGCCGTGTCCTCATCATATTCGATGCAGGGGTTCAGATCAGACCCGCCGCCGAACCACCAGGCGTGCGGGGTCCAGAACATGCGCGTGTTCATATGGACTGCGGGCGCATGCGGGTTCTGCATATGCGCCACCAGGCTGATGCCGCTGGCCCAGAAACGCGGGTCGTCCTTCATGCCGGGGATGCCTTTGCGCGCGGCCATAGCCATCTGCGCGCGCTCTCCCAGAGTGCCAAAGACGGTCGAGATATTCACGCCGACCTTTTCAAAGACGCGGCCGCCCCGCATGACACTCATCAGGCCGCCCCCGGCATCCGATCCGTCATCGCTGGTGCGGTGCGTCTCAGAGACCTCAAAGCGCCCCGGAGAGGCCTCCGAAAGCGGCCCCTCGCTGTGATCGCTCTCAAGCGTTTCAAAGGCCGCGACAATGTCATCACGCAGGGTGCGGAACCAGGCAGAGGCCTTGTCTTTCTCAGTGTCGAATGTTGATGTCATAATGCGCCCGGAGTGTCAGTTTTCCCTGACACACTTTCTATCGTCAAAACCGGGCGGACGAAAACCCGCAATCGTCAGTGCGCGGGTGCCAGCACAGGATCAAGCAGGCTGCGACCGCCGTCGACCGTGATAATCTCGCCGGTCATGAAAGCAGAACTCTCGGCGGCCAGAAACTGCACAGCCTCGACCAGTTCGGTTGGCCCCGCAATACGGCCCAGCGGCGTGTGAGACCGGATATCTTCGCGCCAGTCACTGTGATCAACCAGCGAGGATTTCAGCGACGCGCTCATCACCGACCCGAAAGCCACGGCATTGACGCGGATCCGCTCGGGCGCCAGCGCCAGGGCCATAGACCGCGTCATCTGATCAAGCGCCGCGGCGGCGATGGAGTATCCCATCAGTTCCGGACGTGTGTGACGTGACACAATCGAGCTGAGATTGACGATTGCACCGAGCTGCCCTTCGGGCTGATCCGCGCCCTGTTTGATCATACGCCGTGCGACCTGCTGTGAAAGCTGCAGCGCCGTCATCAGGTTCTGTTCCAGCAGCACCGAGACCGAATTGTCTTCTACGTCCATCGCATCGGTGGGCATCACCTGACGCGAGGCGTTCACCAGAATATCCACCCGGTCAAACGCATCAATCGTGGCCGAGACCAGATTGGCGATCGTCAGGCGCTGACGCAGGTCGCCCGCGAAATAGCGCAGTGTGGCGTCATCCTGTTCGGCGCCCCATTCTTCGCTCAGCTTTCGTTCGTCCATATCCGCGCACATAACATTGGCGCCGCGGTCGGCAAACTGCCGCGCAATCGACAGGCCGATGCCGTTGGCTGCACCGGTCACGATCGCGGTTTTACCTTTGATGGAAAAAGACATGGTATCCTTTCTGACACCGCATGCGCGGCGGCCTCAATGGCCGCGTTTGCGCAGCGGGCGTGCTGCATGAAAGAGTTTGAACCGGTTATCGCCACCGGTCTCGCTGACCCTTGAGAAAAAACTGCCCAGGGTTGTTTCATAAGGCAAATGGCGGTTGGCAACCATCCAGAGTTGACCCTGCGGGCTCAGCATACCGGCCGCCGCCGCGACAAAGGCCTGACCCAGAGCCGGGTCCGCCGCCCGAGAGGTGTGAAACGGCGGGTTCATAACCACACTGTCCACCGCCTCAGGCGGCCGCCATCGCGTGGCATCCGCCCAGTGAAACCGCGCTCGCGGGTCGGTGACATTGTGCCGGGCGCATTCGAGCGCGAGGTGGCCGGCCTCGACAAGGTGAAGGGTTTCGACTGAACTGCGGGTCAGGACATGCGCCGAAAGATATCCCCAGCCCGCGCCCAGATCTACGATGCGCCGTCCCATTTTGTCCGGCAGCGCCCGCACCAGCAGGTCCGATGCGGGATCAACTGCATCAGCGGAGAACACACCCGGTGCAGTCCAGAACCCGCCCGGCTGCAAAGCAGGACCGGCGCGCCAGTCTTCGAACTGCTCCGGCGCGGCCGCGGGGATTACAAAAAGCTTACCGTGCGCTTTTGACACCGGCCCGTTGACCGGCACGCGTTTGCGGATCTCGCGCAGGATACTGTCGATTCCATCGGTTTTCTGTCCGTCGATAAAAACCGGCCCGTCGGTGACCGCCAGCGCATCGGCAATCAGCGCACGCGATTCGCCTTTGGAGCGCACAAGGCAGACGACAGCGGCACTGAACCGACCTTCTGCCGCGGTCGCGCAGTCGTACCCACGTGCCGTCCAGCCGTCATAAGCCGGGCGGAAGTCTTCGATGATCACGGTTCTGTCCTGCGGCACTCCCGGCAGAGCAGCGTCCGCAGGCGGCCGGAACACGGCCACCCTGTCACCGCCGGACAGCGCTGTGCCACTGCCGTCTGCCAGCAGCGGCAACCGTGCGTCAATCATCTGATTATTCTTCTTTTTCCATGGTGCACTGCAGCGGATGCTGGTGCCGGCGGGCGAAATCCATCACTTGTGCGACTTTGGTTTCGGCAATTTCATGGCTGAAGACGCCAACGACAGCCACGCCCTTTTTGTGCACTGTCAGCATGATCTCAAAGGCCTGCGCATGGTTGAGCCCGAAAAAGCGTTCCAGTACATGCACGACAAATTCCATCGGCGTGAAGTCATCGTTCAGAAGCAGGACCTTATAAAGCGGCGGGCGCCTGGTCTTTGGCTTCGTCGCGGTCAGGACAGAGGAGTCACCCTCGTCATCCGACTGGTCTGACATCATAATGGCGTCGCGGTGCATTGCTGCTCCTGATCTGCTGGTTTTTTCCGAGTCGTGATCCGGTGTATATAACCCGTCTGGAAATTTAGAAAAGGGGGCGCGTGCCATGGTTAACCGGGTGAGCACCGTAGGGTTTGATGCCGATGACACCCTTTGGCACAATGAACGCAGTTTTCAGATGACCCAGGCGCTCTTTGCGGGGCTGCTTGCGGATTATACCGACCGCGAGACGCTGATGGCACGGCTGATCGCGGCGGAGCGGCGAAACCTCGGCCATTACGGATTTGGCGTGAAAGGGTTCACCCTTTCGATGATCGAGACCGCGATCGAAGTGACAGACGCCCGGGTGCCCGCCGCCGTGCTGTCGGAAATTCTGGAGGCCGGTCGCGAAATGCTCTCCCATCCTGTCGATCTCTTGCCGCATGCGCAGGACACGATAGAGCAGATCGCGAAAACCCATCGTATTGTGCTGGTTACAAAGGGCGATCTGCTGGATCAGGAACGCAAGCTGGCGCAATCCGGTCTGGGCGATCTTTTTGATGCGGTCGAGATTGTGTCGGATAAAACACCGGCGGTTTATCACACCGTTTTTAACCGCCACGGAGATGCGCCAGCGCGCGGAATGATGGTGGGTAATTCGATGAAGTCCGATATCCTCCCGATGATCGAAGCGGGCGGCTGGGGCGTTTATGTACCGCATGAAATGACCTGGGAGCTTGAACACGCTGCGGCCCCCGATACCACAGAGCGGTTCCGGGCTGTCACTGATCTCGGGGAGCTCCCCGGTCTGCTGGCTGAAATCGGCTGAACGCCTGCAGAGTGTGGCCTGTATCGCCCCGGGGTGCGGGTATGCCACATAATTGCGCTTCACTTAAAGTTAACGCAATTCCGTTAAAACAATGACTTTATTGGATTCAAATCCTGTGTTAGCCTCAAAGGATAAAGCCAGTCGAAACAAATCGGCGGCATGAGGCAGAAAAGGCAGTAATCATGAAGGTTCGGCGCGCATTGCCGGCCCGTTACGGGCTATTTGTATTTGCAGCTTTGTGGATGATTGTCATCCTTCCCCTGACCGCGATGGCCGCGCCCTATGCGGCGATGGTCATGGATGCCAGAACGGGCGAAGTGCTGCACTCGCGGAATGCAGACACACGTTTGCATCCTGCATCTCTGACGAAAATGATGACGCTCTATATCGCGTTTGAAGCGGTTGAGCGTGGTGAGATCTCCCTTGATACCAAGGTAAAGATTTCGCGGTTTGCAGCATCCGAGCCGCCGTCAAAACTGGGCCTTAAATCCGGACAGCGCATCGCATTCCGCTATCTGATCCGAGCCGCGGCTGTGAAATCCGCAAACGACGCGGCCACAGCCATCGGCGAGGCGCTGGAGGGCTCAGAGGCCGCTTTTGCCCGTCGGATGACGCGCACCGCCAAAGCGCTCGGCATGACGCGCACCACGTTCAAAAACGCCCATGGCCTTACAGAGAGCGGGCATCTTTCCACCGCGCGGGACATGTCGATCATGGGCCGTCATATGCTCTATGATTATCCGGAATATTATAACCTCTTCTCACGCAAATCGACGAATGCCGGCGTGCGCAATGTATCTAATACCAATCGTCGCCTGCTCTCTGCCTATCGCGGCGCTGACGGCATCAAGACCGGCTACACCCGGGCTGCGGGCTTCAACCTTGTGGCCTCGGCAGAGCGTGGCAACGAGCGTATTATCGCCACGGTCTTTGGCGGCACTTCGACAACAGCGCGCAACAAACGCGTGGCAGAATTGCTGGACATGGGCTTTAAGCGCGCGCCCAGCCGCGCCCGCCTGCAAAAGCCGCATAT
>CBDUCB010000099.1:0-12132 GCA_965365545.1 uncultured Roseobacter sp. | reverse complement strand
CCATCAGCGCATTGACCACCGCCGTGACGGGCAGCGAAACACTCACCGGGTCCAACCCCGGATTGAGCAGGATAAACCAGCCGACGCCCAGCATCAGCGGCGATGCAGAAAGCCCGATGAGGCCGACAGCCTCCGCCCCGCCGCGTGCGCGCAGGGCGATCCATCCCGCCATAGGCAGTGCAATGGCGAGCATCACCAGAATGCTGAGCCCGGCGACCCAGAGTGAAGTCCAGGCCGCGCGCCAGACAGAAAGCGGCACCTCGGAGAGACCTGCGAGACCGGAAAGGACCACCGCCAGCAGCGGCAGAAGCAGGAACCCTGCCCCCAGCGTGATGATCACGGCATCGGTCGCGCGCTGCCGGCCGGCGCGGGCATCCCAGCGCGTGACCCTGCGGTCCATGCCGGCGCCCTGCGGAATATCCGGGATGATCCAGAGCGCAATAAGCGCAGCACTGCCTGCGATCACCAGCTGGATCACGGACAGAAACGCCGCCAGCGACAGATCGAAATTAAACCGGAACGCCTGATAGATGGCGAGCTCAATGGTTGTGGAGCGCGGCCCGCCCCCCAGCGTCAGTGCCACCGCAAAACTGGTCAGACATATGACGAATATCAATGCCGCGGCCCCCGGCAGAATGCGTTTCAGTAGCGGCCATTCCAGCGTGCGGAAGATCATCCAGGGGGGCAGATCGAGCTGTGCCGCGAGGCGGAACCGCTCGGCGGGGATGCTCTGCCAGCCCTGCAGCAGAAGGCGGGTGGCCAGCGGCAGATTAAAAAAGACATGGGCCAGCACCACCCCGTGCAGCCCGTAGATTGAGATCCCGGGCAGCCCGAAGAACCCGAGCACCTCGTTCACCCAGCCGTTGCGTCCGAAGATCGCAAGCAGGCCCAGCACAGCGACAATGACGGGCAGAATAAAAGGCGCACCCAGCAAGGTAACCAGAATACCCTGACCGGCAAAGCGGCGCCTGGCCAGCGCGCGGGCCAGGGGCACCGCCAGCAGAACCGACAGCCCTGCTGACCAGACGGCCTGGACCAGTGTAAAGCGGATGGCTGACCATTCCGCCGGCCCGATGCCGCGACCCGGTTCGGCGCGCAGGGCGATGCCGGCAAAGGCCAGCACCACCAGTGCGACAACGCAGCCCGCGGCGATCCTGCCGCCGGCGCCGGTTACTGGCTGAGGGCTGCGCGCCATGTCTCGATGGCCTGGTCCTGGATTTCCGCCGCCTCCGCTTCAGAATAAAACAGCACCTTATCCGGCAGGCTCAGTTCCGCCCAGCCTTCTGGCCACTGCTCTTTCGGAAGGGCTGCGGGCAGGGACCAGTTCGCCGTCGGGATCATCGACTGAAAATCGCCCGACAGGACGTATTCCATGAAGGCATCCGCCAGTTCCGGCTGTTGCGTCCCGGCGATTTTGCCGACGGTTTCGACCATGAAATAATGACCCTCAGGGAAGATCGCTGCCTTTTTGGTGAAATCTTCCTCGGCGAACATGTGATAGGCGGGCGATGTGGTGTAGCTCAGCACCATATCCACCTCACCATCGGTGAACATGCCGTAGCTTGCCGACCAGTCCTTGGTCACCGTCAGGATTTTGGGCGCAAGCGCGGCCCAGGCCTCATCAGCTTTGTCGCCGTAAACCGCCTGCACCCAGAGCACGAGCGCCAGACCCGAGATCGACGTGCGCGGGTCCTGGATGACGATCTTGACGTCATCCGGCATCGCCAGCAGCGCTTCAAAGCTTGCAGGCGGGGCCTCCATGGTGGTCTCATTATAAATGAACGCCGTATGCCCGTAATTAAAGGGCAGGAAGGTGTCATCGGTCCAGTCGATCGGCAAAGTAAGGTCCGAATTGTCCTGCCCGTGCGTGGTGAAAAGACCGGTTTCGCGGGCTTTGGCAGTCACATCGGAGGTCAGACCGATGACAACATCCGCCTTTGTACGCTCGCCTTCGAGCAGCAGGCGCGGCAGCAGATCGCCGGTGGACCACTGCAGATCACAGCCACAGGTGGCCTCAAACCCCTCTTCTATCATCGGGCCGGGCCCCCATTCCGAGGTAAAGTAGTCGCCTGCATAAACTGTCAGTACGGGTGTGTCCGCCCATGCTTGGGTGGCACACAGCAGTGTCGTCGCTAAAAGAGTCCTACGCATGATCATTCCTTTTCTCTGCGTCGGACGGCGAAAGAGGATGATCAGCTCACCTTCCCTCCGCCGGTCCTAACCGGTTCAGGTTCTGCGGGTCCGCGAATGTCGCATCTCAGCCTGGAAAGGCCCCCCGAGGTACGGACAGACGTAGTACTCCAACCGGGCGATGGCAAGCGATAAGCTCTTGAGGCGCGCCGGCTGCGCCGCTAAGCACCCGGGGCAAGAGGAGTAAACGCATGTCGATCAACAGCTTTGGACGCCTGTTCCGCGTGACCACCTGGGGCGAAAGCCACGGTCCGGGTCTTGGCGCGACCGTTGACGGCTGCCCGCCGGGCGTGGCCATTGATGAGGCTCAGATCCAGCAGTGGCTCGACAAGCGCAAACCCGGCCAGAACAAATACACCACCCAGCGGCGCGAGGCCGATGAGGTGAAAATTCTCTCGGGCACGTTCGAGGGCGTGACAACGGGCACGCCTGTCCAGCTGATGATCGAAAACACCGATCAGCGCTCCAAAGACTATGGTGACATAAAGGACAAGTTCCGGCCCGGTCACGCCGATATCACCTATTTCCAGAAATACGGTGTCCGTGATTATCGTGGCGGCGGGCGGTCTTCGGCACGTGAAACGGCGTCGCGGGTCGCGGCGGGCGGGCTTGCACGCGCTGCGCTGAACAAGCTGGCGCCGGGCATAGAGATCAAAGGGTACATGACCCGCATGGGGGCGCATGAGATTGACCGTGCCCGTTTTGATGCCACCGAGATTGATCAGAACCCGTTCTGGGTGCCCGATGCAAAGGCGGCGGAGGACTGGGCGGCCTATCTCGACGGGCTTCGAAAATCCGGCAGCTCCGTGGGTGCCGTGATCGAAGTGGTGGCCAGAGGCGTGCCCGCGGGCCTCGGTGCGCCGGTCTATGGCAAGCTCGACACCGATCTAGCCGCTGCGATGATGAGCATCAATGCCGTCAAGGGTGTGGAGATCGGCGAAGGCATGTCAGCGGCGATGCTCACAGGAGAGCTCAATGCGGATGAGATTTTCATGGGCCCGGAAGGTCCTGAGTATTCGTCAAACCACGCGGGCGGTATTCTCGGCGGCATCAGCACCGGCCAGGATGTGGTCGTGAGGTTCGCCGTGAAGCCCACGTCAAGCATTCTGACAACGCGGCGCACGATCACGAAGTCAGGCGAAGAAACCGAGATCATCACCAAAGGCCGGCATGATCCTTGTGTCGGCATCCGCGCGGTGCCGGTGGGCGAGGCGATGATGGCCTGTGTGCTGCTTGATCACCTGCTTCTGCACCGTGGTCAGATTGGCGGAAACCAGGGCCACATCGGCTGAGCCTCAGGGCGTGCGTAACAGGACCGCCACGCCCTTTTCAGACTGCTCCACGATGCCGAGCGGCAGGCAGGACCGCGCCAGCACGCGAAGCCCGACATACTGAGTGAGCAGAACGTTGGCGAGCACCCGGTTTTCATCGGGCCGGAGGCTGCTGTGGATCGGCGAAGCTTTCAGTGCCAGACCCATAGCATCGCGGATCCGGCGCAGACCTTTATTCACGGCCGCGGCGATATCCGGATCATCCATCTCATTGCCGGCCGCGGCAGTGCACAGCAGGCACCCGCGCCTGTCCCCTGCCCGCACCGCGTTGACCACCCCTTTAAACAGCCCGATGATCCGGCGCCGCCCGTCCGGAACGCCCGGATCTGTAAGTCGGACCACGGCTTTGTCCACCGCTGCGGTCTCATAGTAATCAAGCACCAGCAGAAAGAGGTTCTTTTTGTCCTTGAAGGCTTTATAGAGGCTGCCGCGCGTGAGCCCCATGCCCTCGAGCAGGTCGGGTAACGACGCTTCCTCATAGCCCTTGCGCCAGAACACCTCAGCGGCCTTCCGGATTGCATCGTCTGTATCAAATTCTCTGGGTCGCGCCATGAGCACCTCTTTCCGGTCGTTCTCTGTATAGTTCGGAACCGGCTGTTACACAACTCGCGGCATTGTGTATTGTACCATATGGTTCCAAACCATATCTCTGCTGCATCACCTTCGATCCCGCAATGCAAATGAGAAAGCCAGACCCATGAAAAACCTGATCTCCGCTCTGATGATTGTTACCCTGTCCGCCCTTGCCACCTTTGGTGCCGGCGCGGATACCACAAGCACCTTCACCGGCAAAAGCAACCACGTCACAACCGGTGGCGTGACCGTAACCAAAAACGCAGATGGCACCGCGACGGTGACGCTGCATGACGATTTCTCGCTCGATGGCGCGCCCGACCCGCGCGTGGCCTTTGGCAAAAACGGCACCTACGCCCCCGAGGCCGATCTTGGCGTGCTGCAAAATCTGACGGGCGGCCAGTCTTATGTGGTGCCGGCCTCGGTGAATGTGGATGATTACGATGAGATCTATATCTGGTGTCTGAAATTCTCGGTTCCGCTCGGCGTTGCTGCGCTGAACTGAACCGGCTGTGATCGGGTGCCGCCCGGGCGGCGCTTGATCTTTCCGCCGCCGGGGCGCAGAGAAGAGCCATGGCCGCAGACCTCACCCAGAACAAACCCGGTCTTGCAATCGCGCTGAAACTCAGCGCGGTTTTTCTTTTTATGGTGATGGCCGCTCTGATCAAAACCATCTCAGGCCATGTACCACCCGGTCAGGCCGTGTTTTTCCGGTCGTTCTTCGCGCTGCCCGTGATCGTGATATGGCTCTGGCAGCAGGGCAAACTGAGCCAGGGTCTCGTGCCCTCGAACCTGATGGGGCATGTCTGGCGCGGGCTCTTCGGGACTGCGGCCATGGGGCTGACCTTTGCCGGTCTGGGGCTGTTGCCCCTGCCCGAGGTCACGGCCATCGGATATGCCACGCCGATCTTTACGGTGATTTTTGCAGCGGTCTTTCTGGGAGAGCGGATCCGGTTTTTCCGTCTGTCCGCTGTGGCTCTCGGGCTTGTCGGCGTTCTGATCGTGATTGCACCACGGCTGAGCATCGACGCGGATGAGATGACCACTGCGGCCTCTCTGGGGGCGATGATGGTGCTGGTCGCTTCGATCCTGCGCGCCCTGGTGCAAATCCATGTGCGCCGCCTTGTCCGGACAGACAGTACAGCGGCCATCGTGTTTTATTTTTCGGTCACGGCAAGCTGCATTGCGCTGCTCTCGGCCCCTGTTGGCTGGGTGGTGCAAACGCCTGCGTTTGTCTGGGTCTGGCCGGACGCCTGGGTTGTCAGCCTGCTTGTTACTGCCGGGCTGATCGGGGGAGTTGCACAGATCATGGTGACGTCGTCTTACCGGTTCGGCGGAGCGGCAATGCTGGCCCCGTTTGATTATGCGTCGATGATTTTTGCCGGGATCATCGGCTATGTCGCTTTTAACGAGGTGCCCACCGGGCCGATCGTCATCGGTGCGGCACTGGTGATTGCAGGGGGCGCGCTGATCATGTGGCGCGAGCGTCAGCTGGGCGTGGATCGCAGCAAGTCGCGACCCAACCAGCCGCCCGCCGGCACCCCCTGACCGGCCTGCCGGCAGGCTTGATCGGTGCGGTTGCGCGTTTTATGTTTGGGGCATGCCGAAACGTGATGAAAACCGACCGGAGATAGCAGGCATCCGTACCGGCGCAGAGTTACGCCGCTGGCACTGGCTCAGACCTGAACTGCAGGCGCAGGCCAGGACCTGCGGGCTGCGGCACACCGGCGGCAAGTTCACCATTCTGGACCGTCTCGCGCATTATCTGGACACAGGCGAGACCACCTGGCCGGGCGATCAGAGCGAAGCCACCGGTACGAAGACGGACTGGCACAGCGCTGATCTGACGGCGGAGACGGTGATCACAGACAGCTACAAAAACACTCAGAACGTGCGAAGGTTTTTCCGCGCTCATGCCGGGTCGGATTTCAGGTTCGACATTTCTTTTATGAACTGGATGCGCACTAATAAGGGTAGCACGCTTGGCGACGCGGTAGCGGAATATAAGCGCCGGACAGATTGATACGCACGGGCTGCTTTTGTTGCGCGGGCAGCACTGCCCGCGCAGTATGTTCAGGTACGCACCAGCTTTTCGTAACTGTCAGATATCTCCCGGGTCAGACTGCCAACCTCGAAGTTATAGTCCCCGATTTTGCCCACCGGTGTCACCTCTGCCGCCGTGCCGGTCAGCCAGCACTGCTCAAAGCTTTCGAGTTCTTCGGGCATGATGTGGCGCTCGTGCACCTTGACCTGACGGTCTTTCAGCATGCCGATCACGGTCTGACGGGTGATACCATTAAGAAAGCAGTCGGGATCCGGGGTGTGGACCTCGCCGCCTTTCACGAAGAAGATGTTCGCGCCGGTCGCTTCGGCCACATAACCGCGGTAATCAAACATCATCGCATCCGAGCAGCCTTTGGCTTCGGCTGCGTGTTTCGACATCGTGCAGATCATGTACAGTCCGGCGGCTTTGGCGTGGCTGGGGATCGTCTCAGGGCTCGGGCGTTTCCATTTGGAGATGTCGAGCTTTGCGCCCTTCGTTTTTGCATCGCCATAGTAGGCACCCCATTCCCAGGCCGCGATGGCCAGACGCACGGGGTTACGTGCAGAGGCAACACCCATGTCCTCGCCCGCGCCGCGCCAGGCGATGGCACGCACATAGGCATCTTTCAGCCCTGATTTCGCAAGTACTTCGACCTTGGCGGCCTCGATCTCATCGATAGTCCAGGGAATTTCAAAGTCGATCATCTGAGCGGACCGCTTCAGGCGCTCGGAATGCTCACGGCTTTTGAAAATCTTACCGTTGTAGGCGCGCTCGCCCTCAAAGACCGATGATGCATAGTGCATTGCATGGGTCAGAATGTGGACATTGGCCTCACGCCAAGGGGTCATCTGACCGTCCATCCAGATCTGTCCGTCGCGGTCGTCGTAAGCACCAGCCATGGTCTTTCCTTCCCTGATCCATCCCGTCTTTTGCGATTATTGCGCAAACAAAGTCCGAAACGGACATTAAATTGCGCAAAACCTGCGATTCGATAGACCTTCATCCTTGGAATGTCAACAACACTGACATATGCTGACCGGGATTAATCATGGTCGGAATTGCAGGGCAGTATCATGGCAGAGGGACAGGCACCCGCCCCGTACAGCAACGAAAACCTTTTGTTTCTGACAGATGAGCAGTTGCGTCAGGGCATTGAGGCGATGTTTTTTGCCTATCGCGGGTTTACCGCAGATCCCGACCGGATCCTTGCCGGTCTGGCCTACGGGCGTGCACATCACCGGGCGGTTCACTTCATCAACCGTGCGCCCGGCACCACCGTCAACAACCTGCTGAACCTGCTCGGGGTCACGAAACAATCGCTGAACCGTGTCTTGCGTACACTCATTGAGGATGGTCTGGTCGAAAGCAGGGTGGGCCGGAACGATAAACGCGAGCGCCATCTGTTTCTGACCGGGCAGGGCAAGGCACTGGAACAAAAACTCTCTGACGCACAGCGCGCCCGGATGCGGGCAGCATTCCGCGATGCCGGCCCTGAGGCCGTGGCCGGGTTCCGCCGCGTGCTCGAAGCGATGATGGACCGCGAAATGCGCTTTGCCTACGCAAGACTGAAAGACAATGCCCCATGAGTGATTTTGATGCCCACCTGCTGATCGTTGACGATGATGAACGCATCCGCACGCTGCTGCAGAAATTCCTTATCCGGAGCGGTTTTCTGGTGACCGCAGCCCGGGATGCGGCCCACGCACGCCGGATTTTGACCGGGCTCGATTTCGATCTCATTGTGCTGGATGTGATGATGCCGGGCGAAGACGGGCTGGCTCTGACACGGGCGCTGCGCGAGACGAGCGCTGTGCCGATCCTGCTGCTTACTGCCAAAGGCGAGACGGGAAACCGCATCGAGGGGCTGGAGGCCGGAGCAGATGATTACCTGGCCAAACCGTTTGAGCCCAAGGAGCTGTTGCTGCGGATCAACGCTATCCTGCGGCGTATGCCGGAGGCACCGGCCGATGAGACCGGTCCCAAGGTGCTGACACTCGGGCCGATCCGCTATGACACTGAGCGCGGTGAGATGTGGCAGGGGGAAGAGCTTGTGCGTCTTACGGCCACTGAAATTCTGCTGATGAAGATATTTGCCGCGAGTTGTAACGAGCCGATCAGCCGCGCGCGGCTGGTCGAAGAGCTGGGCCGCGACCGCGGCCAGGCGCAGGAACGCGCCGTAGATGTGCAGATCACCCGGCTCCGCCGGAAGATTGAAAGCGATCCCAAACAGCCGCGCTATCTTCAGACGGTACGCGGCGCGGGATACATGCTGTCGCCTGAATAAGGCACGGGGCAGGAAGCCTGGCCTGCACGTCACGTTCATAACCGAGGCCACCTGCCTTTTGCTGGCGCCGGTGCGTCATTCTCAGTATAGACCTGTGAACTGATAAAGACGCAGGACGATCTGATTATGGCCGACACACCCGTATCCGAAATGAGTTTTGAACAGGCAATGGCGGAGCTGGAGACCGTTCTGGGGCAGCTGGAACGCGGCGACGTGGCGCTGGATGAAAGCATCACGCTTTACGAACGCGGGGCCGCGCTTAAGAAACGCTGTGAGGAAAAGCTGAAAGAGGCCGAGGAAAAGGTCGCGGCAATCACGCTTGATCCGGACGGTAAACCCTCAGGGACCACACCTGTCGAAGGTCTCTGAGAGGTGTTTCCCGAACGTCTGACGCAGGCATCCGATCTGATCGGTGCACAGTTTGATTTCGTGCTCGGCGCATTGCCCGACCTGCCGGTGGTGCAGGCGATGGCCCATGCCACAAACGGCGGCAAGCGGTTGCGTGGGTTTCTGGTACTCGAAAGCGCGCGGCTGCATGAGATACCGGCCCTTCAGGCTGTCTGGCCGGCAACGGCCATTGAGGCGCTTCATGCCTATTCGCTGGTGCACGACGATCTGCCCTGCATGGATGACGATGATCTGCGCCGCGGGCAGCCGACGGTGCATAAACGCTGGGATGAGGCCACAGCGGTGCTTGCCGGCGACGCGCTTCAGACCCTGGCGTTTGAGCTTGTGTGCCGGCCCGAGGCGAGTGCCGATGCCGGTGTCAGATCCGCTCTGGCGCTCAGCCTTGCACAGGCTTCCGGTGCCAGGGGGATGGTCCTGGGCCAGGCGCTTGATATGGCGGCCGAAACCGCCGGGGCACCGCTCGGGCTGGAGGAAATAACCGCATTGCAGCGGGGCAAGACCGGGGCGCTGATCGAATGGTCGGCCACTGCCGGGGCACGTATGGCCAGGGCCGATATGACACCGCTCGAAACCTACGCCCGCGCTCTGGGCCTCGCCTTTCAGATTGCTGATGATCTGCTGGATGTGACCGGCGACAGCGCCACAGTCGGCAAGGCTGTGGGCAAGGATGCGGCGGCCGGCAAGGCCACGTTTGTTTCACTGCTTGGTGTGGAGGCGGCGCGGGTGCGCGCGCAGGCGCTGGTTGACGAGGCCTGCGACAGCCTGGCGGGTTACGGAGCCGCCGCTGACGATCTAAAAGACACTGCCCGGTTTGTTGTGACCCGGGCGCACTGAGGAAAAACCGATGACTGCGGATACCCCCGATACCCCCCTGCTGGACAAGGTCTCGCGCCCGGCGGATATGAAATCGCTCAGCGACCGTGAACTGCGTCAGCTGGCCGATGAGCTGCGCGCCGAGACGATCTCGGCCGTGTCGGTTACCGGCGGTCATCTGGGTGCTGGTCTGGGTGTTGTGGAACTGACCGTGGCGCTGCATGCGGTTTTTGACACGCCGCGCGACAAGGTCATCTGGGACGTGGGCCACCAGTGCTATCCGCACAAGATCCTCACTGAACGGCGCGACAGGATCAGAACGCTGCGCATGAAAGACGGGCTGAGCGGCTTCACCAAACGCAGCGAATCCCCCTATGACCCTTTCGGCGCGGCCCACAGTTCCACTTCTGTATCAGCGGCACTCGGCTTTGCCGTGGCACGCGATCTGGGCGGTGTCGTGCCCGAAGGGCTGGGGGATGCCATTGCGGTGATCGGCGATGGATCCATGAGCGCCGGCATGGCCTATGAGGCGCTCAACAACGCCGGACATCTGGGCAAACGGCTGATTGTGATCCTCAATGACAATGAGATGTCTATTGCACCGCCGGTGGGCGCGATGTCGTCTTATCTCAGCCGCCTTTACGCAGAAGAGCCGTTTCAGGATTTCAAAGCCGCCGCCAAGGGGGCCGTGAGCCTTTTGCCGGAGCCGTTCCGCGAGGGCGCCCGGCGCGCCAAAGATATGCTCAAAGGCATGGCCGTTGGTGGCACGCTGTTTGAGCAGCTGGGGTTTTCCTATCTCGGGCCGATTGACGGCCATGACATGGACCAGTTGCTGCCCGTGTTGCGCACCGTCAAGGCCCGCGCGACAGGCCCTATTCTGATCCACGTTCTGACCAAAAAGGGCAAAGGCTACGGCCCGGCCGAGAGCGCGCGCGACAAAGGCCACGCCACAGCCAAATTCAACGTGGTCACCGGCGAGCAGAAGAAAGCGCCGTCGAATGCGCCTTCCTATACGCGCGTTTTTGCCGACAGCCTGCTTCAGGAAGCCGCCGGTGACGACAAGATCTGCGCCGTGACAGCGGCCATGCCGGACGGCACCGGGCTCAACCTCTTTGCCGAACGCTATCCGGGGCGGTGTTTCGATGTGGGCATCGCCGAGCAGCATGGCGTGACCTTTTCGGCAGCTCTCGCCGCCGGCGGGATGAAGCCCTTTTGCGCGATGTATTCGACATTTCTGCAGCGCGGCTACGACCAGGTGGTGCATGACGTGGCAATTCAGCGGTTACCGGTGCGTTTTGCAATCGACCGGGCCGGGCTGGTGGGTGCGGACGGGGCCACTCATGCGGGTTCTTTCGACATCGCTTATCTCGCCAATCTGCCGGGTTTTGTCGTGATGGCAGCCTCCGACGAGGCAGAACTGCGGCACATGGTGGCCACGGCTGCGGCGCATGATGACGGGCCGATTGCATTCCGGTTCCCGCGCGGCGAGGGCCGCGGGGTGGACATGCCCGAACGGGGCGTACCGCTGGAAATCGGCAAAGGGCGCATCATTACGCAGGGCGCGCGCGTGGCGCTTCTGTCCTTCGGGACCCGGCTTGAAGAGACGGAGAAAGCCGCCGAAGCTCTGCGGGCGCGGGGCATTTCGCCCACCGTCGCAGATGCACGCTTCGCCAAGCCGCTGGACCGTGAAATGATCCTCGCCCTTGCCGAAAACCACGAAGCGCTGATTACCATCGAAGAGGGTGCAGTGGGTGGTTTCGGAAGTCATGTGGCACAGTTGCTGGCCGAGGAAGGTGTCTTCGACAACGGGCTGAAGTACCGCTCCATGGTGCTGCCTGATATCTTCATCGACCAGGCCAGCCCTGCGGATATGTATGCGGTTGCTGCCATGAATGCCGGCGATATCGAGAGCAAGGTCCTCTCGGTGCTCGGCATCGCACAGATCGGGGAGGCGCGCGCCTGACGGCCAGGGCTTTCTCCGTCAGGTATCGCCGTCTTTCAGCATTGCCTCAAGGCCTGATCTGTAGTCAGGATAGAGCAGGTCAATTCCAAGCTCGCTGCGGATCAGGTCATTGCTGACCTTCTTGCTCTCGGCATAAAAACTGCGCGCCATCGGCGTCAGATCGGCTTTTTCAAATGCAACCGCGGGCGGCAGGGGAACCCCCAGAAGGGTCGCGGCGTACCCGATCACGTCCTGCGGGGGTGCCGGATCATTGTCGCACAGGTTGTAGATCGCTCCCGGTCGTGGCTGGTTGAGCGAGGCCTCGAGGATCTGCGCGATATCGTCCACGTGGATGCGCGAAAACACCTGGCCTTCTTTGATGATGCGGCGTGCGGTGCCGTTCAGCACCTTGGCAAAAGGTCCGCGCCCGGGGCCGTAAATGCCCGCCAGTCGAAAAATATGCAGCGGAAGGCCGGGAACAGCGGCCCACGCGGCCTCCGCTTCCACCCGCGCCTGACCGCGTTTTGTAGCCGGTGACAGGGGCGTC
>CBDUCB010000098.1:0-12445 GCA_965365545.1 uncultured Roseobacter sp. | reverse complement strand
TTTACGCCACCGATATTCCCCCTTCCCCCTGAGCCCGGCAGACGGCTACAACGGGCGGCATGACCACTGATCAGATCATTCTCTTCACACTCTTTGGCGCAGTTTTCGGGCTGCTGCTCTGGGGCCGCTTCCGATATGATATCGTTGCGTTTTCTGCGCTGATGATTGCCGTTGTTGTGGGGGTGGTACCGACAAAAGACGCCTTTTCCGGCTTTGGTCACCCTGCGACCCTGATTGTGGCCCTCGTGCTGGTGGTCTCCGCCGGCCTCGTCCGTTCAGGTGCGGTCTTTCTGATCACCCGCACGCTGGTCGATGCCTCGCGCAGCCTCGGCAGCCACATTGCCCTGATGGGCGCGATCGGCGGTGTGCTCTCGGCCTTCATGAATAACGTGGCCGCCCTTGCGCTGCTGATGCCGGTGGATATTCAGACCGCACGCAAGGCCGGGCGCGTGCCGGGCCTGAGCCTGATGCCGCTGAGCTTTGCGACCATTCTGGGCGGCATGGCAACACTCATCGGGACACCGCCCAACATCATCATTGCCGCGATCCGTGAGGAATCGCTTGGCACACCCTTTGCCATGTTCGATTTCGCGCCTGTCGGCGGTCTGGCGGCAATTGCCGGGCTGATCTTTGTTTCTTTCATCGGCTGGCGACTGATCCCGCAACGACAGGATGCATCGGCTCCCACCACCGATATCTCGCAGTATATCTCCGAACTCACCGTTCCCGACGGCAACAAACAGATCGGCAAACGCGTCGAAGAACTCACCGAAGCCGCCGATAGGGCCGATGTCGCCATCCTCGGCCTGATCCGCGACGGCGAGCGGCTTTATGGCCAGGCGCGTAACATCATCATCCGCGCCAATGACGCGCTGGTCCTCGAAGCGACTGCCGAGGCGCTTGACGAGTTCCGCACAAGTCTCAATCTGGCCGTGGCAGATGCAAAGCGCGAAGAGCTTCTCCGCGCCGACGGCGACGGCGTCGAGGTCATTGAAGTCGTTGTGCCGGAAGATGCCCGCATCCGGGGAAAAACGGCGCAGTCCACGGGTCTTGCCTGGCGGCAGCGCTCTGTGCTGCTCGGGATCTCCCGGCAGGGCCGGCGGCTGACGAAAAACCTGCGCCAGACGCGTATCATGACCGGCGACATCCTGCTGCTGCTGGTGCCGCGAAATACCGGACCGGATGTGACCGACTGGATGGGGGCGCTGCCCCTTGCAGACCGCGGGCTGGCAGTCACGCAAAACCGAAAGGTCTGGCTCGCCATTGCGCTCTTTGGTGGCGCGGGTGCGGCCGCCAGTTTTGGTCTTGTCTATCTGCCGGTCGCTCTGGGGCTCGTCGTGGTAGCCTATGTGCTGTCCGGTATCGTGCCGCTGAACGAGCTTTACGACCACATCAACTGGCCGGTAGTTGTCCTCCTGGGCTCGATGATCCCCCTCGGGGCCGCTCTTGAGACATCAGGTGGCACCGAACTGATTGCCGGCGCGCTGGTGACATGGACAAGCGGTCTTCCGGCCTGGGCTGTGCTGACCGTGCTGATGGTAGTCACGATGACGTTGTCAGATGTGCTCAACAACACTGCAACGACCATTGTTGCGGCACCTGTGGGCATTCAGATGGCCCAGACGCTGAGTGTCTCGCCGGACCCGTTTCTGATGGCTGTTGCGGTGGCGGCCTCAAGTGCATTCCTTACGCCGATCGGACACAAGAATAACACACTAATCCTGGGGCCCGGAGGTTACCGGTTCAGCGATTACTGGCGCATGGGTCTGCCACTTGAGATTATCGTGGTTGCGGTATCGATCCCGGCGATACTGGTCTTCTGGCCGCTTTGAAGCGCCGGGTGTCCTGACCGGCAAAGTGACGCGGTTTTGCTGTGCCGGCTTTTATGCTCCGGCCCGGCGGGTCGGAACAGGTCTCAGCCTCCGCAGACACTGGCGCATGCGTTTGTCAGTGCATATTCGCGGAACATATCAGGATCCCGGCCCGTGCCACGGTCCACCCGGCGCAACTCGTTGAAAGTGCGGCTGAACCGGACACGCTTTGCAACGGCGGCTGTGATGCAGCTAACAACCGGTGTCATCAGCCTTCTCTTTTGTCAGGTACATCTGCTGATACCGTTAACGTGTGATCTCTAATGCGCTTCGGCAACGCGCAATCAGGAAGACCACAGGCGCCTGCTGCATAGCGGCATTGTCGTGGTTGGAGCGGTCGTATCACAGGCTTCGACAACGCTTCTTTAAGACATCCGCGCTATTGTATTTTCCGTAACCGGAGGCCCTGCCCTGACCCTTTATCGCCCTCAGCCACCTGCCCATGTCGGGGCTTCGCGTCATCGCCGCAAGCCCGCGCATGAAGTTACGGCAGAGTACGAAGACGCAGGTCTTTTTCGCAATGCGCTGTGTGATGTACTCGTGCGGCTGACACCTCAGATGCGCCGCAATGATCGCGGCGATCTGGTTGTGCGCGGCTTCGTCGACGAGAAATACGAGATAGATGTGCTTTTTGCCGGCCGCCGCACACGGGATGCGATCCCGCTGGAACGGCGTTTGCGCAGCCTCATCGCCGAGGCACGCAGGCTTTCACCCGGGCAGGAAATTCCCCCCGACAGCGTCCGCCTGCCTGTGCGGGTCGAAGGTGCCTGGCGCAAGCGTCTTCAGCGCGACGCGTCGGGATGGGAGACCGGCACCCACCACCTCGTGGCCGCCCGCTGGGCAATGGAAGTACAATCAGGAAGCGCCATGCAGTTCGGCGAACAGGTTATCGGTCGCGAAGGCCGGACAGGCACACTGCCCCCTAAAGCGGCCAGATCAGCGGAATGATAAACGAAACCAGTACCGCCATGGACAGGTTAAGCGGCAGGCCAACCCTGATAAAATCAGTGAACCGGTAGCCTCCGGGCCCGTAAACAAGCGTATTCGTCTGATACCCGATGGGCGTGGCGAATGCACAGGACGCCGCGATCATGACCGCGACGACAAGTGGTCTCGGGTCAAGCCCCAGCGCCAGTCCGAGCCCGATGGCCAGTGGCGTCATGATGACCGCGACGGCATTGTTGGACACCAGCTCGGTCAGTGTCGAGGTCATCACGAACATCACCAGCACCACGACGGGCGGCGGCAAAGACTTCAGGCCAGGCGATACAGCGTCCACAATCAGTGCAACCGCGCCCGAATGCTGCAGCGCCGCCCCCACCGCCAGCATTGCAAAAATCAGCGCCAGCAGCCGACCGTCGATAAACGAAAACGCCTCATCCGCATCAATGCACCCGGTCACGAGAACCAGCGCAACCGCAAGAACCGCAAGCAACAGAATAGGTGCCACATCCAGCGCAGCCAGTGCCACAATCGCCACAAGGGCCGCGATTGCGACGGGCGCATGCCGCCGGCGGTAAGCGCGCGCCGTGGGTGCGGCCACATCGACCATGTCCATGTCGGTTGCCAGCCGCTGAATATCCTCAGGAGCGCCCTCGAGCAGCAAAGTATCCCCGACGCGCACCACGAGATCTTCGAGCTGCCGGCCGATGTTCTGATTGCGGCGGTGCACCGCAAGCGTATAGACGCCGTAGCGCCGACGCAGGCGCAGCGAGCCGAGGTTGCGCCCGATCATTTTACACCCCGGCGTGATCAGCACCTCGACGGTCGCGGTCTCAACTGAGGAGACCTGATCCACGGGGCGCACATCTTTGCTGCTCTGCAGGCTCAGCAGTTCGGTCATCCGGGTGCGCAGCACGACCCGGTCGCCGGTTTTAAGGGTCACGGCCTTAAGATTGCGCCGCAATGAATTGTCACCGCGCACCACATCAACAAGCCGCACCCCGTCCCGCTTGAAGAGCGGCACGTCCAGTGCCTCACTGTCGATCAGGCTGCTCTCGGGCGGGATGACGACTTCAGTGAAAAACTTCTTTTGTGAGGGGTCAGAGAGCATCGTCGCCATGCTGTCACGTTCGGGCAGCAATCGCGGCCCCAGCACTGTCATATACAAAAGCCCCCAGGCGCAGACCACCAGCCCGATCGGCATGATCTCAAAGATCGAAAACGGCTCAAGCCCCTCTGCACGGGCCACACCATCCACCAGCAGGTTGGTCGATGTCCCGATCAGCGTGAGAGACCCGCCCATGATCGCGGCATAAGACAGCGGGATGAGCAGCTTTGAGGCCTTCGTCCCGAGCGTCCGCGACAGTTGCACGACCACCGGGATCATCACAACGACAACAGGTGTGTTGTTCATAATCGCCGAGGCGCCCATGACCGACAGGATCACGCCGGCAACTGCGGATCGCGGATGCGTCCGGGCATAGCGCTCAGCAAGATTGGTCAGTACCACAAGCGCACCGGTACGCACCAGTGCCCCCATCACAATGAACATCGCAGCAATCGTCCAGGGCGCCGGGTTGGACAAAACCGCAAGCGCATTGTCGTAAGGCAGCACCCCCAGCGCCAGCATCAGCGCAGCACCCGCGATCGCCACGACCTCTGTGGGATAGGTTTCACGCACAAAAAGCGTGAACATCACCGCGACGACCCCGAGGGTTACAAAAGCGCCGGTCGTCTGAGAAAGCTCAATCAACGGGGTCAATGGCGGGGTGTCCTGAAGGATATGCGCACAGGCTCCACTGTCGCGCTATTATCCGTCGGCCACAAGATCGCTTTTGCGACGTGGCTGTACCAGCCAGATCCCCGCAAACATCAGCGCCATTGCCGCCCAGATCCCGGGCGAATAGGTCTCGCCGAGAATAAGCTTTGCCCAGAAGACGCCAAAACCGGTCACCAGATAGCTGACCTGCACCGCAAAGACCGGACCCGCACGGCCCACCATCCACACGTATCCGGCATAGACCAGCACATGGATCGCAGACCCTGCGATCAACGCCTGGCCTTCGGGGGTGAGCGCTGCGGCGGGCGGTATCCATTGTCCGGTCACGACGGCCACAGGCAGCATGATCACCGCCCCCATCAGCGAAGCACCGTAAAGGACCTGAAAAGCGTCAAGACCGGCGGTGCCGAACCTGGCCACAAGGTTGCCTTCAAGGCCATAACAAAGACTGGCAATCAGCGCGACGATGATCCAGAAAACCGACAGGTTCATGGCCTGTGCGCCGGGCACCGCAATCATCAGCACACCGACAAGCCCGAGGCTCAGACCAGCGAGGCGCGGCAGGGAGAACCGGTCAAGCCCCATGGCCAGTGCGATCGGAAAGGCCAGCATCGGCACCATCGAAAGCAGCAGCGACAAGATCCCCGAAGGCAGATGCACCGCTGCCTGATAGGAGGTTGTATTGGGCAGCACCGTCCCGATCATCAGCACCACCAGGCAAATGGCCAGTTGCGGGCGCGTCACGGGCAGCCTGGTACCGCGGATCAGCCCGATCACCGACATCAGCACCGCGCCGGTCACCAGCTGCCAGAAAATCAGGCCGAAATGCTGATATCCGGTGGACACGGCGATCTTGGTCAGTGGTAAGGTGATCCCCCACCCCGCACCCATGACAATGAGAACGGCGATGAAGAACGCGGCCTCCCGACGACTGTGGCCTGTCACGGGGCTGCGGCCTGCAGCAGGCCTCCGTCGCGCACCATCACAATCCGGGTCGCCATGCCGGTCCGGTCGTCAGTTTCGACATAAACGCCTGAGAGGGTCGCATCACCGGTTGCGGGCGTAAAACGTTCCTTGGGCATCCCGGTCAGAAAGCGCCGCAACGGTTCCTGTTTTTCCATGCCGATCACTGAATTATAATCGCCGCACATCCCGGCATCGGTCAGATAGCCGGTGCCGCGCGCCAGAATCATCGCGTCCGCCGTGGGCACATGCGTGTGGGTGCCCACCACAAGGCTCGCGCGGCCATCGCAAAAGTGGCCCATCGCCATCTTTTCCGATGTCGCTTCACAGTGGAAATCGACCAGGATGGCATGGGCCAGCCCGCCGGGCGGGTGGGACTTCAGCACCGGCTCGAGCGCCGAAAACGGATCGTCAAAGGGCCGTTTCATAAACACCTGACCCAGCGCCTGAGCCACCAGCACCTTGCGGCCGTTGCGCGCGGAGAAAAGCCGCGCGCCCTTGCCGGGTGCTGCCCTCGAGAAGTTCAGCGGCCGGATGATGCGCGGTTCCTGTTCAATGAACCGTAGCATGTCCTTCTGATCAAAGGCATGATCCCCGAGCGTCAGGCAATCTGCACCGGCCTCCAGCAATGCCTGCGCATGTGCCGCCGAAAGCCCCATGCCCGATGTTGCGTTTTCCGCGTTCACAACGATAAAGTCGAGCTTCCACGCATCGCGCAGCCGTGCCAGATTTTCGCACACGGCACGGCGGCCCGCGCGCCCCATCACATCACCAAGGAACAGAATTTTCATGAAGAGGATGGGTAGGGCGGCCAGGCACCCGCGGCAAGGGAAAAGATGCTTAAGCCAGGCGCGGCGCATCACCAACAGCACAACCGGACCGGTCCGGCCGGTGGAACAGGATGAGAAATATGACGTGGAAGCAGATTGAAGAGGCGGGCGGCGTGGCCGTCATCACCGGCGGCGCGAGTGGCGTGGGCCTTGCGGCAGCCCGGTATCTGGCACAACGCGGGTTTGACCTGCTGCTTGCCGATATCAGCGCGGATGCATTGGGTAAAGCAGCCGCCGCGCTGCGCGCAGACAACCGCCGGGTTGAAACCGCCGTGACAGATGTTGCCCGTGCTGAGGATCTCGGCGCCCTTGCTGATCAGGCGTTCGCAATGGGGCCGGTCGCCGTGCTGATGAACAATGCAGGCATTGCGATGCCCAGCAGCACGCTCGAAATCAGTGACGCCTGGCGACAGATTATCGATGTGAATTTTTACGGCATCCTGAACGGCGTGCAGGCATTCGTGCCCCGCCTGATCGCAGCCGGCCGACCGGCCGCCATCATCAACACAGGCTCCAAACAGGGGATCACCACCCCGCCCGGAAATCCGGCCTATAACGTCAGCAAGGCTGCGGTAAAGGTGCTGACCGAACAACTCGCCCATGAACTGCGCGAAGCCGGTGCGCTGGTGAATGTGCATCTGTTTGTGCCGGGCTTCACCTATACAGGGATGATTGCGCAAATAATGCCTGAAAAGCCGCCAGCGGCCTGGACCAGTGAGGAATGCGTGGACTGGCTATTTGACCGGATCGGGAATGGTGATTTCTATGTTCTTTGTCCCGACAACAGCGTGACCCCGGCACTTGATGCGCGACGGGTACTCTGGTCTGCCGGTGATATAACGGAAAACCGGCCTGCCCTGTCGCGCTGGCATCCGGACTGGGCCGCGAAGTTCGCAGAGTTTGAAAAAGATGCCGGGGATTAAGCCCGCAGATCAATCACGTCCCGCTCGGTGACAATCAGATCAAGCGGCTGGTCGGTCGACTCCAGCGGCAGGCCATTCGCCTGCTGTGCTGCATAGGCAAATCCGACGGCCAGTGTGGCCCGGCGCGCGCGCAACTGTTCAAGCGTCCGGTCATAGTACCCACCGCCATAGCCCAGACGCCCGCCCTGCAGATCGAATGCGACCAGCGGCACGATCAGGATTTCGGGCTCGAAATAGTCGCAGTCTGCGGGAATCACAGCCCCGAAGGCACCTTTAATCATCACGGTATCCGGCTCCCAGCGGGCAAAGAGCAGCGGCTCGCCTGCCCCGGTGATCACAGGCACGCCGACCGGACCGTGAGCGCTGGCTTCTTCCATCGCGGGTCGTGGATCGATCTCTGTCCGGATCGCCATGTACCCCGCCAGCGGCACGCCACGATACCCCGCAAGCACTTCGCTGAGGTATCCTGCCGCGCGGTGGCTTTGATCGCAGCCATATCCGCCGTCACAACAGCACCAGCACCGCCAGCCCGAGAAAGGCAAAAAAACCAACCACATCCGTCACCGTCGTCACAAAAGCGCCTGAGGCCAGGGCCGGGTCGACACCCACGCGCTCCAGAATGACCGGGATTACCGTACCGGCGAGCCCGGCCACAACAAGATTGATCACCATGGCCGTGGCAATGACATATCCCAGTTGCGGCGAGCCGAACCAGATAAAGCCGACGATACCCATGATCACCGCAAAAATCAGCCCGTTGATCAGCCCCACGAGCACTTCCCGACGGATCACGCGCCAGACGTTGGCACCGGTCAGGTCCTTGGTTGCAATCGCACGCACCGCCACAGTCAGCGACTGGGTTCCGGCATTGCCCCCCATCGAGGCCACGATCGGCATCAGAACGGCGAGCGCCACAATCTGCGCCAGTGCCACTTCAAACTGCGCGATCACCAGCGAGGCGGCAATCGCCGTCACCAGATTGACCGCAAGCCAGGGCAGACGCTGTTTTGTGGTCTCGACCACGCGGTCCGACAAAGAGCCCTCGCCGACGCCGGCGAGGCGCAGGATATCTTCTTCATGCTCTTCATCCAGCACGGCCATCGCGTCATCGATTGTAATCACCCCGATGAGCCTGCCCTCGTCGTCAACGACAGGTGCTGAAATCAGGTGATACTGGTTGAAAGCATAGGCGACATCGGATTCTTCCTGCATTGCGGGAATGACGCGAAAGGTTTCTTCCGTCAGATCCATCAGCTTTGTGGCTCTTTTGGAGCGCATCAGCTTGCCAAGGGTCACGTTGCCTACCGGGTGCAGGCGCGGATCAACGATGACAATATGATAAAACTGGTCGGGGAGCTCTTCTTCCGGTGTGGCGCGCAGAAAATCAATCGCCTCGCCCACGGTCCAGTGCTCAGGCGCCATGACGACTTCGCGCTGCATCAGACGCCCGGCTGAATACTCCGGATAGCCCAGCGCCTGGCGCACCGCGACGCGGTCGGCATCTTCAAGCGCTTCGAGAATGGCTTCCTGCTGGTCGCCTTCAAGGTCCTCGACAAGATCGACGACATCGTCGCTGTCCATGTCGCGGATCGCCTGGTTCAGCACCTGCGGCGTCAGAACCGCAATGACCTCTTCACGGATTGCCTCATCAAGTTCTGACAGGATCTCACCGTCAAACTCCCGGTCGTACAGGCGGATAAGCCGCGTCCGGTCAAAGGCATTAATCTGTTCAAGAAGGTCAGCGATGTCGGCCGCATGCAGCGGCTCCATCAGCTCAATGAGCTTTTCGCGGTCCTCAATATCAACGGCGTAAAGGATAGCTGCGATGGCTTTAGGGCCCAGAAGATAGGCCTCGTCTTCCACCTCCGCTTCGATCTGCCCGGTCTCGTCCGACATGCCGCGCCTCCTCTTTTGCCAGACCATAGGGGCCGGCCATGACGGATACAATGGTCCCCGGTTCTGACGTTGCCCTGACCTCTGGCTGCGCCTAAAAAGGAACCATGAGCAGCACCAATCTCCTTCTGGGAATGACCTTCGGGACCACCGGCAACCCGTTTCTCGCCCCGCACGACGAGGTTATTTCAATTAATACCCGGGGTGGTGTGCTGCTGCGGGACGGAAAGATCGCCGAAACCGGAGATGCAGACGACCTGCTCGCCCGTCATCCGGATGCCCGCGTGACAGACTACGCCGGTCATCTGATCTGCCCGGGGTTTATCGACGCGCATGTGCATTACCCGCAGACCGCCATCATCGCGAGCTGGGGCAAACAGCTGATCGACTGGCTGAACACCTATACTTTCCCTGAGGAAATGCGGCTGAGTGATCCGGATTTTGCGCGTCAGACCGCAGACAGGTACCTCGATCTTACCCTCGCACACGGCACCACCACCGTTGCATCCTACTGCACCATCCATCCGCACAGCGTGGATGCGTTCTTTGAGGCAGCTCTGGCGCGCGGGCTGCGGGCTGTGGCCGGAAAAACCTGTATGGACCGGAACGCGCCGCCGGACCTTCGGGATACCGCACAGTCCGCATATGACGACAGCAGGGCGCTGATTGAAAGGTGGCACGGCAAGGGGCGTCTTGGCTATGCGATCACGCCAAGGTTTTCGCCCACTTCGACGCCGGACCAGCTTTCAGCGCTTGGTGCGCTCTGGGCAGAGCATCCCGACTGCCTGATGCAGACACATTTGTCAGAGCAGCCCGCTGAGATTGACTGGGTAAAGGACCTCTTTCCGCAGGCGCGCGATTATCTGGACACCTATGAGGCCTACGGGCTTCTTGGTGCGCGCGGCGTATACGGCCACGCCATCCATCTGGAAGCGCGCGAAACGGACCGGATTGCCGGGACCGGTGCCGCACTTGTACATTGCCCGACATCCAACACTTTCATCGGCTCGGGACTGATGGATGTCGCAGGCCTCGCGGCGCGGGGAATACCACTGGGGCTGGCAACCGATACAGGAGGCGGGTCGTCCTTTTCGATGCTGCGCACAATGGCTGCGACATACGAAATTGCC
The DNA here is from genome assembly GCA_965365545.1 of uncultured Roseobacter sp. GTDB lineage: Bacteria > Pseudomonadota > Alphaproteobacteria > Rhodobacterales > Rhodobacteraceae > Roseobacter. The sequence continues at coordinate 2,113 of CBDUCB010000098.1, read as the reverse complement.
CAGCTGCGCGGCACCGCGCTGCACCCGGCGCAGCTTTTGTGGCTGGCGACGGCGGGCTCCGCACGAAGCCTGCATCTTGATGATCGCATAGGGCGGATCGCTCCGGGCCTGGAGGCCGATCTCACAGTGCTCGACCTTGCGTCGACACCTGCAATTGCGCAACGCCATGCCCGTGCGGAGGATATCTGGGAAGCTGTTTTTCCGACGCTTATGATGGGAGATGATCGCGCGATCGCTGACGTCTGGACAGGCGGGATGCGCCGGTAAGACCGCTGATCTAGCAGGGCTGCGCCAGCACCATCACCCAGAAACGCCCGGGTCCTTCAACCAGAGCAAACTCACGGACGTCACGCAGCAGCATATTTCGCCGGTGACCCGGAGAAGCCGCCCACCCTTCCATCACCTCGTAAAGGCTGCGCTGCCCCTGTGCGATGTTTTCGGCAATGTAGCACCACTTGTAGCCGGTACGGGAGACCCGCTGGCCGATGTCGGATCCGTCACTGCCGGTGTGGCTGAAAAACCCGTTCTCCAGCATGTCGCGCGCATGGCCCGCCGCTGCCTGTTCCAGCCTGTCCGACCAGCCTATTGCAGCCCGGCCCTGATCAGCGCGGAACTGGTTGAGCACCCGAACGGCCTCATCGCCGGCCCACAGTGACTGCGCCGACAAAAGCAGAATGAAAAGGGTCGCAACGGGTTTCACAAAGCCTCCTGCAGGCTGCGCGCCATCGTGTTTTGTTTGCGCACCAGCGCGGCGAGGTCAAGCGTTGTCAATTGCCCGTCGCGCACAACTTCGCGTCCCTCGACAAAAAGATCGCGCACGGTATGCGGCCCGGCAAGCAACAACGCCGCCGGATCCCAGCTGCCCGCACTTTCAATACCGGAGATATCCCAGACCGCAATATCTGCGCGGGCGCCCACCTCAAGCCGGCCACACTCCGGGCGCCCGAGGATATCGGCACCGCCGCGTGTTGCAATCTCCAGCGCCTCGCCGGGACTCATGGCGTCCGCGCCCTGCGCCACGCGCTGCAGCAACATCGCCTGACGCGCTTCGGCGACAAGATTACCGGCGTCGTTGCTTGCCGATCCGTCGACGCCGAGCCCGACTGGCACGCCCGCATCGCGCATGGCCCGAACCGGCGCTATGCCGCTCCCGAGCCGACAGTTGGAGCAGGGGCAGTGCGCCACACCTGTGCCCGTACGCGCGAACAGCGCAATTTCCCGTGGATCGAGACGCACACAATGCGCATGCCAGACATCCGGTCCGACCCAGCCCAGTTCTTCGGCATATTGTCCCGGCCGGCACCCGAACTGCGCCAAGGAATAAGCAATATCCTCTTCGTTTTCAGCAAGATGCGTATGCATCATCACGCCCTTGTCGCGCGCAAGCACGGCGGCATCACGCATCAGCTCACGGCTCACCGAGAAAGGCGAACAGGGCGCGACACCGACCCGGCACATCGACCCGGGCGACGGATCGTGAAAAGCGTCGATGACACGGATACAGTCTTCGAGCACCGCAGTTTCGGTTTCTGTCAATTCATCGGGCGGCAGGCCGCCGGCAGAAACACCGATGCTCATTGCTCCGCGCGTCGGCTGAAATCTGAGGCCGGTTTCCGCCGCGGCGTGGATGGTATCATCAAGACGTGCCCCGTTGGGGTATAAGTACAGATGGTCGGAGGTCAGCGTGCATCCCGAAAGCGCCAGTTCGGCCATCCCCACCTGAGCCGAAGTGAAGAAATGATCTGGCGTAAACTTCGCCCAGATCCGATACAGCGCCTGCAACCAGCCGAAAAGAAGTGCGTTCTGACCAGCTGGCACGGCCCGGGTCAGCGTCTGATAAAGATGGTGGTGCGTGTTTACGAGGCCCGGTGTCACAAGGCACCCCGAGACATCGACGACGGGCAGACCATCTGCGTTTTCCGGGCCGACTTCTGCGATCACACCGTCTCGAATGACAAGGTCAGCGTTCCGCAGAACCCGGCGGTTGGAATCCATGGTGACAAGATGTGATGCACCGCGCAGGATCAGGCTGCTCACAGCAGTGCGTCTTTCAGAATGGTCAGCGCGGCCGCGTGGATCGGCGGGTGCTCGGCCGCGAGCGCCCGGCCCCCGT
>CBDUCB010000097.1:0-12518 GCA_965365545.1 uncultured Roseobacter sp. | reverse complement strand
GATCACCTTGCTTTCGATGCGGTGCCAATGGCCCAGCATGGCTGCGGCGTCGCGGGGTGCACCCGCGGTCAGTGCGCGCCGGATTGCGGTTGAAGAGATGGTCATATCCGAGCGTTCAATCAGATCGGCTATGGTGACGCCGAAGCCCATCTTTTCGCCGAAACCGGCAAGATCCTGTGCTGTACCGGAACGCCCTTTGCCAAAACAGAAATCGGCGCCGATGATCACATGGCTCAGACCAAAGCCATCCGCGATTACCCGCTGCGCGAATTCCTCAGGCGCAAGCGCGGCCAGTGCGGCGTTGAAATTCATCTCAAAGAGATACTCCACCCCAAGCTTTTCCAGGCGGCTGGCGCGGGCCTCACGACTCATCAGACGAAAGGGCGGCGCGTCAGGGGCGAAAAAGACACGCGGGTGCGGCTCAAATGTCAGAACGCCCAGAGGGGCGGCGGGTGCAACCTCGCGGGCAAGCGCAATAACGGACTGGTGCCCGAGATGCACACCGTCAAAATTCCCGATCGCAGCGCTCGCGCCGCGGTCTTTGGGGTCAACAAACTGATAATCCCGGAGGGTCTTCATCCGCCTTGGGTAGCCTCAGGGCGCGCGGCACGCAAGCCGTGGCACGCGTTTTGGCCTGCCGTCCGTCCGGGCTTTGTGTCGGATCAGTCGAATTTCCGCGAGGGGGCCAGAACGGTTGCCTCACCAACGAGCACCTTTTTGCCGTCCACAGAGCAGAGGCAGTCCATCCGCACACGGCGTCTGGCCGGATCGATGTCTGTTACGGTGACTTCGGCATGTACCAGATCGCCCGGGCGCACAGGCGCGAGAAATCGCAGTGACTGCCCAAGATACACAGTGCCATGCCCGGGCAGTTGTTCGCCGATCACAGCAGAGATCAGACCCGCGGTCAGCATCCCGTGCGCGATCCGCCCTTCGAAAATCGTGTCACGTGCATAATCATCATCAAGGTGTACCGGATTGTGATCGGTCGAGATCTGAGCAAACATCTCGATGTCCTGGTCGGTGACCACTTTCTGAAGCGCGCGGGACATGCCCATTTCGATGTCTTCGATGCAGATCGTACCGCGGGGCAGATTATCCAGCATTGTCATTCTTCCGGTAATTTTCTGACGTTTGAATCACAATAGTTGAAATTTAATTACTTTGCAAACGCAGAAAATTTTAGAGACCCGCTGTCAACGCAGGTGACCGATCGTATAGGTCGGGCTGGACATTTCCTTTTCCAGATAGGCCTTCAGCGCCTCAGGATCGGGCTGCTGAGATGTCCGCGTCTCCGACGCCGCCAGACCACCGGAAATAAAAAGCGAATCGAGGTCTTCCCCCATCGCACCGGCGATATCCGTCAGAATACCATCGCCGATTGCCAGAATGCGGCTGTCAGGCACATCCGTGCCCAGTTCAGCCAGTCTGCGGCGCGCCAGATCATAAACCGGCGGATGCGGCTTGCCGAAGTAGAGGCTTTCACCCCCCATCTCCGTGTATAGCTGCGCCAGCGCACCGGCACACCATTCGCGTACGTCGCCGCGATCGACAACGATATCGGGATTAGCACACAGGAGTTTCAGCCCGCGCTGTTTGGCCAGCAGGAACTGAGGTCGCATCACAGCTGGGTCCGCGAGGCTGTCAAACGGGCCGGTGCAGACCATGCCTTCGGCGTCCTCAAGATCGACGCGCCGGATATCAGCCGGGTCTTCCAGAAGCTTCAGCGGTTCGAAAAATTTCAGGTCGGTGGGCGGTCCGATATGCCAGACTTTCTCGCCCACAGCGCCGCGGAACATCGCCGACCGCGCACTGTCACCGGAGGTCGCAATTGTATCCCAGGCATCATCCGGCACCTCAAAGTGCACCAGCTGCTTGCGCACGCCTGCGCGGGGTCGGGGCGAGTTGGTGACCAGCACGACCTTACCGCCTCCCGCGCGGTACTCCTGCAACGCTGACACCGCGCCGGGCAGCGCCCTGACACCGTTGTGCACACAGCCCCAGAGATCGACGAAAAGCGCGTCGTACTGAGCAGAAACTTCGGACAGAGAACTGATAATTCGGGTCATCGACTGCACCTGAGGGAAAGATTGTGCGGGATGTATGAACAACTGCCCGGCAATTCACCAGCATAAACGGCGATATCAGTCAGAGACGCTTTGGAAAAACCGCGGTGTCTGGCGGTTTTCCTTTAACCACTGTTCAGGTGCAATATCTGGCTTGAAAAGCTCGCCTTTCAGGGTGTGAGACCAGGACATCAGGCCAAAAAACATAATGAAGCCCAGCCAGATCAGCGGGATCCGGTTGAGGTGCGAGCGAAATGGTTCTTTTCTCGTTTTGTGGCGAAAAATGCGTTGCGCAAGTTTTGCTGCAGGCCAACCGCCAAAAAGTGCAAACGCAAGCAGACCCTTTTCAGGCACGCGCGCCAACCCCTGCACAGCATTCGCCTTATCCGCCTGAAAAAGCGAGAAGGTTACGACGTTCATGAACAGGATATACCCGGGCAAAATCAGATGATGCATCCGGGCGTTTAACATCAGGAAAAAGGCAGCGTAATGGCATTCCGGACCCGCCAGGTCCGGAATGCTTACAGGTCAGACTTTGAGGTTCGGGATGATCTGCTTTTTGCGGCTCATGATGCCTGGCAGTACGACGGTGTCGCCTTCGACCTGAACATCAAAGCTTTTTTCCGCTACGGATTTAACCAGATCGTTGGGCACCAGCAGGGTGGCTTCCTCGTTGAGAATATCGACAACGAAAAGCAGCACCTGATCGGCCCCGTCCGCCTCTGCCACACCCGGCATTGCGTCCATCAGAGCGCCTTTGCGATCCAGAACCTGCCCGGGCGATGTCGTCTCGAGCACAGAGACCCGGAACTGTTTGCCTGCGATCTCGTATTCTTTACTGTCCATCCGCAGCAGTTCAGCTTCGGTAAAGGCCGACACATCTGATTTCGCAGCGAACATTTCGGCGGCGTACTCTGAAATGTTCACGTCAAGATCCTGCGCCAGATCCCAGGCGATTGCCTTGTCTTCGTTGGTCGTGGTCGGGCTGCGGAACTCAAGCGTGTCTGACAGAATGCACGACAGCATCGCTCCTTTGATGCTCGTGGGCATCTGCGCCAGATCCTTGCCGATCATCTTCCACATGATCGTGGCGGTGCAGGCCAGCGGCTCAATGCGAATGTCGATCGGACCCTTAGTTTCCAGTCCCCCGACCAGTTTGTGGTGATCGATGATCGCCTGAATATCCGCGTCATTGATATTATCGGGCAGCTCTGCGGGGTTGTTGGTGTCCACAATTACAACAGGTGTACCCGCCGCGAGGCGGTCAAGAAGCGCAGGCGGCTCGATTTCCCAGCGATCCAGCATGAAAAGCGCTTCGGTATTGGGCTCACCGAGCAGCACTGGCCGGGCCTCCGTGCCCTTGATCTGGTTGAGATACCAGGCCCAGATAATCGGGGAGCCGGTGCTGTCGGTGTCCGGAGATTTATGGCCGAAAACAAGCGTTGTCATAGGTGTACTTTCAAAGGTGTTCGATTTCGCGGGCCTTATATCACGGGTGTCCACGATGTCACCCCGGTCTCCTGAACTCGGGCGGGCGGGCGCAGGGCTTGCGCCCGCGGGCTGGCCCGGGCCAGACTGCACCTGCAGCAAATCCCGGATAAGGTGCCGATGAGCAAACCCCGCGAAACCGATCTTTACCCGCCGGTCAAAGCTTTTCTGGAGGACCAGGGCTATACCGTGAAGGCTGAAGTCGGAGCGGTTGACGTGATGGCGGTGCGGGGCGGTGAGCCGCCGGTCATTGTTGAACTGAAACTGGGGTTTTCGCTGGCGCTTTTTCATCAGTGCGTAGCGCGGCTTTCAAGCTCTGATGATGTCTACATGGCGGTGGCGCGTCAGCCGGGAAAGCGGTTTGCGCGGGCGCTGAAGGAGAATAAAGCGCTCGCCCGGCGATTGGGGCTCGGCCTGATCACGGTGCGGGTAAAAGATGGTCTGGTTGAGGTTCATTGCGATCCCGGGCCCTTCGCGCCGCGCAGATCCGCAAAGCGACGGGATGCGCTGTTACGCGAATTTGCCCGCCGGTCCGGAGATCCCAATGAGGGCGGGCAGACCCGGGCCGGGCTGGTGACAGCGTACCGTCAGGACGCTCTGAAGCTCGCGCTGTTTCTCTATGAAGCGGGCGCAAGTAAAGGCTCGGACGTCGCGCGCGAGACCGGTGTGGCGCGGGCGACGCGCATGATGGCCGATGATCACTATGGCTGGTTTGAACGTGTGGAAAAGGGCATCTACGGGCTCAGACCCGCAGGCGCAGAAGCCGTCGCGGCCTCAGGCCGCATCCTCGGCGCAGATTGACACCGGAACGCTGAAATTTTTCCGGATCGCGTGGTTGACACGCCCTGCCGGCTTGCCTAGCTATGCGCCGTTAGCACTCACACCATCCGAGTGATAACGGCGGCGCGGCGCTGAAACATCAGACCGGCCGTCAGGGAGAAACTTTGAGCCTTAAGGAGCTACAAAGATGGCATTGAAACCGCTTCATGACCGCGTGCTGGTAAAGCGCACCGAAAGCGAAGAGAAAACTGCTGGCGGGCTGATCATCCCCGAAAGCGCAAAGGAAAAGCCCTCCGAGGGTGAAGTTGTTGCCTGCGGCGAAGGCGCACGCAAGGACAGCGGCGAGCTGATCGAAATGGCTGTGAAGCCAGGCGACAAGATCCTGTTCGGCAAATGGTCCGGCACCGAGGTTACACTCGACGGTCAGGAAATGCTGATGATGAAAGAAAGCGACATTATGGGGATCATCGAGTAAGCCACCGCGCTGCTCTGATCCTTCGCTTCAACGCAATTCTCAAGAGGAGAAAAGAAAATGGCAAAAGAAGTCAAATTTGACACAGATGCCCGCAACAAAATGCTCAAGGGTGTGAACATCCTGGCAGACGCGGTCAAAGTCACGCTGGGCCCGAAAGGCCGCAACGTGGTTCTGGACAAATCCTTCGGCGCACCGCGCATCACCAAAGACGGTGTGTCCGTGGCCAAGGAAATCGAACTGGAAGACAAGTTCGAGAACATGGGCGCGCAGATGGTCAAAGAAGTGGCCAGCCGCACCAATGACGAAGCCGGCGACGGCACCACCACAGCGACCGTTCTGGCACAGGCGATTGTCAAAGAAGGCATGAAATCTGTCGCAGCCGGCATGAACCCGATGGACCTCAAGCGCGGCATCGATCTGGCGACCATCAAAGTCGTCGAAGCGATCAAAGCGGCAGCGCGCGAAGTCAACGACAGTGCAGAAGTCGCACAGGTCGGCACCATTTCTGCGAACGGCGAAGCCGAAATCGGTCAGCAGATCGCGGACGCGATGCAGAAGGTTGGCAACGAGGGTGTTATCACCGTCGAGGAAAACAAAGGCCTGGAAACAGAAACCGATGTTGTCGAAGGCATGCAGTTCGACCGCGGCTACCTGAGCCCCTACTTTGTCACCAACGCTGACAAAATGACCACAGAGCTGGAAGACTGCATCGTGCTGCTGCACGAGAAGAAACTGTCGTCTCTGCAGCCCATGGTGCCGCTCCTGGAGCAGGTCATCCAGTCGCAAAAGCCGCTTCTGATCATCGCAGAAGACGTCGAAGGCGAAGCGCTGGCAACTCTGGTTGTTAACAAACTGCGCGGTGGTCTGAAAATCGCGGCTGTAAAAGCACCCGGTTTCGGCGATCGTCGCAAGGCCATGCTGCAGGACATCGCGATCCTCACAGGTGGTCAGGTGATCTCCGAAGATCTCGGCATGAAGCTTGAGTCCGTGACCATGGACATGCTGGGCTCCGCCAAAAAAGTGCAGATCACAAAAGACGAGACAACCATCGTTGACGGTGCCGGCGAGAAAGCCGAGATCCAGGCGCGTGTTGCTCAGATCCGTACTCAGATTGAAGAGACCACATCGGACTACGACCGTGAGAAACTGCAGGAACGCGTTGCCAAACTGGCAGGCGGTGTTGCTGTGATCCGCGTCGGCGGCATGACCGAAGTCGAAGTGAAAGAGCGCAAAGACCGCGTCGATGATGCTCTGAACGCGACCCGCGCTGCCGTTCAGGAAGGCATCGTTGTCGGCGGTGGTGTGGCGCTGGTCCAGGCCGGTAAGACACTTGAAGGCCTCACAGGTGCGAACAACGATCAGAACGTTGGTATTTCCATCGTGCGCAAAGCACTGGAAGCGCCGCTGCGCCAGATCGCTGAGAACGCTGGTGTCGACGGATCTGTTGTCGCAGGCAAAATTCGCGAGAGCGACGATCTGAAGTTTGGCTTCAACGCGCAGACCGAAGAATATGGCGACATGTTCAAATTCGGCGTGATTGATCCGGCCAAAGTCGTTCGTACAGCCCTTCAGGACGCGGCGTCTATCGCCGGCCTGCTGATAACAACCGAAGCGATGGTTGCTGATAAGCCTTCTAAAGAAGGCGCTGGCGGTGGCGGCGGTATGCCCGACATGGGCGGCATGGGCGGCATGATGTAAGCTGCCTGCTCGTCAGGATGGACACAAAGGCCCGCCTTTCCGGCGGGCCTTTTTCGTTTCAGGCCGGCAGTTCAACAATTCGCGAATACGCCCCAAGCATTTCAAGCGCGCGCGAAAAGGTTTCGCCGGGGTTCTCCTTCACGAGATAGCCCGCGACATTCTGGCTGTAGGCCGACTGAATGTCCTGCGGCATATCCGATGTGGTAAAGACGAAAATTACCAGTCTCCTGAGCGTCGGATCAGCTCTGACCGCTTCGAGAAACTCCAGGCCGTTCATTCGCGGCATGTTCAGATCGAGGGTCACGATGAAGGGTGGAAGCGTCCCGTTCCCGTCGCCGGCGGCCATTTTCAGAATATCAAGCGCCTGTTGCCCGTCCTTGGCCACAAGCGTTTCGTTGACGATCTTCAGTTTCCTGAGTGCGCGCTTCATGGCCATGATGCTGATTTCGTCATCATCTACCAGCAGGAAGGTCGCTTCAACGGTTTTGTCACGCACTCTTACTCTCCTTTGCAGCGGTGCTTCCGCTTTCCGGAACGTTGCCCGGTAATGGGATACCGGGCGCTGTCGTCACAGGTTGCCCGCCCGGTTTCAGGACCCTCTGCTCCTGGCCGCACGCTTCGCCGACTTGATCCCTGCGGGAGACCGGTTGTTCCTGTTGCTCCGTGCGACTGCCTGAAAGAAGACGCCGCAATCTTCCTATAGCCCGTGCGGATTAACCCGTGATTAAAACACCCGGTTTCATTGTTGCGGCCGGCCTTTTGCCCGATAAGCGTCGCCTCTCAGTCCTGGATATTGCTGCATTAACCGCGTGTTCAGAAGCGGCTGATACACCGGACACAGATATTTCCAAAGGTCTTCGGTCAATGCTTCCATCCGCCTTCACATCGACTGCACGTTCACAAACCAGCGATGAGAGTGATTTTCCCTCCTCCTCTGAATTTGAGGATTTTATCTATCTGATCAGTCACGACGTCCGAAATTCAGTCAGGGCACTGATCGAATTGCCGCAATGGATTTCAGACGACCTCGCAGAAGCGGGTATCAGGGTGGATGGTCAGGTCGCTGAGAGCATTGAACTGATGAACCAGCATACCGGTCGTCTGGACCGGATGCTTGTGGATTTGCTGACTTTCTCGCGTGTCGGCAGAATGCAGGATGTGGCAGACGTCAATCTCGATGATGCACTGACTGAAGTAACCGATGAGATCGGACTACCCTCAGATTTCACGCTCGTGCGGGCACTTGAAGTGCCTTCAGTCCGCATGGGCGAAAGAGATATTCTGACCTTGCTCAACGCGCTTTTGTCCAATGCAATAAAGCACCATGACAGGCAGTCAGGCAAAGTCGTGGTTGCGGCACACAAAGAGCGGAATTCGATAATCCTGAGCTTTGCCGACAACGGTCCGGGTATTCCGAAAGCTTACCACGAACGTGTCTTTGGTGCGATGACCACACTGAGACCGCGCGACGAAGTCGAAGGGAGCGGAATGGGGCTCGCGATCGCCCGGAAAATCGCGCTGCGGTATCGTGGCGGGATAGAGATTTTCAGTGAGGCCGGGCGACGCGGCACGACCATGAAGGTCCGCCTGCCACTTTTCTGAGGCGCTGTTTCTGAGTACAGGTCGGAAGCGAATACGCATTGTGGCCCGCCTGAGAACCATGCACGTTACATGGCAGCGTATGATAAGTGGCAGCATCTGAGTATTTGCCCGGGCGCGACAGATTTGGGAGTGCCTTCCGAAACATCCTCAGTTTTTCTGGCACAAAACCTGCCCGGCCCGGTCCATCCCGGCGTCGGCTCCAAAATTATTTTCTGTTTTATCCCGGACCGGGATGGCGCGGCCCTTGACCGGGTAGCAACTCAACACCCGAGCCCTTCCTCACGCGCAGCACACATGAGGCAGTTGGCGCGTACTCTTCCAGGCGTTACTCAACAGTATGCGGCTGATTCTCCTTACCTGTGCCACTATGACGGCCTTTGCGGCAAATTCGGTGCTGACACGCATGGCTGTGGACGGGGGGCACATCGGACCGACAGACTTCGCATTGCTCAGGGTTCTTTCCGGCGCTCTTGTGCTATGGCTCATCGTATTGGCAAGGCGCACCTCACTCCCGCTGTTCCGTATTCGTCGGCTGGCTGGCGCGCTCAGCCTCACGGTCTATATGATCGGGTTTTCACTTGCCTACATAACGCTGGATGCGGGCCTCGGTGCGCTGATCCTCTTCGGTGTCGTCCAGATTTCAATGTTCCTGCACGGTGCTGTTAATGGGGCCGGGCCGTCGAAACGGCAGATTGCCGGCGCATCGGTCGCATTTTGCGGCCTGTTGCTGGCCCTCTGGCCCGGACCGGGCGGTCGTGCGGACCCGACGGGTGCGCTGTTTATGGTATTGGCCGGGCTGGGCTGGGCGGCCTACACCATCGGCGGCCGAGCCCGCGGGGATCCTCTTGCCGCGACCGGTGCAAACTTCATCCTGTGCTTTCCGGCCCTGCTGCTTATTTCCGGGCTGCCCGGTGATGCGACGCCGACCGGCTGGATTCTCGCTGTTTTGTGCGGCGGCCTTACGTCCGGTCTGGGCTATGCGCTGTGGTATCAGGTTCTGCCATTGCTGCAACAAAGCGTGGCGGCGGTGGTGCAGCTGAGCGTGCCGGTGATCGCGATCGCCGGCGGGGCCGTGCTGCTGCGTGAACCGGTGCCGCTGATCGTGGTTCTTGCCGCCGTGCTCGTCCTCAGCGGAATTGCACTCGCTGCTACATCACGATCGTCTCAAGCGGGTCATAGCGCGCCCCGGCCGACGGACCAAAAGCCAGATCTCTGAGGCTGTCCGGTTTGACCATCAACCCGGCCAGTTCACCGGCATCAGCCCAGAGATGACGGTTCACAATGGCTTCGGGGTCCTGCCAGCTGTCGGAAATCTCAGACGACCCAGACAAAGCGCACTGAAAGAATATCTCGACCTGATGAAACCCGCTTGCAGGATCATGAAACTCGTTCACCAGACAGGGCATGCCCACGGAAATGCGCAGACCGGTTTCCTCGAATACCTCGCGTGCGAGGTTCTCGGGCAGTGAACTGCCGGGCTCCACACCGCCACCCGGCGCGCACATCAGCTCGCTTTTGTTGCCGGGCCAGGCGTTCACAAGAAGCACCCGGTCAGCATGAACGATTACCGCCCGGACCGCGAGGCGCGGCGTTTTCATGGCCATTCTGTTCACTTTCGATTAAATCGCGTCACGTCATTCTTTTGTAACGCGGCCTCTCGCCCTATCTCAATCCTGATGAAACATTTAACTCTTTTTCTTTTCGGGCTCTTTGCGCTCGCAGGCCCGGCGATGCCGGCCGGAACGAAGTGCGTGGTACTTCTGCACGGCCTCGCCCGCACCGAATTTTCATTTGCTCTGATGGAAGCCGCTCTCGAAAACGAAGGATATAAGGTTGTGCGCCCGGGCTATCCGTCGACCACGGCTCCTGTGGATGAACTGGTGCGCCGGACAATACCCGATGCCGTGGCGCAATGCGGCACAGCAGGGCCGGTCGATTTTGTGACCCATTCAATGGGCGGCATCCTGGTGCGCCAGTGGGTAGCCGACATGAACCCCGACCAGTTGGGTCGGGTTGTGATGCTGGCCCCGCCTAACCGTGGCAGCGAGGTCGTCGACGCTTTCAATGATATCGAGGCTTTTGACTGGATCAACGGCCCTGCCGGCGGGCAGTTAGGCACAGGGCCGGGCTCTCTGCCACGCCGCCTGCCGCCCGCTACGTTCGAGCTCGGGGTGATTGCGGGGGACAGATCCCTCAACCCCTATTTCTCGTCGCTTCTGCCTGGTCGGGATGACGGAAAGGTTTCCGTAGCATCCACACGCCTTGCCGGCATGCGCGATCATATCGTTCTGCCTGTCACCCACACCTTTATGATGAACAATCCGCGGGTGATCGCCCAGACCGTCGCATTTCTGAAGACGGGACGGTTTGACCATTCTCTGAGCTGGCTTGATGCGGTACTCGATCAGCTCGGCTGTCCGGATGGCAGCTGCGTGCCGGACGTGGGAACATTCATTGGCAGACCTTAGACTGACAGGCGCAGACGTGCTGACACCGGAGGGGGTTCAGCAGGTGCCTTTAAGCATTGCGGACGGGGTGGTTTCGGACGGGCATGTGTCACGCGAGGTTAATCTCTCGGGCTATCTGGTGCTGCCCGGGATCGTGGACATGCACGGAGACGGCTTCGAGCGCCATCTGGCCCCCCGGCGGGGTGCGATGAAACAGATGGCCGAGGGGCTGATCGCGACCGAAGCCGAACTCGCGGCCAACGGGATAACGACCGCCGTCCTGGCGCAGTTCGCCAGCTGGGAAGGCGGCATCCGCAGCCCCGAATTTGCCGGTACAGTGCTCAGTGCTCTGCGTGACACCGCACCCTCTCTGGCCACGGACATCCGCGGGCAGCTCAGGTTTGAGATTTCGCAGCTCGGTCTCTATGACGATCTGCCCGCGAAAATCGCAGAGTGGCATGTGGAATACGTGGTTTTCAATGACCATCTGGCGCATGACCGGCTGAGGGAAGGACGCAGACCGCCCGGGCTGGTAGGGCAGGCGCTGAAAGCTGCCCGCAATCCCGAAGTGCATCTGGAAATGTTGCAGAACCTGCATGCCGGCATGGCGCAGGTGCCTGCCGCACTGGATACCCTGTGCGCCGCTCTTGCCGCCATGGGCGTGCGGATGGGCAGTCATGACGACGCAACACGCGAGCACCGCGTCGCCTGGCAAACCCGAGGTGTCAGCATCGCGGAATTTCCGGAGACCGTTGAAGCCGCCGAGGCCACAAAGGATGCCGGCGGTACGGTTGTTCTGGGCTCGCCCAATGCGGTGCGCGGCGGCTCTCACAAAGGCAACGCCAGCGCCATTGATCTGATTGCGATGGGCCACTGCGACGCGCTGGCCTCCGACTACCATTACCCCAGCCCGCGCCGCGCAGCACTGATGCTTGCCGACACCGGTATGGTCGATTTCAAAACGGCCTGGGGGCTTGTATCCTCCGGGCCCGCGCGCGCGCTTGGTCTCACCGACCGCGGCACGCTGGAGCCGGGAAAACGCGCCGATCTGGTCATTCTTGATGCCACCACGCGCCGGGTTGCAGCAACACTGGCAGGCGGCATTTTCAGCCATGTGTCGGGCCGGATTGCCGATAGGTTTTTCGGCTGATTATCCGGTAATCCGGTTCACGTGCCCCATCTTGCGCCCGGGCTTTGTTTCGGCCTTGCCATAGAGGTGCACGGCGGTGTTCTTCTGCGCACTGAGCGCAGGAACCTTGTCCATGTCATCGCCGATGAGGTTTTCCATCGTCACATCGGCATAGCGGCTGCCATCGCCCAGGGGCCATCCGGCGATGGCACGGATGTGCTGCTCAAACTGGTCCACGACGCATCCGTTCTGGGTCCAGTGGCCGGAATTATGCACGCGGGGGGCGATTTCATTTACCACGAGCCCGCCTGGCGTGACAAAAAGCTCGACCCCGAGAACACCGGTGTACTCGAGCGCATTCAGAATTCTCGCCGCGATCAGAACAGCGTCCGTACGCTGTGCTGCGTTCAGTCGCGCCGGAACAGAAGTGGTCCGCAGAATGCCGTCTTTGTGCACGTTCTCGCCAGGATCAAAACAGGCAACATCGCCTGCCGCACTGCGGGCCGCGATCACTGAAACTTCATAGCTGAAGTCCACAAACCCCTCGAGCAGGGCAGGCTGATCCTTCATCTGCGCATATGCGGTGGCGGCATCCTGCGCGTCTAGCAGCCGCGCCTGTCCTTTGCCGTCATAGCCGAAGCGGCGGGTTTTCAGGATCGAAGGGGTGCCAATGAGAGCAAGATCCTGGGCAAGCGCACCAATATCGGAAACGTCCGCGAAAGGCGCGACCTGAAGCCCGAGATTCTGCAGAAAGGGCGTGTCGGTCATTCGTTCCGGTCGGAGCCGAATGGCTTCGCGGCCGGTCCGGATCGGGACGAGTGTTTCGATGATAT
>CBDUCB010000096.1:0-12659 GCA_965365545.1 uncultured Roseobacter sp. | reverse complement strand
TGATCTTGCGGGTCGATTTGACCGACTCGATCCTGTTTTTCAGGTCCTTAAGACTGGGCATGGGCCTACCTCTTAAGCGAAGTCAGAGGCGAATTCGCTGATCGCAGCTTTGAGTTTATCTGCTGCATCGCCTTTGATTTTCGGGTCCTCATCGGTGATCCAGTCCAGCACGTCTTTATGCTTGGAACGCATATGGTTCAGCAGACCGGCCTCAAAACGGCCTACGTCTTTGACTGCGACCTTGTCGAGGAAGCCGTTGGTACCTGCAAAAATCACACAGACGATCTCGGCGTTGGTCAGCGGCGAGTACTGAGGCTGCTTCATCAGCTCGGTCAGGCGCGCACCGCGGGCCAGCAGCTGCTGGGTAGAGGCATCAAGATCAGAGCCGAACTGAGCAAAGGCCGCCATTTCGCGATACTGCGCGAGCGACAGTTTCACCGGACCGGCAACCGAGGACATCGCGGATGTCTGAGCCGAAGATCCGACACGCGACACCGACAAGCCGGTGTTCACCGCAGGGCGTACACCCTGATAGAAGAGTTCCGTCTCAAGAAAGATCTGGCCGTCAGTGATCGAAATCACGTTGGTCGGAATAAAGGCTGACACGTCGCCGCCCTGCGTTTCGATGATCGGCAGAGCTGTCAGCGAGCCGTTTCCTGCATCATCGCCCAGTTTCGCGGAGCGCTCGAGCAGACGGGAGTGAAGATAGAAAACGTCGCCGGGATAGGCTTCACGGCCCGGCGGGCGGCGCAGCAGCAGCGACATCTGGCGATAGGAAACGGCCTGTTTGGACAGGTCATCATAGACGATCAGCGCGTGGCGACCGTTGTCGCGGAAGTGCTCGGCCATGGCCGTCGCCGAGTAAGGTGCCAGAAACTGCATCGGCGCAGGCTCGGACGCCGTCGCGGCAACAACAATCGAGTATTCAATCGCGCCGGTCTCTTCGAGCTTTTTCACAAGCTGGGCAACGGTCGAACGTTTCTGGCCGATTGCGACGTAGACGCAGTAGAGCTTTTTGCTCTCGTCGTCGCCGGCGGCATCGTTATAGGATTTCTGGTTCAGGATCGCGTCGAGCGCCACGGCGGTCTTGCCCGTCTGGCGGTCACCGATGATTAGTTCGCGCTGGCCGCGGCCAATCGGGATCATGCTGTCCACGGCTTTCAGGCCGGTGGCCATCGGCTCGTGCACGGATTTACGCGGGATGATGCCCGGCGCTTTGACGTCTGCGACAAGCGATTTGGAGGCGTTGATCGGCCCCTTGCCGTCGATGGGGTTTCCAAGGCCGTCCACAACGCGGCCAAGCAGCTCGTCACCGGCAGGCACAGACACGATCGAGTTGGTACGCTTGACGGTGTCGCCTTCTTTAATGTCGCGGTCGGAGCCGAAGATCACGACGCCGACGTTGTCGGCTTCGAGGTTCAGCGCCATGCCCTGAATACCACCGGGGAATTCGACCATTTCACCGGCCTGCACGTTGTCCAGACCATAGACGCGCGCAATACCGTCACCGACGGAGAGCACCCGGCCAACTTCGGCCACTTCGGCTTCCTGGCCGAAATTCTTGATCTGGTCCTTCAGGATCGCAGAAATTTCTGCTGCTTGGATACCCATTTATCCGACCTCTTTCATTGCATTCTGGAGGGAATTCAGTTTCGCGCGGATCGAGGTATCGATCATACGCGAACCAACTTTAACGACGAGACCGCCGATGAGGCTTTCATCAACGGTCGCATTCAGTGTCACGTCTTTGCCTGTAGAGGCTTTCAGCGTTTTGGCGAGTTTCTCGGACTGCGCTTTGGTCAGCGCTTTGGCGGAGACGACCTCTGCGGTCACTTCGCCCTTTTCTGCAGCAATAATATCGCGCAGCGTGGAGAGCAGCTGTGGCACCACAAAGAGGCGGCGTTTCTGCGCCATCAGCGCCAGTGTGTTTGCCACCGTGTCTGTCAGGTTCATTTTCGATGCGATCGCCGTGATCGCTCCGGCCTGTTCTTCACGGGTATAAATGGGCGAGTGGATCAGGGTCCGGAAGTCCTCGCTGTCGTTCATTGCCGCCTGCAGCGCGTCGATGTCTGCTTCGAGTGCTTTTACGGTGCCGCCGTCTTTTGCGATATCATAAACTGCGGTCGCATAACGCGCAGCGATGCTTGTGGAAATCGAAGCTGGTTCTGACACGTCCACCCTTCCGATGTTCTGGCCCCGGATGTGCGAATTATTCGCGTCACCAGGCATGTTGGCGCGGCTTGAAACTAGTCAAGACGTCGAAATCAGCGGTGATGTAACAGACCGTTCCACACCCCGCAACATGAGATCGTCAAGCGCTTTGCGACGGGTTTTCTTGTGTTTACAGGGCCTTGGCCCGGGTGCGACTGTTTGGCTGCGCAGAAAACTTACAAAATCGTTCAAATAATCAGCCCGTTTGCGATTCTGACGGCGCAAAAACGGGCATTTTCCGGGTTTTGTATGCACATTGGCCGCGCCGGTGTTATACCGCTTTGGCCGCCGGTTTGAGCACACTGACAGCTGACGGGCGCCGCGCGGGCTCGATCTGGCCTTTGGGCGGGTACACCAGTTTGGTGGCTTCCACCATAAATGCGCCCCCTGCCATCATTGCGGGCACCCGGCGACCGATATTCTCAAATGCCGGCCCGGCTTTCATCCAGAGCCTTTTCGCCGAAGGCACCTGATAAAGCGCGCCCAGATGCCGCTCGGGCAGAAACTGGTGTTTGCGCAGCTGTGTCTCAAGCTGGCCCGGCGAATACGGACGCCCGAAGCCGAAAGGGGTGCGATCGCGCCGCGCCCAGAGACCCGCCCGGTTCGGCACGATAAAAAGCGCCCTGCCCCCCGGGCCAAGCACCCGCCAGCATTCCTCAAGCAGATCTGAGGCCCGCTCTGACGTCTCCAGCCCGTGCAGCAGCACCAGTTTATCCACATGGCCGGTTTCCAGCGGCCAGAGCGTTTCCTCTGTCAGCACAGAGACGTTATCTTTGTCCGCAGGCCAGGGCATCACCCCCTGAGGCCCGGGCATGAGCGCGATGACACGGCGCGCGTCTTTGAGATAGGGCCGCAGCAGCGGAGCGGCAAAACCATAACCCACGACGGTCTGCCCTTTGGCTTCCGGCCAGAACTCCATCATCCGGCCGCGCAGACTTGCCTGGGCCGCCCGACCCAAAGCCGACCGGTAATAAAAATTTCGCAGGTCCTGTACGTCCAGGTGCATTGCAGCCGGCCCTGTGTTGGGTCACATTCGGATATAGTGTCGCAAACCTGCAGGAGAATGGCCATGGCCCCCGAACTCGTCACCATCCCGTGCCTTTCGGACAATTACGCCTTTTTGCTGCATGACCCGGAAAGCGGGGCCACTGCGCTGATTGATATCCCCGAAGCGGCACCGGTTCTGGCAGAGCTTGAGCGGCGGGGCTGGTCACTGAGTGATGTCTGGATCACGCATCATCACAGCGATCACGTGCAGGGTCTGCCGGACATTCTGGATGTTCATGACGCAAAAGTCACCGGGGCTGCCGCGGACAGACGCCGGCTGCCCGATCTGGATGTTGCGGTGTCGGACGGCGACAGTTTTGAGTTTGCGGGGCATACTGTTTACGTCCTCGATGTGTCCGGGCACACCGTCGGTCACATCGCTTATCACGTGCCGGACGCGAAGGCCGTATTCACCGCTGACAGCCTGATGGCGCTCGGATGCGGGCGGCTCTTTGAGGGGAGTGCGGCACAGATGTGGGCGTCGCTGTCGCGGCTGATGACGCTGCCGGCTGACACACTGGTCTGTTCAGGCCATGAATACACCGCAGCCAATGCTAAGTTCGCCTTAACCATTGATCCCGATAATAAAGACCTTATATCGCGGTCGGAGCGGATTACTGAGGCGCGTGCCAAAGGTATCCCGACCGTCCCATCAACCCTGGCGCTCGAACTGGAGACAAATCCGTTTCTGCGCGCCGCTGACCCCGATATCCGCGCAGCACTCGGTATGAGCGATGCTGACGACGTGGATGTCTTCGCCGAGATACGAGCCCGCAAAGACGCCTTCTGACGCCCATATTGCGTCATTCATGTCCGCTTCACACAAATTGTGACATGAAAAATGAAGAAAAAACTTGAAGCCGGGCGATGATCAACCAAACTCTAATACTATGAGGCTATGGTTGGACGAGGGACCGGTATCGTTCGGATCTCCCGACAACCCCGATCAGAAGGAGCACGTATCGTGCCTTCATTTTCAACAACCCTGGAACAGGCAATCCATTCTGCACTGGCCCTGGCCAATGCGCGCCGGCATGAATTTGCCACGCTGGAGCATCTGCTGCTCGCTCTGATCGACGAACCGGATGCCACCCGCGTGATGAAAGCCTGCAGCGTTGATATCGACGATCTGCGTGCCACGCTGGTAGAATTTGTCGATGAGGATCTGAGCAATCTCGTGACTGATGTGGACGGCTCAGAGGCCGTGCCTACCGCTGCGTTCCAGCGGGTAATTCAGCGCGCCGCAATCCATGTGCAGTCGTCTGGTCGCACCGAAGTCACCGGCGCGAATGTGCTTGTCGCGATCTTTGCCGAACGCGAGAGCAACGCCGCCTACTTCCTGCAGGATCAGGACATGACCCGCTATGACGCGGTAAATTTCATCGCACATGGTGTGGCCAAGGACCCTGCTTTCGGCGAACAGCGCCCGGTGTCAGGTGCGCCTGAGCAGGAGGAAGAGGCCCAGGGCGTCACCGAAGGCGAGAAAAAAGAGAGCGCGCTTGAGAAATACTGCGTGGATCTGAATGCAAAATCGCGAGAGGGCGATATTGACCCGCTGATCGGTCGCGACAGCGAAGTGGAGCGCTGCATTCAGGTGCTGTGCCGCCGCCGCAAGAATAACCCGCTGCTGGTTGGCGACCCCGGTGTCGGCAAAACGGCGATCGCTGAAGGTCTGGCCCGCAAGATTGTCGCAGGCGAGACGCCTGAGGTTCTGGCCGAAACGACAATCTATTCGCTGGATATGGGTGCCCTGCTGGCAGGAACACGCTATCGCGGTGATTTTGAGGAGCGTCTCAAAGCGGTGGTCTCCGAACTTGAAGACCATAAGGATGCCGTGCTCTTCATCGACGAGATACATACCGTCATCGGAGCAGGTGCGACGTCGGGCGGTGCTATGGATGCCTCCAACCTGCTCAAACCGGCACTGGCCGGTGGCAAGCTGCGCACAATGGGGTCAACAACCTATAAAGAGTTCCGTCAGCATTTCGAAAAGGACCGCGCACTCAGCCGCAGGTTCCAGAAGATCGATATTAACGAGCCGTCGGTCGAGGATGCCGTGAAAATCCTGCGTGGCCTCAAGCCTTATTTTGAGGATCACCATTCGGTGAAATACACTGCCGATGCGATCAGAACCTCGGTGGAACTGGCATCGCGCTACATCAACGACCGCAAGCTGCCCGACAGTGCGATCGACGTTATCGATGAGGCCGGTGCGGCTCAGCATCTGGTGGTTGCGGCCAAACGGCGTAAAACCATCGGTACGCGGGAGATTGAGAATGTAGTTGCCAAGATCGCCCGCATCCCACCGAAAAATGTCTCGAAAGACGATGCCGAAGTGCTCAAAGACCTCGAGGGGTCCCTCAAGCGCGTGGTGTTCGGTCAGGATAAAGCGATTGAAGCTCTGTCTTCCGCGATCAAACTCGCACGTGCAGGCCTTCGGGAGCCCGAAAAACCGATCGGCAACTATCTGTTTGCCGGGCCGACCGGCGTCGGCAAAACCGAAGTGGCAAAGCAACTGGCGGATACACTCGGAGTGGAACTTCTGCGGTTCGACATGTCTGAATATATGGAGAAACATGCGGTCAGCCGACTGATTGGTGCGCCTCCCGGGTATGTGGGTTTTGATCAGGGCGGCATGCTGACGGATGGTGTGGACCAGCATCCTCACTGCGTTCTGTTGCTCGACGAAATGGAAAAAGCGCATCCGGATGTCTACAACATCCTGCTGCAGGTGATGGATCACGGCAAGCTGACCGATCACAATGGCCGGACGGTGGATTTCCGGAATGTGGTGCTGATCATGACCTCCAACGCCGGTGCAGCAGAGCAGGCAAAGGAAGCCATCGGCTTCGGCCGCGACCGCCGGGAAGGCGAGGACACTGCCGCAATCGAGCGGACATTCACGCCGGAGTTCCGCAACCGTCTCGATGCTGTGATCAGTTTCGCGCCCCTGCCTAAAGAAGTCATCCTGCGCGTGGTCGAGAAGTTCGTGCTCCAGCTGGAAGCACAACTGATGGACCGCAATGTCACGATCGAGCTGACCAAACCGGCAGCTGAGTGGCTTGCGGATCGTGGCTATGACAGCAAAATGGGCGCCCGCCCGCTTGGCCGGGTGATCCAGGAGCACATCAAAAAGCCCCTCGCTGAGGATTTGCTTTTTGGCAAACTGGCCAAGGGTGGCGTGGTTCGCGTGGGCGTAAAGGCCGGCGAGATCGACCTCAAGATCGACGGGCCGGACAAGCCGCGCATCTCAGGGGACAAACCACCGCTGCTGACCGCGGAGTAATCGCGCATCAGAACGAATAATCAGAAATGCGAAAGCCCCCGTGACATACTGACGGGGGCTTTCTCGTTTCGGCGGAACAGCTGTAACAGCCTCCCGAATTTTGTAAAAAATTCTCTCTTAACGAAAAATGCCTGAACAATTCCTTCTGATGAGTCCTGACGCAAGAGTTCGTGACGGATTACGCGCGGACGATCAGATGCACAGATGTCTGCACACACCGGTTGCAGGAAACGGCTGATGGGTGTGCCACGGAATATCCACGCGCAATTCTGTGCTGAACTTAGAAAACCGCGCAGGTTTGACAGGCCGATACATCGATGCCGGTCAGATTGATCGCAGAGATGACCTTAGTCTGAGCATGAAAACCTTGCAGGCTGCGGCGCGACCGCGAGGCTGTCGACCTGCCGTTCTGCAGCACCTGTCAGGCTGCAAACGGATGCAAATGGCACCTCTTTCGCGCGGCACACGTTCGGCGCATCGGGAGGCTATACAGGCACCAGAGAACCCCGTGAGCATGCCGAAACGCATTTCGCGAGGAAAAATTCCGAAATTGTCAGTCTCTGCCAGCAAAAAAGGTCAGAGTAGCGTCAGTCTCCAGGCCGAACTTTCACCAATCTGCAACTCCTGCAGCATCTGGCCCGCAAGGACCACACTATCTTTCCGTAAACTTCAGCTCAATGCGCCGGTTCTGTGCACGGGCCTCTTCGCTGTCTCCTGTCGCAACGGGCTGAAATTCTCCAAATCCATTGGCAGCCAGCCGCTGCGGAGGAATGCCAAGGTTGTCCACCATGTAACGCACAACCGACAGCGCACGCGCCTGGCTCAGTTCCCAGTTATCCGCAAACTCGCCCTGCCCGGAGAGCGGCAGGTTGTCGGTGTGCCCGTCCACGCGGATAATCCACTCGATCCCGGACGGAATATCATTTGCTACGCCGGAAATAATGCGCGCGACTTTGGCCACGTCTTCCCTGCCCTCCGGCGACAGATCCGCGCGCGCCGGCTCAAAAAGAACTTCTGAGGAGAATACGAAACGGTCACCTTCAATCCGCACGCCTTCCTGACGGCCCAGCACATCGCGCAATCTCCCGAAAAACTCTGACCGGTACTGCTCCAGATCCTCTGCCTGATCAGCAAGGCGCGCCGCTTCAGCTTCGAGCCGCCGGCGTTCAGCTGCTTCAAGTTCTGCGCGGCGCCGCTCTTCGGCCGCGACCCGCGCCAGTGCTGTGTTGAGATCTGACCCCAGGGACTGCAACTGGACCTGCTGCGCGGAGTCCCGCTCTTTTGCATCATCAAGAAGCGCCTGCAGGCCACCAAGCTGCTGGCGCAAAGCAGCCACCTGCTGGTTCAGCAATTCGGTCTGGCGCTGTGCGGCCGCACTTGTCGCCTCTTCTTCTGAAAGGGCGCGTCGCGCCTCAGCCAGCAGAGCAGCCCGGCGTTGCGCGTCAGTTGTTTCATCCTGCGCCACAGCCTCCGCCGCCAGCTTTGCGGCCAGCGCCTGCGCGAGACGAGCACGCAGGGCATCCTGCTCTTCAGCACTCCGCTCGCGTGTGTCAAGCAGCGCGGCCTCTGCCGCACGACGCGCAGCCAGTTCTTCGGCGGCGGCAGATTGTGTCTCATCAAGCTGTCCCAGGGCCGCTTCCAGCCGGATCTGCAGATCGTCGCGTTCCAGCCGGACCTGTGCCAGCTCTGCGCTGATTTCTTCGCCCTGCCCTTCCAGGCCTTCAAGCTGCAGGAGTGCCGCTGCGAGTTCGGTATCCAGATCAGCCTCGGCCGCCCGCGCGGCGGCAAGCAGCGTCAGCGTATCCTCCGCCTCCTTGCGCTGCGCCTCGAGTGCCAGGGTCATTGCAGTGAGTTCCGCACCGGCGTCTTCGAGCCGGTTACGCAGCGCCTCAGCTGCGGCCGCTTCTGCCAGCCGCGCGGCCTCTTCCTCGCTCAGCGCCTCTGCGGTGGCGTCCAGATCCTGCGAAAGCTGCCCGATCTGCGCTTCTGCATCGGCGTTGCGCGCGCGCAGATCCGCCACCAGCGCATCGAGCGCCTCGCGGCGGGCAGCGGCCAGACGCGCCGCCTCTTCCTGCGCGTTCACCTCGTCACGCGCGGCTGCAAGCGCGAGGTTCAGCGCCTCCTGCTCGCTCATCAGAGCCTCCTGCGCGCTTTGCAGGTCGGCGCGCTCCTGCTCAAGTGCTGCAACGTTGCCCAGTGCATTATCCCGCTGCGAAATCAGAGCGGCAACCTGTGCCTCAAAGCCGGTGATCTGAGTGCGCGCTGTTTCCAGTGCCACCGCCTGAGCGTCGCGGGTCGCCGTGAGTGCTGCGATGCGGTTTTCGGCATCCGAAAGCGACGCATCCAGCGCACCGACCCGGTTGCGCAGATTTTGCGTGGTCTGCTCTTCAAGGCCGAGAGCCTGCGCCAGGGCCGCAACCTCGCCCGCCAGCTGGTCGAGCTCGCTTTCCTGTCCGGTGATGCGTTCCGTCAGCACAAACTGCACGATCATAAAGATTGTCAGAACGAACATCAGCACCAGCAAAAGGCCTGTCATCGCGTCGACGAAACCAGGCCAGATCGAGGCCTGAAACCGTGCGCCTGTGCGTCGCGAGAGCGCCATGATCAGCTGCCCTCAGAACCCGGGGGGCGCACCGCAGGGCGCGGGCGCCGCGGTCTGATCGCGTCCGTCAGCTTTGAGATGTCCATGCGCAGCTCAGACATGCTTTCCTGACGACCGGCGGAGATTTCTTCGAGAATGCGCAGCATCTGCACGTCGATCGACCGAAGGCGCATCCGGCTTTCGGCATCGATACCATCGCCGCCCTGCCCCTGCGCCTCAATGAGCGCAATGAGCCGCTCCTGCCCGGCGGCCACGCGTTCCAGCGCTGTCACCGATCCATCAGTGTTCGCGATCTGCTGACCGAGTTTCTCAATTGACCCGACAACGGCATTCATCTGATCATCGACCGCCATACTGCGCTGGTCAGCATGCAAAAACATCTGCTGCAGCGCGTCCATCTGGCTGGCCATATGATCGACCACGCTGGCCATCACATGCTGATCACCGCCCCCCTCATCGCCGGAGGAAAATCCGACGCGCGTGATGCTGCTCAGCCACTCTTCAAGTTCGCGGTAAAACCGGTTTTGCCCGTGGCCGGCGAAAAGCTCCAGCAGACCCACGATCAGCGATCCCGCGAGACCGAGCAAGGATGAGGCAAAGGCCACGCCCATGCCGCCCAGCTGAACCTGAAGGCCGCTCATCAGCCGGTTGAAGACCTCAACACCGCCTTCGCCTTCTTCCGGAGCGAGACTGCTGATGGTATCGACGATGGCCGGCACAGTGGTTGCGAGCCCGTAAAATGTCCCCAGAAGGCCGAGGAAAATCAGCATACTGACGATGTAGCGCGTGATTTCGCGGACTTCTTCGATCCGGGTCGCCACGGATTCTAGAATGGACCGCGTTGAGGTGGCACTGACCTGCATGCGCGCACCGCGCTGACGCAGCAGCGAGGCCAGCGGCGCCAGAAGCTGCGGCGGCCTGATGCTGGCATCCAGAGTGTCCGTGGCAAAGCGTTCGATCCAGCGCACCGATCCGATCAGCTGCGTGACCTGGTAGAAACAGGCCACCACGCCGATCACGAAAACAAAGATGATGAACCCGTTCAGGTAGGGGTTTGCCTCAAACACAGGCAGGACGCTCGGCAACGCCAGAAAGATGCCGAAGGCGGACAGCGCCAGGACGATCAGCATCAGCGAAATCTGACGCACAGGTTGCGAAAAGACGGGTCTTACTTCGGGGTCCGGCAACGCCATGCGTTCCTGCTCCTGACCTTTATTGTTCTGCTCTTGCGGCAGCTTACACCGAAAACATCAGCAAGCGCCAAGAAATTATGCCCGCAATGCGCGGACACGGTGGCTCAGCCATTCCAGATCGGGGTCATGCAGGCCGATTTCGCTCAGATGGCGGGCAGTGTTGTAGAGATATTCATCATTGGGGCCCATGCCACCGCGCGCCCGCGCGATGATCTGCGCCTGCTCTTCCAGCGGCATGCCCCCGCAGTACTGCACATGTCCGGGGTTGATGACATAGACCAGCGCCATGACGCGACGCCCGTCGTGCAGGTCAATGGCGAGGTCGCGCTCGATATAGGCCGAGGAGATCAGTTCACGCTCGCGCAGATAGGCCAGCGTTGTTTCCTCACGGCCCGCGGCAACTGCCAGGGCGACCCCTTCGCAGGCATGCGCGGGATCCTCATCGAGCGCCAGCACAAGGCCCGGGTCCTCTTCGGTGCCCCGGTGATGGATGGAATGCATGCAGAATGACCGCGCATACCCGGGCAGTGTCGCCACCACCTGCTCGGCCACCTCAAATCCGGGGTTCCACAAGAGACTGCCGTATCCGAATACCCACATTGTCATCGTGCTGGTTCTCCTCGCTTGCTATGCGTAAACCTCAAATCGACGGTAAGGAAAAGGGGGTCGTCATGCGTCGGGTCTTATGGCTGGCTGTTCTGGTTGTTGTGCTCTGGTCCGGTTGGTGGGCCTTTGCGGCGCTGTCACTGCGCGCGGGCATCTCCGACTGGTTTGAGCTGCGCCGGGCGGAGGGCTGGCAGGCGGACTACGCCGCGATCAGAGTATCGGGTTATCCTTTCCGGATTAATCTGACTCTCAGTGCTCCTGCACTGGCTGATCCCGCAACAGGCGTTGCTGTCGAAGCGAGTGTTCTGCGGCTGACCAGCCCTGCCTGGTGGCCGGGCGAGGCGGATGTGATCTTTCCCGACGACAGGATCCTGCTGGCGAGCCCGGAGGGGCGGTCTTCGATATTGCTCGAAAACGGACGTGCCGCGCTTCGCCTGAAACCCGGCAGCGCGCTGGAGCTTCGCGCAATGCGCTTCGGCGCGTCCGCCTGGACGCTGGAGGATCCCGCCGGCACCGTTCTGACGGCCGGGGCCACGGAGATGTCGATGGTGCAGGATGAGACGGATCCGGCGCGCTACACGATGCGTCTGAACGCCACCGGGCTGACTCCCGGCCCGGGCCCGCGCCAGCGGTTGCGGGTCCCGCAGGACTGGCCGGTGGCATTTGACGCCTTCGGGGCACGTATGCAGGTGCAGTTTGACCGGCCCTGGGACCGGCGCGCGCTTGAAGAACGCAGACCGCAGCCTCAGCAGATCAATCTGAGTCGTGCTGAAATTCGCTGGGGGGAACTGTTGCTTATGGCCAGTGCCGATCTGGGCATCGACGCCTCCGGCATGCCTTGGGGCACAGTACCGGTGCAGGCGCGAAACTGGCGATCAATGCTCGATCTCGCGGTATCTGCAGGCACGCTTTCAGCGGATTTCCGGCCTCAGGTAGAGCGCGCGCTCAGCGCACTGGCTGCGGCCGGCGGCAACCCTGAAAGGTTCGAAGTCACGCTGACGCTGGAAAAAGGCCAGGTGCGTATAGGTTTCCTGCCTCTGGGTCCCGCGCCGCGCCTCATGCTGCGCTAGCGGCAGTAAGAACCGCTGCGATGACGTGCCGTGTCGAAGTGAAAATGATCCTCATGGAACCGGTCTGACTGCGGACCAAGCACCGTGCCGAATATGCCGCAGGCATCCCGGTGCATTTCGCGCAGGGGGCGAAAACCCTTTTTGGAGTTCCAGTCGCGTTTGACCGAAATAACGGACCCGTCACTCAGCCGGAATTCGGCAATATCTATCGCGCGGCCTTTGCCGTGCTCTGAAATGCGCGCGCCGGGGCGGTTGTTGCGCGGACGGCAGGCGTAATGCCCGACGATGCGCAGGTTGACGAGGTCCGCACCGCCTTCGGCTGCGACACGCGGGATGGCGGAGACACTGACAAAGTGGCGCAGCGTGCGGGCCGTTGTGCAATCCATCACCGCGGCGGGGCTCAGCGAAACACCGGCAACCGAGCGCACCCGGACCGCCGAGGCAATGCCGCACCCCTTCACGCCCGAGGCGACCCGTCCGACGCTTTCCCCGAGAATATCCGGGTCTTCGCAGATTGCCCCGCGCGCCTTAAGCCGGGATTTCTCCGTCGCGCGCTGTTCGAATTTGCGCGGCCTGGCTTGCGGTCTGAGGCTGCTGTCATCCTGTTCCGTAGCGGTCGTCCGGTCCCGGTCCTGCGTCTCAGC
>CBDUCB010000095.1:0-12742 GCA_965365545.1 uncultured Roseobacter sp. | reverse complement strand
ATCTGAGCAACCCGGCGTCCGAGCGAATGGGTGGGGTCGGTGCTGGCCGGTTCCTGAGCCATCTGCGGGTCGGAGGCCTGCATGGAGCTCTCCAGTTCAGCAATCAGCGCGGCCCGCGCGGCATCGTCTCTGAGCACTTCAAGCAGAGCATCAAGGGCCCCGGGCGTCTGCGATTCTGCCTGAGTACCCTCCTGCCCGCCCGCAAGTCCCGGCACCGCCTGAGCAGTTGCCGTCTGAACGCTGCCGAGAATGACGAAAACAGAAATAATCGCACAGAGTGCGCGAATACGTGAAAGAATGCTCATAACCCTACCTGCCTGAGCCGCTCGGAACCGGCGGCTTTTTTCGCAAATGCTTATGAAGGGTTGGAGCGGAAAAGAAAAGCCGACCGTAGATGCGGATATTTTTGCACTTTCTGCCGTGGGGTATCTTGGAGACAGTCAGCAGTGCAGGTCTGTCGCGACCTTACCTGTCAGGGCAACGCGGCGCCAGGACTGAGACTGACGGTTTTTTCTGTCCGTGGTTGGCAGGCATTTTTCTGTGAAGCCGGCTTAAGACGGTAATTACTGCGCGCGCTGTGCGCCCATCTCCTGGCGACGCGGAAAAAACGAGGACTTGTCGGTGCCAGGCCGGGATCGCCCGACGCGGAAAAAACGACGTGATTTTCGTCAACCAGAGGATCAGAATGGTGGGTGATAAGAGATTTGAACTCCTGACATCTTCGATGTGAACGAAGCGCTCTACCACTGAGCTAATCACCCCTGCGCGGCGACATAGCCAATTGCCGGCCGCCCCGCAAGTGGTCAGCGGGAAAATCCTCCTCAGTCGCTTGCAGGTTCGGGTAGCCCGGCATCCACCGGTGCTTTCCGGCGCGCGCGGATTACAGTGACCTGGCCATTGGCGGTGTCTTTTTGCCGGATGATTTTCAGTCGACCCATCGGCGGTAACACAAGCCCGCGACCCTCACTGACGGCCATGCCAAGTTCTTCCAGCATTGCTTCAATCACCGGTTTTGCATCGCGTTTCCGTATGCCTGAGCGAACGACCACTTTCTCGATCAGTTCTTTTTTACGCAGTTCCGGGGTTTCCTTTCCGTCGGTCGCTGCGGTTTCGACGGTCGGGACTATCTTTGCCTTGCTGGTTGTGGTCGGTTTGGTCACTGTCTTTCGCGGTGTGCGCGTTTTTGTGGTTTTGCCTGCGAGTGCCATGAATGCCCTTCCTGTGTCACGGGATCCGGATGAGTCCGCCCCGCGGGGTATCTGAAGCTTACAAGGGCTCACGCGTCCGATCCAGCCCGGTGTGAGAGGCGCAGTCCGCAAAAGCCTCAGTGCATGAGGTTATCGCGGTAAACCCCTTTCCAGAAACGAAAAAGGGGCGGCCCCACAGGGCCGCCCCGTATTGAACGGTTTTTATTGGTCAGTGTGCTGTCGCAGAATCTCCGGAGCCTGACGATTTGCTCATTGCCGCGGCTGCCGCTTCTTCCTCTGCAGCCTGATCCCATTCAATGGGCTCAGGTTTGCGCACCAGAGCGTGCTCAAGAACCTCGGACACATGCGAGACCGGGATAATCTCCAGCCCCTCTTTCACGTTGTCCGGGATCTCAGGAAGGTCCTTGGCATTTTCCTGAGGAATGAGCACCGTTGTTATGCCACCCCTGAGAGCTGCCAGCAGCTTCTCTTTAAGCCCACCGATTGCCAGTGCATTACCGCGCAGCGTGACCTCGCCCGTCATGGCGATGTCTTTGCGGACCGGGATCTGTGTCAGTACGGAGACGATCGATGTCACCATTGCAAGACCAGCGGAGGGGCCATCTTTGGGCGTGGCCCCTTCGGGCACGTGCACGTGGATGTCGAGCCGGTCGAAGAGTGGCGGTTTCACACCGATAGACGGGCTGATTGAGCGCACATAACTGGACGCCGCATCAATGGATTCCTTCATCACATCACCAAGCTTACCGGTCGTTTTCATCCGACCTTTGCCAGGCAGACGCAGTGCCTCGATGCTCAGAAGCTCACCGCCCACAGAGGTATACGCGAGGCCGGTGACGACACCGATCTGGTCCTCTTTTTCCGCAAGACCGTAACGGAACTTCTTCACACCAAGGAAATCATCGATGTTGTCGCCGGTAACTGTGACGGTCTCGGCTTCTTTCCGGATGATTTTGGTCAGCGATTTGCGCGCGACCTTGGCAATTTCACGTTCCAGGTTCCGCACGCCCGCCTCGCGGGTATATGTACGGATCATCTCAGTCAGCGCAGAATCCTCAATGGTGAATTCTTTTGCCTTCAGACCGTGATTCTTGATCTGCTTTGGCACCAGGTGTTGTTTTGCAATCTCGCGTTTCTCATCCTCCGTATACCCTGCCAGCGGAATGATCTCCATCCGGTCGAGCAACGGGCCCGGCATGTTGTAGCTGTTCGATGTGGTCAGGAACATTACGTTTGACAGGTCATACTCAACCTCAAGGTAATGATCTACGAAAGTGGAGTTCTGTTCCGGATCAAGCACCTCGAGCATGGCAGACGCAGGGTCACCCCGGAAATCCTGCCCCATTTTATCGATTTCATCGAGCAAAATCAGCGGGTTGGTTGTTTTCGCCTTTTTCAGCGCCTGAATGATCTTACCCGGCATTGACCCGATATAAGTCCGACGGTGGCCGCGGATCTCGGATTCATCGCGCACGCCGCCGAGGCTGATGCGGATAAATTCGCGACCTGTTGCCCGTGCAACCGATTTACCCAGAGAGGTTTTACCGACACCCGGCGGGCCGACAAGGCACATGATCGGGCCTTTCAGCTTGCTGGAGCGTTGCTGCACCGCAAGATATTCGACGATCCTTTCCTTAACCTTTTCAAGGCCATAGTGGTCGTCATCGAGCACTTTCTGAGCCCGGCTCAGATCTTTCTTTGTGCGCGATTTCACACCCCACGGAATGGCCAGCATCCAGTCGAGATAATTGCGTACGACTGTTGCCTCAGCCGACATCGGGCTCATGTTGCGCAGCTTTTTCAGCTCGGCATCAGCTTTCTCACGGGCTTCTTTGCTGAGCTTGGTCCCGGCAATTCTGGCTTCGAGTTCGGCAACTTCATTTTTGCCGTCCTCACCGTCGCCCAGCTCCTGCTGGATCGCCTTCATCTGTTCGTTCAGATAGTATTCACGCTGGGTGCGCTCCATCTGGCTTTTGACGCGGGTTTTGATCTTTTTCTCGACCTGCAGCACAGACATCTCGCCCTGCATCAGCCCGTAGACTTTCTCAAGACGCTCAGACACGCTCAGCGTTTCCAGCAGATCCTGCTTCTGGTGCACTTCAATGCCAAGATGACCCGCCACGAGGTCCGCGAGTTTCGCCGGTTCGGTGGAGTCGCCGACAGCCGCAAGTGCCTCTTCAGGCACGTTTTTCTTGACTTTGGCGTATCGGTCAAACTCATCGGCCACCGTGCGCAGCAGCGCCTCAGTGGTGGCAAGATCACCCGGCATCTCAGTGAGATATTCCGCCCGCGCTTCAAAAAAGCTGTCATTTTCGAGGTATTCAGTGATGCGCACGCGCGCCTGTCCCTCGACAAGTACCTTGACGGTTCCATCAGGCAGTTTGAGAAGCTGCAGCACATTGGCCAGCACACCGGCCTTGTAAATGCCGTCGCTGTCCGGATCATCGACACCGGGGTCAATCTGGCTCGACAGAAGGATTTGTTTGTCATCCGCCATCACCTCTTCGAGAGCGCGGACTGATTTTTCGCGCCCGACGAAAAGCGGCACGATCATGTGCGGGAATACCACAATGTCGCGCAGCGGCAGGACGGGATAGGAGGCGTTAAGCGGCTCTTGCATGCTCTTTCCTTATTCTTGGCAAGATGGCACCGGCCCCGCATTTGCAGCAGCCACGACCATCTCCGGTTCTGGATGACTAAGGTGGGGCGTGCCCGACCTGAAATCAACCTCGCCTGTGTCATTTGCTGCGCTCAGCATGGCCAGAGGCAGGCGGAAGCACAAGCATACAAATGCCGTCCACCACACCTTTCTGCCGGGGTCAGTTCACACTTAGGCGGTCGGTCAGCGATACCGAGAGCGAAGAGACACGCGACGACAGAACCTTGACCTCATCAGCGATCACCGTGAAGCCTTTTCCGGCGTCCCCTGCCCGCGCGGCCTCAATCGATGCATTGGTGGCAACCATATTGATCACGCGTCCGATTTTACCGATTTCCATAGCGATTGTGCTGGTTTTGCTCAGGGCCTCGGCCTTCCCTTTTTCTGTCATCTCAAGAAATGCCGCACTTATTCCATCCGAAAAGGCGGCCACGCCCTGCGCCACGTCCTCGCAGCAGAGCTGGTACATGTTATTGCCCGGTCGAAATCCGCGCACGCCGTCTTCTTCACTGCATGACAGATGCTCCACCGTGCGCAGCAGTTCCGCGAGTGATTTCGCCACGCGCACCTGAAGCGCGGCCAGATCCGGCTGCAGCGTAATCCTGAGCGGCTCAAGGCGGCTTGTGACCAGTGTCCCGGCGGCATCCGAGGCGCGGCGCAGCGCATCCCGGGCAGCGAGCAGATCCTGAGAGGAGACGTGGCCTGCTCCCTTCCCTTCGCTTTCCATATGATAGACGAGCAGTTGCATCGCGGCATTCCGCGCAGGTGCGAAGTCCTGCAGGATCGCATGCAGTGTCTGGTCCGGCGACAGCCCCTTGTCCCGGGACGGTCTGGCATGCGAATCTTTCATGGTGCGGCTCCGTGCTGATCTCCGCACAGGTGTATCGCTGACCGGGTTAAGCCCGGGTTAAAGACCGCACGCGCGCCAGCACGCCGGGCAACCGCAGATCACAGCGGCTCAATATCACCCTCTGCCCGGGCTGCATGAAAGTCCGCCTCGAAAGCCGCGAACCTCATTTCGGAGATGGCATCGCGCATACCTGCCATGAGAGCCTGATAGTAATGGAGGTTGTGCCAGGTCATCAGCATAGACGCGATGATTTCCTGACTGCGGAACACATGGTGCAGATAGGCCCGCGAATACTGCCGGCAGGCCGGGCAGCCACACCGTTCATCCAGCGGACGCGGATCATCTGCGTGGCGGGCATTTTTGATGTTGAGCACGCCGCGGCGGGTAAAGACCTGCCCCGTGCGCCCGGACCGGCTGGGCAGAACGCAATCCATCATATCTATCCCGCGGGCCACGGCACCCACGATATCATCCGGCTTGCCCACCCCCATCAGATAGCGCGGCCTTTCTTCAGGTAGCTGACCGGCTGCAAAGCCGAGACATCCGAACATCGCCTCCTGCCCCTCACCGACCGCCAGACCGCCAACCGCATAGCCGTCAAAGCCGATCTCGCGCAGGGCCGCCGCACTTTCGGCGCGCAGATCCTCTTCGAGGCCCCCCTGCTGAATCCCAAAGAGCGCATGTCCCGGCCGGTCACCAAAGGCCTCTTTCGAGCGCGCGGCCCATCGCATCGACAGCTGCATACTTTCACTGATGCGCGCGCGGTCTGCTGGCAGTGCCGGGCATTCGTCAAAGCACATCACGATGTCTGAGCCGAGCATGCGCTGAATTTCCATCGAGCGCTCCGGGGTGATTTCATGCTTTGAGCCGTCGATGTGGCTTTTGAATGTCACGCCCTTTTCGGTAAGTTTGCGCAGGGCCGCGAGGCTCATCACCTGAAAGCCGCCTGAATCCGTCAGAATCGGCCTGTCCCAGTTCATGAATTTGTGCAGCCCGCCCAGCCGTTCAATCCGCTCTGCCGTCGGGCGCAGCATAAGGTGATATGTATTTCCCAGCAGAATGTCCGCACCGGTTTCGCGCACCGACCCGGGCAGCATCGCCTTGACGGTCGCAGCCGTGCCGACGGGCATAAAGGCAGGTGTGCGGATCGCGCCACGCGTCGTTTCGATCACACCGGTGCGCGCGCGACCATCCTGTGCCGTTCTGGTGAAACTGAACTTTGTCATCTGAGCGCCCTGCTAATGTCACAGGCGCGATATAGCGAGCGGGCTGAACTTGCAATAATCCCGCACAATCGCCATTTTCACACCAGGCGGGACAATGGAGAAATGACGCGTGGACATCGAGAATTTCATCCTGGGACTGCTGGAAAACAATCTCATCTATCTGCTCCTGGCGGCGCTGCTGATCATCATCGTCGTCAAAGGCGTCAAGATTGTTCCGCAGTCCGAAAAATACGTCATTGAACGTTTTGGCCGGCTGCGCGCCGTTCTCGGCCCGGGGATCAACCTGATCGTGCCTTTTATTGATCGCGTGGCGCATGAGATTTCTATTCTGGAGCGCCAGCTGCCCAACGCCAGCCAGGATGCGATCACGCGCGACAACGTGCTGGTGCAGGTCGAGACATCTGTTTTCTACCGCATCACCGAGCCTGAGCGCACCGTTTACCGCATTCGTGATGTGGACCCGGCAATTGCCACCACCGTGGCCGGCATTGTGCGCGCCGAGATCGGCAAGATGGATCTTGACGACGTTCAGGCCAACCGGTCGCAGCTGATCACCACAATCAAAGCTTCGGTCGAGGATGCGGTGGATGACTGGGGCATTGAAGTGACGCGCGCAGAAATTCTCGACGTGAACCTCGATCAGGCCACCCGCGAAGCAATGCTGCAGCAGCTCAACGCCGAACGCGCCCGCCGCGCCCAGGTGACTGAGGCCGAAGGCTCCAAACGCGCCGTCGAACTGGCGGCTGACGCCGAGCTTTACGCCTCCGAGCAGACGGCCAAGGCACGCCGCATTCTTGCCGATGCCGAAGCCTACGCCACTCAGATGGTCGCCACCGCGATCAATGAAAACGGGCTTGAAGCCGCACAGTACCAGATCGCGCTGAAACAGGTCGAAGCCCTGAACAAACTGGGCGCCGGTGAAGGCAAGCAAACGATCGTGCTGCCCGCCCAGGCCATCGAGGCCTTCGGAGACGCCTTCAAGCTTCTCAGAGGACGCGGCTGATGGTGGATGCACTCCTGAGCCTGTGGTGGATCTGGGTCGCGATTGCTCTGGTGCTGGGCATTATCGAGGTGCTGGCGCCGGGATTTATCTTTCTGGGGTTTGCTCTCGGCGCGCTCGTCACTGCAGCCCTGGTGGCTTTTGGCTACGTCCCGTCCGCGGCGGTGCTTTTTGCCGTCTTCGGCGGTGTCTCGCTCCTTGCATGGGTCGGATTGCGTTTTGCCTTTCGTGGCCAGACGTCCGGCGCACGGATTGTCACCCGGGACATTAACGATAACTGAAATACTCCCGGTGCGGCTCCGGCCTGCCACCTGACCGGTACAATTCCTTTTTCATAGTCTGCCGGTGATGGCAGACTGTGGGTGCGACAGCATCACACAGCGAAAGGGCGTGCGACATGGCACAGGTCAGAACACTGGTATCAAACGGCAATCCGATGGAGGCCGTGGTCGGGTTCAGCCGCGCCGTCCGGGTCGGCAACTTTATCGCTGTGGGAGGGACCGCTCCGGTCGACGCGGATGGCAGAACTGTCGGTCCGGGAGATGTCTTTGTGCAGACAAAGCAGTGTTTCGAGATCATTAAAGACGCTCTGGAGCAGGCCGGGTCCGGGCTGCAGGACATTGTGCGCACGCGCGTCATTCTGACGAATATCGACACATGGAAAGAAGCAATCGACGCGCGCAGGCTTTATTGCCTCGATGCACGGCCTGTGGATACGATCATGGCGGTCACGCGCTTTGTAAATCCCGAATGGCTTGTCGAAATTGAGGTCGATGCCGTCGTGCCGGACTGACATAATCCGGCCGCGCGTGCCCCCGCGACAGGACTTCCGGTTGTGGTCGCCAATCCGTGCTGATACCCGGTGCGCAGATGCTGATATCCGGGAGACACACGTGGAAAAACTGACCTTTGGCTGGGAAGAATGGGTCTCGCTGCCCGATCTCGGACTACCGGCAATGAAGGCCAAGGTGGACACGGGCGCGCGCACATCCGCGCTGCATGCGCATGATATCGAGGTCTTCGGTTCCGCGAAAACCCCCAAGGTCCGCTTTAATGTGCACCCGATCGCGGGCCGCGAGGATATGGCGATCACCTGCTCTGCGCCGCTGGTCGACCGCCGCGAAGTGACGTCCTCAAATGGTGAGGCCGAACAGCGCTATGTCATCTCGTCAACGCTGTCGGTGAATGGCCAGCGCTGGCCGATTGAGATCACGCTCACGAACCGCGCGGGCATGTCGTCGCGCATGCTGCTGGGACGGCAGGCGCTCTCGGATCACATCTCGATCAGCCCGACGGAAAAGCATCTGCAGCCGGAACTGAGCTATGATGATTACCACTCGTCCGCACTCAAACGCCGCGCGCCCAAACGCGCCCTGCGCATTGCGGTGCTGAGCCGCGAAGATAATTACTCCACCCGCCGCCTGACCGAGGTGGGTGAGGCGCGCGGCCATGTGGTCGAGGTCATCGACACCACGCGCTGTTACATGGCGATCAACAACCTCGCACCCGAAGTGCATTATGACGGCAAACGCCTGCCCCGCTATGACGCGGTGATCCCGCGCATCGGGGCCTCGATCACGCCTTATGGCACCGCAGTGATCCGGCAATTCGAGGCGATCGGCACCTATTGCGTAAACGGCTCAGCGGGCATCACCGCGAGCCGTGATAAGCTGCATGCCCACCAGGTGCTGGCGACCCGCCGGATCGGCATGCCCTCGACGGCCTTTGCCGCCTCGCCCAAGGACACGTCCAACCTGATGGCGCTGGTGGGTACCGCGCCGCTCATCGTGAAACTGCTGGAAAGTACCCAGGGCAAAGGCGTGGTTCTGGCCGAGACTAAAAAGGCCGCGGAATCGGTCATTGACGCCTTTCGCGGGCTGCGCGCGAATTTTCTGGTGCAGGATTTTGTGAAAGAGGCTGCCGGCGAAGACATCCGTTGTCTGGTGATTGCGGGCAAGGTCGTGGCGGCGATGAAACGCACCGGGGCTGAGGGTGATTTCCGATCGAACCTGCACCGGGGCGGCTCTGCCAAGGTTGTGCGCATCACCCGGGAGGAACGTGAAACGGCCGTGAAGGCCGCGCGGGCGTTCAACCTGGGCAAGGCGGGCGTTGATCTGTTGCGATCATCGACCGGGCCGAAGGTCCTCGAGGTCAACTCCTCCCCCGGTTTCGAAGGCATCGAAAAGGCCAGCGGCAAGGATATTGTCGGCAAGCTCTACGACGAGATCGAAACCCGCGTAAGGCCACAGCCGGTGCGCAAACGGAAAGTCTGAAAAGGCGTTACTGAAACAGACCTCTGATCCGGCCAACGGTCTTTTTCGCGCCGGTCCCGATATCTTTTCCTGTATCCCTGACGGCATCCGCGACGGCTCCGCCTGCATCCGCCAGGTCGCATTTCGTCACAATTGCTGAATATGAGAAACTGACATCCGCTTTGGCGGTTTTCTTTTCTGCGGTGCGCGGCACGACCTTACGGATGCACTTCAAAAAAGCACGGTCGTTGTCACAGCCGGCCACCTTATTGCTGACAAACAATGCGCGGTCGTGTTTCAAAGAACGGCGGTCCACGCCGGGCAACATTCCCTGCTCGTTTTCGCTGAAGTCGGGGCAAAATCCAGCGATGCGGGGCTATGTCCTTGCCCG
Source organism: uncultured Roseobacter sp. (assembly GCA_965365545.1). GTDB lineage: Bacteria > Pseudomonadota > Alphaproteobacteria > Rhodobacterales > Rhodobacteraceae > Roseobacter. Next base: position 3,156 of record CBDUCB010000095.1, on the reverse strand, counting down.
GCGCCGGCATGAAACCCGAACCGGAAATCTGCGGGCGTCGTGCCGTTAAGGTCCCGGGTCATGTAACAGCCCTTTTTGCCGCTGCCTTTTTTCTGGCAGGCTGCGAAAGAGGCAAAACCCATATCAGCCGCATCCTTGCTGGTCATCGGGTCGCGCAGCGCGAAGTTGAAAAACTTCCGGCGTTCCGCGTCAGCGCAGGAGCTGGTGATAACGGGCCGGCCCTCCGTCATCTGCCCGCCCCGGGGGTTGAGACAGAATTTGCCGCCTTTCAACCTGATCGTTGCCCCTTTGACATTCCAACGCAGATGATCCGTGAGGCTGCATTGGGGTTTACCGACGCGCCGTGATGCACCCCGTCCGGCACCGACAGGCACTGACCGGGATACGCCGGCGTCATGATCTCCCCCGTCAGGGCGCGCGCCCAGAGGTGCTCTTTACCCTCGGGAAGGCAGGTATCGAGAAAAACCGAAGCACCGTCTGTTTCAAGACAGAGGTTATGGTTTGCCACGGTCCGCGCCAGGATTGTGTCGCGATCGGGTGCCGACCAGGACGGCCCGCCAGCAACAGTAACCACTGCATCCAGAGCCACGGAGGCCAAAAGGAAAAAACAGAAATTAATACAGGCCTCCTGCGGAGAGGGTCTTTTAACCGCGCGGCCCGTTTTACTCGTTCCCGTTAAACGTGTCACACTGCCCCCATTCTGTCGAGGTAATCCTGATCATGCGCGACAGTGCTTGTGTCTGGCGCGGTGAAACGCGCAGGGTCGGAAGACGATTTTCAGACAGGGCTTTGCGCCGGCACACCACTGAAAACGCCGCGCTGGCGGTTCAGGGACCTTTTTCCGGACAAAAAACGGGTCGGTCGTCCGGGTCAGGCCGGTTGATGGTGCCTGAATGTCGTCAGGTCGCCCGCTCACCTCGCGTTCGGTTTACAGTCGGCATAGTTCTGACGGTTCCGGCAGGACCGGAGCCAGCGCGCCACCGCATCCGGCAGGCAGACGGCATTCCTGCTACCCCTTCGCGGTGGTTCAGTTTCGTCAGTGCATGAACCGCGCGCCCTGAAACGCAGCCGGCCCGCCCCGGACACAGACAGGAACCCATCCGCTGCGCGGATGGCCTGCTGCCCCGGTCCCGTCCGGAACGCCCCTCCCGGCCACGAAAAATTCAGGCCGCGCGGTCTGCCGCCTCAGCCCTTTGCAAGGCGGGCGGCAATCTGGTCTTTCAGGTGCATGCGCTGCTTGCGCATCTCTGTCAGGTGTTCATCCGACACCGGCGCCACATCGGTTTCGGCGCGATGCACCTCGCGGTTGATCTCATGATACGCATCAGCAAGCCGCGCAAAGTGGCTGTCGCTCTGACGCAACGATGAAATCAGACCGGCCTTATCGGGAAAATCCGCTGCGAGTTCGTGTGGTACGTGGGACATCAGACCCCCTCCTTTGACCGGCGGCTGCGCGGGTGCAGCGAACTTGCCAGTATGTGATCCGCCGCGTGCACGACCCGCCCGGCATTGTGTACGATGTCCGGATCGGGTGGCACCGCCACCTCCGGATTTTTGTCAGGATAATCCAGACAGGACAGAAAGTGCCGCATGCAGTTGATCCGCGCGCGTTTCTTGTCGTCAGAGCGGACCACCGTCCAGGGCGCATCCGCGGTATCTGTATAAAAGAACATCGCCTCTTTGGCTTCGGTGTAATCATCCCACTTATCGAGGCTTGCGCGGTCAATCGGCGAAAGTTTCCACCGTTTGAGCGGGTCCGTCTCGCGAGAGGCAAATCGCGCGCGCTGCTCGCGCTGCGTCACGGAAAACCAGTACTTAAAAAGCCTGATGCCCGAGCGTACCAGCATCCGCTCAAATTCCGGCGTCTGGCGCATGAACTCCAGGTATTCACCGGGTTTGCAGAATTCCATCACCCGCTCCACGCCGGCGCGGTTGTACCAGGACCGGTCATAAAGCACGATTTCGCCGTTTGTCGGCAGGTGCTTGACGTAACGCTGGAAAAACCATTGACCGCGCTCTTCGTCGGTGGGCTTGTTCAGTGCCACAACACGTGCGGCGCGCGGATTAAGGTGTTCCATATACCGTTTGATCGTGCCGCCCTTGCCGGCTGCATCCCGGCCCTCGAACAGCATCACGAACTTCTGGTCTGTCTCCTGCACCCAGTGCTGTACTTTGAGAAGCTCAACCTGAAGATCCGCCTTGGCCGCTTCATACTCGCGACGCCCCATGCGCCCGCGCGACACAGAAGCACGATGCACCTGGCGGACGGGTGCCTTTACCTCTTCGGGGGCGGCCGCTTCCACTGCGGCGACGGGGGCTGTCTTTACCTGCTCCGTCATTCTGGTCTCCTTTGTTGTCACCAGGATAAAACAAGGACGCAGCGCCGCTGTCTTTGATCCTGGTCAAAGCGGACGCATACAGCTGAAAGACTGGCCGCCGGGAGGCCGGTGTTTTTATGTAAACGGCTGGAATCGCTGTGATTGCATGTCTTTACGGGGCCGTGCGGGCTGATCACCGTCGTCCCCCCTTTACCCCTGACGTGATAATTCCTATATAAATGCTCAGGAAAACAGCCGGGGTCCCCGATGAACAACGCACCAGAACCACTTGAAGGCGCACCGCTGATCGCACCATCCTCAACGGACCATCCGCTTTATGAGCAGATCGTTGATGCCTGCCGGACGGTATATGATCCGGAGATTCCGGTGAATATCTATGAGCTGGGTCTGATCTACACCATCGACATCAACCAGGAAAACGAAGTTCAGATTAAGATGTCACTGACGGCACCCGGTTGCCCCGTCGCGGGAGAGATGCCCGGATGGGTCGCTGATGCGGTCGAACCTGTGGCCGGCGTAAAGCAGGTGGATGTCGAACTCGTCTGGGAGCCGCCATGGGGCATGGATATGATGTCTGACGAAGCGCGGCTTGAACTGGGCTTTATGTAAGCCCGGCCGGAGCATCAGGCGAAAGACCACCACGTGCTCAGTGAAAAATCGAAAATGATTGCCGGCGGGTTGTACCGGCCAGGAGATGCCGTGCTTGTTGCCGGTCGCGCGCGCAGCCAGGCGCTGCAACGCGACTACAACGCCACGACGGTTGCCGATACAGATAAGCGGAAAGCCATTCTGGATCAGTGGCTTGGAGGCTATGGTT
>CBDUCB010000094.1:0-12779 GCA_965365545.1 uncultured Roseobacter sp. | reverse complement strand
GCACCGATCTGGATCACCAGATCCACGTCGCCCCAGTCGATGCCGAGATCGAGACTTCCGGTGCAGACGATGGCACGCAACTCTCCGCGTACCATTGCCGCCTCTACACGTTCGCGCTGTTGTCGGTCAAGAGACCCGTGGTGAATGCCGATGGGCAAGCCTTCTTCATTCGCAAGCCACAGATTATGAAAGAAAATTTCAGCCTGTGCGCGGGTGTTGTGAAAGACCAGCGTTGTGTTGTGTGCGCGGATCTGCTCAAGAACCGCCGGAATGGAATAGGCCGCATTTCCGCCCGACCAGGGTGGTGCCTCTTTGGTGGTGAGCATCGTGATGTCCGGTGCCGGGCCGGGGTCCGCGACTAGCACAGCGCAAGGATCAGGATGCTTTGCCAGCATGCGTGCGATGGCCTGCGGATCTTCGACGGTGGCCGAGAGCCCGACCCGGCGCAGATCAGGGCAGAGCCGCTGTAACCTGCCAAGTGCCAGCATCAGCTGATCGCCGCGTTTGCTCTCCGCAAGCGCATGGATCTCATCCACCACAACCCGCTTCAGACCGCGGAACATACGCGGGGCATCCTCATAGCTCGTCAGAAGGGCAAGGCTCTCCGGCGTGGTCAGCAGGATATGAGGCGGGTCGGCACGCTGACGCTTTTTGCGGCTGGCAGGTGTATCGCCCGTCCGGTCCTCGATGCGGACAGGCAGGCCCATTTCTGTCACGGGCGTTGTGAGATTGCGTTTGATGTCGGCGGCCAGCGCTTTGAGCGGCGAGATATAAAGCGTGTGCAGCCCTTCATGCGGCAGGCTCGCCAGATCGACGAGAGTGGGCAGAAATCCGGCCAGTGTTTTGCCGCCGCCGGTGGGTGCGATCAGCAGGAGAGCCGGGTCTTCCGCACGCTCCAGCATTTCAAGCTGGTGCGGGTGCACCGTCCATCCTTTGGACGCGAACCAGTCGGTGAAGGCGGGAGGCAAGACTTGCATGATACTCAGTTTAGCGCGCCTGCCGCCCGGTGCCAGAGGCGGTGAAAAGACTTTGACCGGAGCGGTCGGAGCCTGCCCCCGGGGGCGTGGTCCGCACGACTCCGACCGTAAAGAATTCCTGTGATCTGTCGTTCATTCCCGGGGGCGATCCGGGCCTGACAGGAGGCGGGAATGAACAGATCCCGCGGCGCTGTCACCAGGTATCAGCAAACGCCGAATGTACGGCTTACTTTACGATATGCTCGTCTTTGACGAACATGTTCGCCCAGGCCCGGTCTACAAGATCGGGCGACATCTGATAGGGGATGCCTTCGAACTCGCAGATGGAGATCATCTGGTCGATCAAAAAGATCGGCTGGTAGTTGGCATAGATGTTGTCAATCTCGGGGTATCTGACCTTCAGCAGATGAACCAGTGTTGCCTCATCCAGCGGCATTTTGCGTTTCTTGGCCACCATCGCAAAGATTTTCAGGAAGTTTTCCTGGTTCGGGCCGTCGATTTTGATTTTGAAGAAGATCCGGCGCAACGCGGCCTGGTCAAAGATCTCATTTGGGTGGAAGTTGGTGGAGAAAATAACGAGCGTGTCAAAGGGCACCTCGAACTTCTCACCTGATTGCAGCGCGAGAATGTCTTTGCTCTCTTCAAGCGGCACAATCCAGCGGTTCACGAGGCTCTGAGGGGGCTCGGCCTGACGGCCAAGGTCGTCCACGATGAAGATGCCGCCGGTGGATTTGAGCTGCAACGGCGCCTGATAGGTCCGGGCTGTGGGGTTGTAGACAAGATCAAGCATGTCGAGCGAAAGCTCACCCCCGGTGATCACGGTGGGACGCTCGCATTTAACATAGCGCATGTCGAACCGCGTGGTGCGGCGCAGGGAATTGGGGTCATCCGCTTCCTCTTCGGCGGCGGAATGTACGATGGGATCATACACAGTGATCACCTGGCCCGCGTACTCGATCGCGCGGGGCACATATACCATATCGCCCAGAGCGTCGCGGATGCCGTTGGAAATCGAGGATTTGCCGTTCCCGGGGGGGCCGTACATGAGAATTGACCGGCCTGCGGAAACCGCAGGTCCGAGATGATCAAGCAGGCTGTCGGGCAGTACCAGATGGCCCATTGCGCCGGTAAGCTGATCGCGCGTGACCTGAATGTTACGAACCGACTGGCGCTTTACCTGTTCGCGATAAACATCGAGCGGGACGGGCATGGCACCGAAATATTCAGACTGCGCCAGAGCGTCGAGTGCGCGTGCTTTGCCCTGTTCGGTAAGCTGGTATCCCATTTCGTTGCCGTTGTTGGCGTTCAGTGTGCCTGTCGCTTCAAGCAGACGCTGGGTGCGGGCAAGATCAACGAGCTCCTGGGTGACCGGGATCGGCAGGCAGATCGCTTTGGACAGATCGCTGACCATATCCACGTTTTTGCGGAACATCGTTTTGAGTACGATATCGCGCATCATAACCGTTGGCAGCCGCATTTCCTCCAGCGTTTTTGGCGGAGGGGGGGCCATCACATTCGCGGTTTGCATATTCATCTGATTTGGGTCCTTGCAGAACAGTCACGTCTCGATTGCGCTTATTTGCGCCTCAGAGTGAACGGTAGAAGGAAAAAATGGCTTAATTCAGGCACCATTTAGTGCTGCAAGGCACAGATAAAGGGCGAGTGTGGGGCCAAGCGCCAGCCCCATCGGGAACTTGTTCCCGGCGTCCCAGCTTTTCCAGCCGGGTGCGAGATCTCTGAGCCGCGAGGCGCGCACGAGCCGGTGCGCGACAAATGCCGCGACCATCATCACCGCAAAAATCACCGCGACGACAGTAATATCCTGCAGCACAACATAAGGGGCTGCTGCGGCTGCGAATTTTGCGTCACCGGCACCGAATGCCCCGACGGCATTGAGCGCGATCCCGGCCAGCAGCACGATGACAAGCTGGGCCAGTTGCCAGAGATAATCGGTGAACCCGTCCAGAACAAAAGGTCCCAGAATAACGAAGATCACCGCCAGGACGGTCACCGCCTTGTTGGTGATCTTCATATAAGCAAGATCCGTCCAGGATACGTAAAAACAGACGGGCAGAACGAACGGCAGAAACCACAGCGCGGCAAAAGAAGACAGCGCCATAAAGGATCAACCGGTCGTCGTGGTCTGCTCGAGTGCTTCCAGCGCGCGAACGGCAGGCTCAAAATACTGCGGATGGGTGTCGATCGAGTCCTTCAGCAGTGCTTTGCCCTGGCTCACGTCACCCTGTTTGATTGCCGCCAGACCGAGTGTGTGCAGAAGCTGCGCCCGTTCGATCTGATCCATCGGAATAACTGGCAGCGTGTAATCGCGCTGTGTGCCGCGGGCGAGGACAAGGTTGTTCTTGGCGGTAAAGAGCGTCGGATCCTCGCGTATCGCTTCGCCAAAGAGGCGCTCGGCCTCTTTGATGTCACCACGCGACAGTTTGGAATAGCCCCAGTTATTCATGACATTAGCGGGCTTGGTCGTGAGGCCGACCGCGATTTCATAAAAGCTGTCGGCTTTTTTCCACTCTTTGTTACTGTCAGCCACCATCGCTTCAAGCCGGTAGCGGTCAAAGGTCTCGAAGGTCGGCGGAATGGTGTCGAGCACCGTTTCGGCCGTGGCCCAGTCGCCGGCGCGGATCAGGTTGTCGGCATACTGGACGCTGTCCCCGGGGTTTGAGCCCGGGTGCTCGACGACCTTTTTCCAGGCGGGAACGGCTTCGGTATAGCGTTTGCCACGGGTGTAAGATACGGCGAGACCCCGGCGCACATCAATCCGGTCCGGGTTGGTTTTGCTCGTGCGTTTGAAGTAATTCACCGCCTCGTCGGGGTCGGCTACAGTCAGCATGATGTCCGAAAGATCTGTTTCGTCGATCACGTTGACGTCCTGAAACGCCCGGTCCACGGTCTCGTCCGGTCCCGGCGCACAGCCTGCTACAATGAGGAGTCCTGCCATAGTGGCAGACAATACGATTGGTCGGCGCATTTTTGCGTCCTTTTTGCTGCTCTTGCCCGTTTCACGGTGACGGCCCGATCGTAAACTCGCTCCGACTGCGCCGCACCAGTGTGAAGTCAGTGCTTTTCTGTGCGACCTGTGTAGCAGAATTTTCGGATTTTGCGAGTGCTAAGCGCAGATTGTCACGGATTGCGATATCTTCGCCATTGCTGAGCGCAAAGGCGCGCTGAAAATACTGTGCAGCTTCGGCGCTGCGTCCGGTTTCCATCAGAACAACGCCGAGATTGTTGAGATCAGAGGGCTGTACATCGGGCTTTGCAATGGCCCGCCGCATCATCTTTTCCGCCTGGCCCAGCCTGCCAAGGCCAAGGTTGGCCGCACCGAGGCCGGACAGGATTTCGCCGTCAATCTCGCCCCGGTCAACGGCGGCGCGGTTGAAAGCTTTGATCGCGAGTTCATATTCACCCGAAGCCAGCAACCGGTGCCCCACCTCAACACCGTCTTCTGCTTCAGCGCGGTAATCCACTCCGGGTGCAAATACCCCGTCGCCGGATGCGGAAAGGCCGCCCGTGTCACAGGCGGCAAGTCCGAGTGTTATGGTGGCGATTGCGGCGGGCCCGGAGACCCGCCAGAGCCATTTGATCATTGAGGGCCTGACATATTCCCGAGTTGTGTGATGCCATGTGCCGAAGGACCCACAAGAATGACCAGCAATGGCGGCACGGTCAGCATCATAGTGGCAAGGGTCATCTTGGTTGGCAACTTGTTTGCCGCCTCTTCAGCGCGCATCACACGTTTGTCACGCATCTCAGCGGCATAGACCCTCAGCGCTTCGGCGATAGATGTACCGAACTGCGCCGACTGGTTCAGCACGGTCACAAAGGACGATACATCCTGCACTCCGCACCGCTCGCCCAGATCATTGAGAACTGTTGATTTATCTTTACCCGCCTTCATTTCATAGGCGACCACGTCGAATTCCTGGGCCAGAGCGGGATAGGAGGCGTGCAGCTCGCGCGCCACACGGACGATACACTGGTCAAGAGACTGACCGGCTTCAACACACACAAGCATCATGTCGAGACAGTCCGGAAAGCCACTGGTGATTTCTTCTTTGCGCATAGCGACACGGCGGGTAACCCAGTAGCTCGGCAGGTAATAGCCTGCAAGGCCCGGAACCAGCGTGTAGATCATCATTTTCTGGGTGCTGAAGCCTTCACCACCCTCTAGCACGTTCAGCCAGACAAAGGCGAGGATCAGACCGGCAATGCCCAGAGCGAACTGAGCAAAGTGGAAGAAACGGACAGAGTCCTGGCTCTGATATCCGGCCTGGCGCAACTGCAGCTGTCTCTTGGTCAGCTCAGCTGCGTCCTTCGGCTCCAGAAAGGAGGCGAATTTCTGCAGCTGTTCGTTCCGGCCGCCCTGCCGCAGACGTTTCTGATCGGTTTTTCCGCCTTCAGGTGCCTGAACGGACTTCTTCAGTTTGTCCATCGGGTCTTCGGGCTGCGCCATCATCGCGACGATTGTCATGATGATGATGACGAGGCCCACCGTGCCAAGGAGGATCATGGGACCGAGCGGGCCAAGCAGATCCGTGATCATCGCGTTGAGGTTATTTATCATTTCCATGGAACTGGTTCCTTACACCTTAATGTTGGTGAGCACGCGCATCACAACGAGGTTTACGGCAAGCATGATCCCGACGAAAAAGCAGGCGGGGATGAAATAGGGGTGGTCCCTTACGTTGTCATAGTACCCGGGGTCGGTGACGTTGATGATAATCAGTGCGGCGACCGGGAAGCCGGAAAGGAATTTGCCGGACCATTTGGCTTCGGCGGTGATCGCTTTGACCCGGCGGAAGAGCCGGAAGCGCGCACGGATCACTTTTGCCAGACCGGCGAGAATTTCGGCAAGGTTACCGCCCGAGGTTTGCTGAATGGTGACGGCAACGGCCAGAAAGCGAAGATCCTGCATGTCGAGCCGTTCTGCCATTTCCTTAAGCGCGTCGCCGACGTCACGGCCATAGGCCGCCTCATCTGCGATCATGCCGAATTCAGAGGCCAGCGGATCCTGGATTTCCTTGGAGACGATCTGTACTGCGGAGGAGAAGGGATGACCCACACGCAGCGAGCGCACCATCAGTTCCACCGCATCGGGCAGCTGTTCCTCGATCATCGACAGGCGCTTGTTAGCCTTGCTGGAGACCCAGTAAAAGACGCCTCCGACACCGATGCCGATTGCCATTACGATACGAACCGGCAGGCCTGTTGCCGTGCCCACGGTCAGACCCATGAAGGCGACAAAAGACAGGATGATCATCACAACGATCAGCTGCCTGGGCGTGAAAGCAATCGCGGCTTTCTGTGCCTTTTCACCCAGCATCGAATAGAGCGGGATGGATTTTGTTTTCATGTGCTGCTGCATTTCTTTGCGCAGTTTTTCCAGCACCTCTTCGCGGCCGGCACCCTTATCGAGCATTTCCAGCCGGCGGTTCACGCGGCTGTTCAGCGAGATGGATTTGCCGAATGTAACGAGATAGAGTCCTTCGACGAGCGCAAGCACGGCGACAAAAATCAACCCGTAAATAATTGGTTCGATTGACATTTTACTGATCCTTACTCGGCGGCGACCGGTTCATAGATGGATGGCGGCAGATCATAGCCCCACATGCGGAACCGTTCCGCGTAGTGCGAGCGAACGCCCGTGGCTGTAAAATGACCAATGATTTTATTTTCCGGTGTCAGGCCCACGCGCTGGTAGCGGAAGATCTCCTGCATGGAGATCACCTCGCCTTCCATGCCGGTCACTTCTGTGATCGAGGTCATGCGGCGCGAGCCGTCCTGCAGACGTGATGCCTGCACAATCAGGTTCACAGCGCTTGAGATCTGTGACCGCACCGCTTTCAGCGGCATTTCGATGCCGGCCATGGCAATCATGTTTTCAAGACGGCTGACACCATCGCGCGCGGAGTTCGCGTGGATTGTGGTCATGGAGCCGTCGTGGCCGGTGTTCATGGCCTGCAGCATGTCGATAACTTCTTCACCACGGGTTTCCCCCACAATGATGCGGTCGGGACGCATCCGCAGCGCGTTTTTCAGACAGTCGCGGGGGGAAACCTCACCCTTGCCCTCAACGTTGGGCGGGCGGCTTTCCATCCGGCCCACATGGGTCTGCTGGAGCTGAAGTTCCGCAGTATCCTCAATCGTCAGGATCCGTTCGGCATTGTCGATGAAAGACGACAGCGCGTTAAGAGTTGTCGTTTTACCCGAGCCGGTACCGCCCGAGACGATGATGTTGAGCCGGGTGGCAACAGCGGCCTGAAGATAAGCGGCCATCTCTTCGGTAAAGGCGCCGAAGTTGACCAGATCATCGATGCCCAGTTTATCTTTTTTGAATTTACGAATGGAGACCAGGCTGCCATCCACGGCAACCGGCGGCACCATGGCGTTGAAACGCGAACCGTCTTTGAGGCGGGCGTCAACGTAGGGGTTGGATTCGTCGACCCGGCGGCCAACAGCGGACACAATCTTGTCGATGATGCGCAGCAGGTGGCGTTCATCTTTGAAATTGATGTCAGTGAGTTCAAGCTTGCCGTCCCGCTCAACAAAGATCTGTTGCGGGCCGTTTACCAGGATATCGTTGACGGTTTCGTCTTTCAGAAGTGTTTCAAGAGGCCCCAGCCCCGTCACCTCGTCATAAAGCTCGGAGGTCAGCGTCTGCCGGTCCTCGCGGTTCAGAACCACACTGCGTTCTTCGAGGAATTCGCTGGCAATGGCGCTGATTTCCTGACGCAGGTCCTGCTCGGAGGCGTGCTCAAGCGCAGAAAGGTTCAGGTTGTCGAGCAACACGCGGTGCATGTCGAGCTTGAGCTCTCCCATACGCTCCTTGCGCTTGCGCTCCTTGTCCATCGGCGTGACCTGCGCGGGTGAAACCTGCGCGGCTTTGCGCGTCACGGTCGCCGCCGGCGCAGTGTTCTGGGCCGGCGCGATGGTCGTTACTTTTTCTGCCTTTCCGGTGTCCGGAGCAGCGCCCGGCGTGCCGGTAGATTTTTTATATTTTGAAAACATGCAGGTATTCCTTCAAAGGATCAGGCTGCTTTGGCATCGTCGGTGCCGAGCTCGTGAATGGACAGGGCCAGCTTTGCAATTTCCTTGCGCAGGGGGTTTTTGGGAGCGGAGATCGCCAGCGGCAGGCCGTGATCGGCACCCTGGGTAATGGGTTTGCCGCCATCGGGCATCTGCAGATCGATAGAGATGCTGAGCGATTCGCCCATGCGCTTGACGCGGCTCTTGCCGGACAAATCAGTAAAGCCGGGTGCGCGGTTCATCACATAGCGCAGCTTTTCCACTGGCAGCTCTTCGGACTGCAGCGCGCGTTTGAACCGCAGTGCATTCTGCGCCGAGCGCATGTCCATCTCAAGCATGGCGAAATAAACGTGCGCCTGGTTCAGGACCGCCTCGGACCATGACACCAGTGTCGACGGCATATCGATCACAACATATTCAAAGTGCCGGCGGGCCATCGCCAGAAGACGGTTGATGTCTTCGGAGGATACAAGGTCAAGCGGCAGCATATCGGTGGGGGCGGTCAGAACCTGCATTTTGTCCTGAAAGGTCAACAGCGACTGGCCGAATGTCTCGTCATCCATTTTTTCGGTGTCAGAGAGCATGTCATAGACCACTTCGCGGCGCGGCAGGTCGAGATAGGTGGCAACTGAGCCGTACTGCAGATCAAGATCGAGCAGGCAGACGCTGGGCCCGCCTTCTTTCTTGGCAGTGGCGAGCTCCCAGGCGAGGTTCACCGCAAGCGTAGTAGAACCTGTGCCGCCGGCGAGGCCGTGAACAACAATAACAGCGCCCTCTTTATGGTTGCCGGATTGCAGGGCAGGACCGCTTGCGGCGGCGGGCAGAGCCGCTTCAGCCGCGCGGACACGCTCGATGGCCTCAGACAACTCATTTTCCGGCAGCGGGTAGGGGACGAACTCGTCCGCACCCTGGCGCAGCAGCGTGTGCAGCGAGGCCGGCGTGACATCTTCGGCAATCAGAATGACTTTAATCCTGCGGGATTTGGCCTGGGTGATGATCTCGCCCATCAGAGACAGGTTTTCCTCATCAGACTCGTCAATCGCAAGGGCAATGAATTCAAGAGCCTGGGCTTCGGGTTGCCCGAAAAAGGCGAGCGCCTCGGCAAATCCGAGGTCGCCCCAGTTTTCGCCCAGTGCCAGCTCCATGTCTTCGATCAGGAGATCAAAGTTCTGCACATCGCGACTGACTGTGCAGGCTACGATCAGCGATGTATCGGGTTGTGGCATTGTACTGCTCATTGCCTCGTCGTCCTCTTTGTTCAAAGGGTGGGCGAAGCGTAAACGGGCATATCTTAACATTCGCCCACCATACTCCGGCACAGCCCTCGCCCGGCATCGCCGGACATACGTGTCCCATTGCAGGTAAAGTCGCAGTCAATCTGGGCGAGATTAGGGCTTAATCCGCCCAATTGTTGGGTATCTCGACACAATGATCCCCGGATGCAATGCTTTGTCTGACGGTCCCGGGCACGGCCCGCTCAGGGCGAGATGCTCGCCGGTTGTTGCAGATCGCAGTAAGCGACGAGGGGTTGCCGGACAGTGGAGCAGGGGCGTCAGACGGAAAAAGGGCGGATCCACCGGACCCGCCCTTTGATTTGGTAATTGCGTCAGACGCTGGCTTAATCGTCGCCGCCGTCTGCTTCGCTGACTGTGGGAGCCTGCGTCGCGCTGCCAACATACTCATTGTAGATGATGTTGGCGTATTTGCCGTCGAGGCGACCATCACAGTGGACGCGGTAGATTTTGCGGCCCGGCGTGCTGGCCGGATCGAGAACCACAACCGGATCTGCAAGGTGGCTGCCGTATTTGCCGCCTTTGCCGGCACCAAGCCCGTTCGTCTTACAAGCCTGGACCATCATGTTATGCATTGTCGCATCGCCGAAGTTGCCGTTATCAAGCTGGCTGCCGGCAGGATAGGCACAGGCGGAAAGTGTTGCGAGACACAGTCCCAGGGCCGTTACGCGGGTTTTGTTTATTGTCACGTGTTTCATCTGATCACTCCATCACGTAGCCGTAGGAACCGCTGAAGTCCTGCTTGGCAACTTCACCTGCTGCGCCGGCATTGCGAATGACGCGGCCGTTGAGAAACAGGTCTGCTTCGCTGGGTGCACGGATCCGGTCAGTAGACAGTGCCAGTGCTTCACCACGTGTCGGCGACACAAGATGGGCTGTGATGATAATCACAAGCTCAGTCTGTGAGCGCTGATAGTCGGCGCTGCGGAACAGGGCACCAAGAACAGGCACATCGCCCAGCCACGGAACCTGAGTTGCAGAGTCGGTGAAGTCATCCTGCAGAAGGCCCGCAATCGCAAAGCTTTCCCCGTCATCCATCTCAACCGTGGTTGAGGTTTCGCGGCGGGTGAAGGCGTCGATCGAGATGCCGTTTGCCAGAGAGATGCCGTTTGCTGTGTCGATCGAAGACACCGCAGCCGCCAGCTGGAGGTTGATGGTATCGCCGTCCACGACACGGGGCACAAAGTTGAGCTCAATACCGAAGGGCTTGAATTCAACTGAGATTGTGTCGTTGTCCTGAGCGACCGGGACCGGATATTCACCGCCGGCGAGGAAGTTGGCTTCCTGTCCGGAGAGCGCCACCAGGTTCGGCTCCGCGAGGGTGCGTACAGCACCTTTGCGTTCAAGAGCTTCGAGCAGAACGCCGACTTCGACGGATCCGAGGCTGAAGCCTACGTTAAGTGCACCCGCCGGAGCACCGCCCGACACGCCACCCACACCGAGGAAGCTGCCGTCTGTGCCGTTGATACCGATCGATGCGCCAAGAGATTTCGACACTGTGCGGTTCATTTCGGCAAAGCGGACCTTGAGCTGCACCTGCTGAACACCGCCAACCGTCATCAGGTTGGAGACGCGGTCAGGCGCATAACGGTTCGCCAGTTCCAGGGCCCGTGAGAGCTTCTGGCTGCTGGACACAAGACCCGACAGCACGATGCCGTCGTTTGCTGTGCGTACTTCGATACGCTCTCCGGGGAGAATCTGCTGGAGGCGCTCTTTAAACTCGGTCACATCCGGGGCGACCCGGACTTCAACATTGGTAATAAGCTGTCCCGCAGCGTCCAGAAGCGTCAGCGTCGTAATGCCGGGCGCTTTGCCCAGGACATAGATGCTGCGATCCGAAAGCGACGAGATGTCTGCAATACCCGGGTTTGCAATGCTGAGTTCAGCGAAAGGAATTTCGCTTTCGACAACAACCGCCCGGTTCATGGATACGTTAAGTGAAGAGTTAGTTTCCTTCGCAATCACGCGGAGAGTATCAGCAGTTGCTGATCCTGTTCCCGTGAAAGCAACCGGACTAACACTGATGGCCAGCCCGAGAAGGGCCGCTTTCAATATTCCGTTGTTTTTCATGTGACCTGCCCTTTTTGTCACGCCTCGTTTCCGGGTCTTTAAGCCCGCATGTGGATTACTCTGCGTTGGTTTTAGTTTTTTTTCAATAATCAATGGGTTCTGACACACAGCTTATGTGGGTAATTGGCAACAGACAGAACGAAGACAGGCGCCACACCGGGGGTGCAGCGCCTGTATAAGGTCTTGGTTTTGTTTTAATTTGTGCAGGGAATCGGGACCGATACGATCTCTTCACCTTTGCGCTGGCGGATCGCACAGACGCGTTCCTTGGGCGCTGCAACCTTAGGTGCGGCCTTTGTCAGGCCGAGCAGGGAGACCTGATCCACCTCAATGCCACCGACTTCTGTGTCATCACCGGCGCCAACCAGCGACAGGGAAAGACGACCTGTGGATTGTGCCTGCGCCAGTGCCGCGACCTGCTCAGGTGTTGCCTGGACGGTGACGGTGCGGGCGATGCGCGCGCCGTTTACTTTGTCGTCAGACTGGTCCACCGCAATAAGACGCACGCTGGCTTCGATCAGTTTGGTAACGTCTTCACGGCCCTCGCCAACGTTCACAGCACCGGTCCAGTACACGTCCACGCGGTCACCCGGGCGCAGAAAGCCCGAAACACCGCTGGCCACGTCCACCCGTATGGCAAAGGCACGCATGCCTTTGTCGAGGCGTGTGGTCAGGCCAATATCCTCACCCGGCTGGGTGATCTTGACCTGCATCAGCGGCTCGCCCGGCTCCATCGGACGGACAACGAGGCGATGCTCGTCAACACCTTCCGGGAAAAGAACAGCCAGATCGCTGTAGGTGCCCTGAGGAACAGAATCCTGAGGCCAGTTCACAGCACGGATGTCTTCCTGTTTCAGGATGTCACCGTACTTCATCGGATTCTTCGCGACAAATACCGTTTGAGTAGGAACGATCGCCTGTTCCTTTTGTTTCGCAGCTGCCAGCTGCTGCTGATACTGACCAATGTAATCCTTGGCCATGTAAACGGCACCACCGGCCAGGGCCACGCCCGCCAAAAGCACCAAACCGAAAATCAATCGCATTGTCTTACCTCGTTTTACTACCCGTTTTTAGCCTGAAAGCGGGTCTGTTTATATCTGCTGTCTGACTGACATCCGATTGTGGCAATTTAAGGATCAACGGATGTCTCAACAGCGGCGTTTTGCGCGGACCGGCAACAATCGCAACCTCTGATACTGCGCTTTGCCGGTGCCGGAGGCCGGGTCAGATACCCGGGGCGGGGCATTCTGCCGCCGCTTTGGTTCCCGGTGTCACGGGCCGTTTCAGAATGGCTCGTAATTTGCCAGAAAGTCGCCGGTTTTCTGCGTCACGGCAGTGGATCCGCCGCGCAGTTCGACAACGAGGGTAACTGCAAGCCCCACGACAGCTGCAGTCAGGA
>CBDUCB010000093.1:0-12796 GCA_965365545.1 uncultured Roseobacter sp. | reverse complement strand
CTGCGCGATTTTCTTGGACGTGATCTTGTCGCCCATCTTCTCGATGGCACCGACCGGCGGCCCCACAAAGGCAACGCCAGCGGCATCAAGTGCTTCGGCAAATCTGGAATTCTCTGAAAGGAAACCGTACCCTGGGTGGACTGCCTGAGCGCCCGAGGACTTCACCGCCTCCATCACCTTGTCGATAACAATATACGACTGGTTGGCAGGTGATGGCCCGATGTGCACCGCCTCGTCAGCCATCCGCACGTGCAGCGCCTGTCTGTCAGCGTCAGAATATACCGCCACTGTTGTGATGCCCATCTTGCGCGCGGTCTTGATGACGCGACAGGCGATTTCTCCACGGTTAGCGATCAGGATCTTGCTGAACATCGGATGTCCTTTTTCAACGGGGTGACAGTGAGGCAGGCAGCAGGGCTGCACTGGCTGGAAAGGCGGCACAGGGGCGCACTGCGCAGACGCAACGGGCCACATGCAGGTCTTGCATGCGGTGGATATATGGATTTCAGTCCGGAGTTCCGGTCAGTTACAGCGGCCCGGATTGAGCTGGCAATAGGCCAGATTACCGGCGGCACCGATGGCCGCGCCCTGCAGGACACTGCCGCTGACAACGACCGCCGCACCGGCGCCGATGACAGCGCCACCCAGCGATTGTTCGGTGACCGTGTTGCCGCAGGCGGCCAGGAGGGTGCAGGATGCAACCGCGTATATGAAATGTCTGAACTGCACGAGGGGACCCTCTTTGCTCTGCCTTTCGCCGGACCGTCTTTATGCGGCCGCTGACGCATATCACTTACACCGGCACCAAAGCCGCTGTCCACGAAAAAGGCGGACAGTTCAGAGCGTTGTGCGCTGATCTGTCCGCCAGGGGAAGGGGTACGAAGTTTGTACGCAGAACCGGGGCAGGGATACACGCACCAGCCTGCAACACCGACGATACGCGCAGGGGTTGTATCGCGCAACGACCGGATGCGTCTGCCGCGTGCATAGGCCGACACCTGCCGGTTTAAGGAAATGAGCGGCAAATTCACGCCGATCCCTCCGTAAAAGCTTCGGGGAAGGAGGCACGGGCCATGGGCTCATTGATCACCAGAAGGGCTTCGTAACTTTCGGGATCAAAGGGGTCGGTTGCCGGCAGCACCTCGCGGCCGAAGAGCCAGGAAAGCCTGCCTGCATCAAGGTTGCCGCGCTCAAAAGGTTCGGAGCCGAAATGCTCCCAGAGTGCGGCGAAAAACGCAGCATCGGCACGCCGGTCAGCAGGCTTGCGGTCTCTGAAGCGCTCTCGGGCAGTGATCGGCGTGACACCACGCGGGTTAAAACGTCTGAGCGTGAACTGATAGTCTGTACCAGGCAGCCGCCCCGGAAAACCGCGATGTTTCAGCATGATAGCCCCCCGTCAGACCAGCGGGAGGCAGGCGGTGACGAGACAGGCCCGAGGGCCTGCCCCGCAGTGTTTTTACTTGTACTTGCCGGTGTAGGTCGGCTCGGTTGAGATCGGCTCCGGGTCGACCACAACAAACTCTTCCTGCTCCTGGGCACAGGCCGCAACGAATGCGACGAGGCCGAATACTGCCAGTAATCTGATTGTTCCGGACATTTATGTCTCCTGTTTTCTGCCTCACCCGGCCCTGCAAAAGCTGGTTTTGCGCAGCACGGGATGGTGTTCCGGGCCATGATATGCAGCCCGTGGCGCAGTCTAACGCAGATACCCGGCAAAGGATATGCCGCGAAAAGCATAAGCGCACGATGTGTCTGCAATGCCGCAAAGCAGGAGCGCGTCATAAAGCCTCCCATGCGCATATGCCGTCTGTGACACGAAAGACTTCGACGAACTGCGTCACAGTCTCATCCGCCTGACCGAATTCCGCAGGCTGGTCGAGAAGGCTGACTACCACGGCATCGGCACTCAGATCCCATTCCTTAAGATATGGCAACGCCACGCGGGTGCACAGATGTTCAAAATCGTCCTGCACGTCGAAAAAACTGACCTCGCCGCGCGCACGCGCTATCGAAGGTACGACAAACCGGAAACGTATCCATGTCTCGGCATCCACCTGGTCCACCAGTACTTCGAAAAGATCCATCGGCTGCCCCGATGGCACCTGCAAAGCGTCAGGCGCAACCGCTGCTTCAGAGACATATGTGAGCCCGGTGCTCACGGCGCCGCCTCATCCTTTGTTTCAAAGACAGCGGGTGATATGATTTCCAGCAGCTCCAGATCGTCCGAATGGCGGACTTCGCGGTGCCGGATACCGGGCGGTTGCAGAACACAGGATCCTTCCCGCAGCATGTGCTCGCCGGTTTCTTCATACTCGAAAACAACCCAGCCCCGGGTCACGTAAACCATCTGAAAATCAAGATCGTGGCTGTGCCAGGCGGCAGGGCTCTCCATGCCCGGCACCGCGCGGATAACATGCGCACCATATGCGCCCTGTGTCGCGGCACTGATCCCCAGTTCGCGGTATTCAAAGAACGGCCGCAGCCCCTTGCCCTCAAACCGGCTCCCGTCGGCATGGCTGATCGTGAAAGCCTGATTACTCCAGAGTTTTGTCATATCGCATCCCTCCTGCGTGCCACGCAATCAATTTCGACCAGCGCGCCAACGGCCAGCGCCGTTACACCGACCGTCGTCCGCGCGGGCAGCCTGTCCGCGGGAAACCAGTTTTTGTAAGTTTCGTTGAAGTCGGCGTAATCGCGTTCGAATTCAGTGAGAAAACAGCGGCATTGCAGCACATCGCTCAGGTCCAGCCCGAGCCCCGCAAGAACCGTCTGCAGGTTTTTCATCACCTGATCGGTCTGCGCTGCAACGCCGCGGGGCAGATCTGCATGCGGCGCGCCGGACACCGTGGGCATCTGCCCGGTCAGGATCACCCAGCCGTCGGCCTCAACCGCGTGCGAAAAGGGCGCCACATGTTCCGGGGCATCACTGATATTGTGAAAGAGGGTCACGCGCGCAACCCCGCAAAGATCAGTGCGCGCGCAGAGCCCTGATCAGCGCGCCCTTGTCCATATCCGAACGCCCCTCGATCCCGAGTTCCTGAGCGCGCGTGTAGAGGTCTTCTTTCGTCCACTCCTCGTAGGGCGGCTGGCTGCCCCCCTTTTGCGACGGTGACTGGCTGTCGCTGGCTTTTGCGTTGGCGATCCGGGCCGCTTTCTCCTTTGAGGCTCCCTGATCGCGCAGTGCTTCGTAGGTCTCGTCGTCTTTGATGCTTTTGCCGTGTGACTTCGCCATTTTCCGCTCCTTTCCGAGCGAACGCGGGGGTCATCATAACAGTTCCCTCCGGGGCTACAGCGGAATATTGTCGTGCTTTTTCCATGGCATATGCGCCTTTTTGTTGCGCAGGCTGGCAAAGGCACGCGCGATACGCTTGCGCGTCGTGCGCGGCATGATCACCTCATCCACAAAGCCCCGTTCAGCGGCGACAAAGGGGTTGGCGAAACGCTCTTCATAATCCGCCGTGTGTTTCGCAATCTTTTCCGGATCCCCCAGATCGCCCCGGTGTACAATCTCGGTCGCGCCTTTGGCCCCCATCACCGCAATTTCTGCGGTAGGCCAGGCGTAGTTGAAATCAGACCTCAGGTGCTTGGAAGACATTACCACATAGGCCCCGCCATAGGCCTTGCGCGTAATGACCGTCACCATCGGCACGGTTGCCTCGCCATAAGCATAAAGCAGCTTGGCGCCGTGTTTGATCACGCCGCCGTATTCCTGGCTTGTACCGGGCAGAAAACCAGGCACGTCGATCAGCGTCAGGATCGGGATCTCAAAGGCGTCGCAAAACCGTACAAACCGCGCGGCCTTGCGCGAGCTGTCGATGTCCAGACATCCCGCGAGCACCATCGGCTGATTGGCGACAACACCCACCGTGCGTCCCTCGATGCGGATAAATCCGGTCACGATGTTGCGGGCAAACTCCGCCTGGATTTCGTAAAAATCACCCTCATCGGCGAGCTTTGTAATCAGCTCGGCCATGTCGTAGGGCGTGTTCGGATTTTCCGGCACCAGCGTATCAAGTGAGGGCTCAATGCGCCCCGGATCATCGAAAAATGGTCGCACGGGCGGCTTTTCGCGGTTGTTGGACGGCAGGAAATCGACAAGGCGGCGCACTTCGGCCAGCGCCTCGACATCGTTTTCAAATGCGGCATCCGCCACCGAGGATTTGCGGGTGTGCGTGCCGGCACCACCGAGCTGCTCTGCGGTAACCTGTTCATTGGTAACCGTTTTCACCACATCGGGGCCGGTCACAAACATATAAGAGCTGTCTTTGACCATAAAAATGAAATCGGTCATCGCAGGTGAATAGACGGCGCCACCGGCACAGGGGCCCATGATCACGCTGATCTGTGGCACCACGCCAGAGGCCTGAATGTTGCGCTGAAAGATCTCGCCATAGCCTGCGAGACTGTCCACACCTTCCTGAATGCGGGCACCGCCGGAATCGTTGATCCCGATGACGGGAGCGCCGTTCTGCACCGCCATATCCATAATCTTGCAGATCTTTTTGGCATGGGTCTCCGACACGGACCCGCCCAGAACCGTAAAGTCCTGACTGAAAACATAAACCAGCCGGCCGTTGATCGTGCCCCATCCTGTGACCACACCGTCGCCGGCCGGTTTCTGCTTTTCCATGCCGAAGTCCGTGCAGCGATGCGTGACGAACATATCGAACTCTTCAAAGCTGTCTTCATCAAGCAAAAGGTCCACACGTTCGCGCGCTGTCAGCTTGCCGCGTGAATGTTGCGCATCGATGCGTTTCTGCCCTCCGCCGAGACGCGCGGTCCCGCGCCGGTCTTCGAGCTGTTCAAGAATGTCTTTCATACCGGACCCCGTTTGAATGATATCGCGGACACTACAGGAATGCGCCAACCATACGAAGTGCAATCTCGCAAATTTGCAAAGCCTATTCACATTCAATGGTGCAAACTGCAAATCCGCAAATTGTGCGTTTCAGACGGGTAAGCTGTGCATGGACTCTGCGCGGAGGCAGTTCTACATCTGCTGCATGCAAAATCCGCCTGTCATCCGCTTTCTGGATCGGTCCACGCCACCGCACATCGCGACTCTGATCCTGCTTGCAGGCATGTCGGCGATTGTGATGAACATGTTCCTGCCCAGCCTGCCCCGCATGACCGAGCACTTCGGCACGGATTACGGCGTGATGCAGCTTTCCGTAGCGCTTTATCTGGGGATCAGCGGCGTACTGCAGGTCTTTATCGGGCCCGTCTCCGACAAATACGGGCGGCGGCCGGTGATCCTTGCCAGCCTCGCGCTCTTCATGCTGGCGACGCTCGGCTGTATCGTTGCGCCCAATGTGGAGATCTTCTTGTTTTTTCGCATGTGTCAGGCGGTGGTCGCATCCGCCATGGTGTTGAGCCGCGCAGCGGTGCGTGATATGTTCGATCAGGATCAGGCGGCGTCAATGATCGGCTACGTCACGATGGGCATGGCCGTGGTGCCGATGGTCAGCCCTATGTTCGGTGGAATTCTCGACGAGCTTTTTGGCTGGCAGGCAAACTTCTGGGCACTCTTTTTTCTGGGCGGGCTGACACTCTGGCTGGCCTGGGCGGATCAGGGTGAGACGGCGCGCCCCTCCGACCGCACCCTGACCGAGCAGTTTGCTGAATATCCCGAACTGCTGACATCGCCCCGGTTCTGGGGGTATTCGCTGGCAGCGGCTTTTTGTTCCGGGTCGTTTTTTGCCTATCTGGGCGGCGGGCCTTTTGTCGGTTCTGTGGTCTTTGGTTTGTCGCCTTTCTGGGTGGGCATATTCTTTGGCGCTCCGGCGATCGGTTATTTCTTCGGAAACATGTGCACCGGTCTTTTCGCGCAACGCATCGGCATTAACCGGCTGATCCTCACCGGCTGTCTGATAAATGCATCCGGCGCTGTCCTGTCGCTCAGTGTTTTTATGGCGGGCCACGGCTCCGCGCTCAGTTTTTTCGGGTTCATGACCTTTGTGGGCATGGGCAACGGCCTTGTGATCCCCAATGCAACGGCCGGTATGCTGTCCGTCCGACCGCAGCTTGCGGGCACAGCTTCCGGTCTTGGTGGTGCGATCATGATCGGCGGCGGGGCCGCGCTCAGCGCACTTGCCGGCGCGCTGCTGACCCCCGAGACGGGTGCCTTCCCGCTGCTTTACATCATGCTGATCACAGCGACGGCCGCCATCGTATCAATCCTTGCGGTCTACTGGCGCGAACGCAGGATCGGGCTTGGTACTCCCGCTGCCTGACCCGGCTTAGCGTTTCATTAACTGTCTTCCTGCACCTTGCCCGGGTGGGTTTGCAAAGCTACGGTCAGCGAATCTGCAAACTTGCAAATCCGCGCCGGAGGGTCGGGTCATATGGCCAGTCAGAAACTTTATGCAGGCGCTAAACTGCGCGAAGTGCGCACCCGTCTCGGCAGCACGCAAAAGGATTTTGCCGCCAAGCTCGGGGTGTCGCTGCCCTATCTGAACCAGATGGAAAATAACAACAGGCCGGTCTCGACCACGGTCGTGCTGGCACTTGCACAGGAGTTCGGCCTCGACGTGACCGAACTCAGCGCCGGCGACAGCGAACGGCTGGTCAGCGACATGCGCGAGGCCTTCGCCGATCCGCTCTTTTCCGACAGCCTGCCGCCGGTCGCTGATCTGCGGCTGGCGGCCTCCAACGCCCCTGCCTTTGCTCATGCTTTTCTGGAGCTGCACCGCAGCTATCGCCAGATGCACGAACGGCTTGCCTCACTTGACGAGGCACTTGGCCGCGAGGATGCCCGCGCAACCCCCAGCCCGTGGGAAGAGGTGCGCGACTTTTTCCACTACTGCGACAACTATATCGACGCCGTGGACCGTGCCGCCGAGAATTTCGCGACCAAGGAGGGCAATGCCCGCAACATCCGGGTCGCGGCCACAGCAACGCTCGGCAACAGCGGTGTCACCGTGGATTTCACGGACACCGATCAGATCAGGCATTACGACAGCGAAACAGGCAGACTGATCCTCTCCCGCCGCGCACCGCATGAAACACAGACCTTCCAGTTACTGCTGCAGGTGGCGCTGATCAAACAGGATCCGCTCCTGGAGGCCACGCTGGATCTCGCGCGGTTTCACAGTGCTGAAGCACGTGCCATCGCTAAAATCGGCCTCGCCAACTATTTTGCCGGTGCAGCGCTCATGCCCTATGGTCCGTTTCAGCGGGTGGCGCGCGAATGCCGCCACGATCTTGAGGTGCTGGCCGGTCATTTCGGCGCCTCGGTCGAACAGGTCGCTCACCGCCTGTCGACATTGCAACGCCCCGGCGCAAAGGGCATTCCGTTTTTCTTTGTACGCGTAGATCAGGCGGGCACCATTACCAAACGCCATTCCGCCACCCGCCTTCAGTTTGCGCGCTTCGGCGGAGCGTGTCCGCTCTGGAACGTGCACCGCGCCTTTGAACTGCCCGGACAGTTTTTACGCCAGCTGGCCGAAACACCGGACGGGGTGCGCTACATCAGCCTCGCGCGCGACGTGACCAAGCCTGCGGGACGTTTTGGTGCGCCGCTCAGGCGGTACGCAATAGCGCTAGGCTGTGAAGTACGCCACGCGCGTGATCTGGTCTATGCCGACGGGATGGATCTGGACCGCGAGGCTGCCTTTGAACCGATCGGGATCTCTTGTCGGATCTGCGAGCGGACCGCGTGCCACCAGCGCGCCGTGCCGCCGCTTGAACGCCGCCTGACCGTTGATCCGAACCTGCGCGGCGTGTTGCCCTATCAGGTGACTTAGCGTTTCGCGGCGCGCCAGCCTGCAGCACGGGCTTCGGCACCGCTGCAAAACCACCGCTCCCCTTTATCGGCGCGAATCCGCGTGCGGTCATAATCGCGCTGACCGGGTGCGTGATAGATGCGCACCCCCGCGCCCGATATGTTGCCCTTGATCCGGCAGCCGCCCTGCGGCGCCGCGCTGACCGGGGCTGCAGGGGTGCGCGCTTTGCGGAACTGCTCGGGGCTTTGCACGCGGCTTGCAGGAAGGCCGGGGGGGCGCCGGGCCGCCCGGCGTTCATCCGGCGCGTAATCTGCGGAGTACCTGCGATAGGCAAAGGCGAGGCCCGCCTGAACAATGTCGCCGGCAACGTCACGCCGGTTGACAAAGCACCGCGCGACAATGCGCCCGTAACGGTCGGTGTCAACAGGCTCGCACAGCACCTTGCGGCCGTCGAACCTCGCTGCGACCTGTGCGTTCACCCAGGCACCACAATCCCAGTGCCCGCCATCATCAGAAACGCAGGTCTGATCGGTTTCCGGTGCATCAATACCGAACAGCCTGATCCGGGTCCCGGCGACGTCAAAGGTATCTCCGTCAATCACCCGGATGGTGCCGGAAACCTCCGCATACCCGGTCACAGGAACGATAAGTGCAGCAAAAACAAGGGCAAAGAACATATGCATTTAATGCATATGAGCCCCGACCCCGCCTGCCACAAGGTTGTTTGTTAACTTTAGTTAACAAAAAGTTAACGTTGTGATGTTTCCCAGGCAGGGTGGATCCACGGCGTATCATTAGCCCGGGCCAGCGGGTCCCGGCCCAGCAGATGATCTGAAACCTTTTCGCCAACCATGATCGAGGGTCCGTTGAGATTGCCGTTGGTAATGCGCGGAAAGATACTGCTGTCGGCAACGCGCAGGCCATCCACACCGATGACCCGGCCCTGCGGATCGACAACGGCACCGGGATCGTCCGCGCGCCCCATCCGGCAGGTCCCGCAGGGATGATAGGCGCTTTCAGCATGTTCACGGATTGCATCGTCCAGTTCGTCATCGGTCTGCAGCGCATTACCCGGCTGGATCTCGTGTTTGACGAAGGGCTTCATCGCTTCCTGCTCAAACAGCTCGCGGGTCAGGCGGATGCAGCGACGGAAATCAATCCAGTCCTGCTCCTGCGACATATAATTGAACAGGATCCGGGGGGCCTCTGCCGCATCCGCAGACCGCAGTGTAACCTCCCCGCGTGACGGCGACCGCATTGGTCCGGTATGCGCCTGAAACCCGTGCCCCTCCGCCGCGGCTTTACCATCGTAGCGTACTGCGAGCGGCAGAAAGTGGTACTGGATATCAGGATAGGGCACGCCGGCCCCGGAGCGGATAAAACCGCAGCTCTCGAACTGGTTCGAAGCGCCCATCCCGGTTTTCGTAAAGAGCCACTGCGCCCCGATAAAGGCCTTGGAGGCGAGGTTCCAGTGCCGGTAAAGTGTGATGGGCTGGCTCGCGGCCATCTGGATGTACATCTCCAGATGGTCCTGCAGGTTCTGCCCGACCCCGGGCCGGTCGGCCACCACATCGATACCGTGCTCCGCCAGGTGCTTTGCCGGTCCGATCCCCGAGAGCATCAGCAGTTTGGGAGAGTTGATCGCCGAGGCCGCAATCACGACCTCACGCGCTGCCCGGATCGTCTGACGCCGGCCACCCCGGTTGATCACGACGCCGGTGGCCCGTCCGTCTTCGATGATGACGCGCTCCGCGAGGCCCCGCACCAGCGTACAGTTTTCGCGTTTCAGGGCAGGATGCAGATAGGCATTGGCCGCAGACCAGCGGCGGCCTTTCCAGACGGTTTGCTCAAAGGGTCCGAAGCCCTCCTGTTTGTGGCCGTTGTAATCGTCAGTGACCTCATAGCCCGCCTGCTCGCCTGCGCGCACAAAGGCTTCATAGAGCGGGTTTTTCCGCGGTCCCCGGCTGACGTGCAGCGGCCCGTCCGTGCCGCGCCAGGCCGGATCACCTCCGTGCCCGCCATCATGCCATGTCTCCATGCGCCTGAAATAGGGCAGAACGTCCGCGAAGGACCAGCCCTCCGCACCCGCCTCCGCCCAGTGATCGAAATCCATCGCATGGCCCCGCACATAGACCATGCCGTTGATGCTCGAAGAGCCGCCCACGACCTTGCCGCGCGGGCACGCCAGACGGCGTCCGCCCAGATGCGGCTCAGGATCAGACCAGTACCCCCAGTCATAGCGCTTCATGTTCATCGGATAAGACAGGGCCGCCGGCATCTGAATGAACGGTCCTGCGTCCGAGCCCCCGAACTCGATCACGATAACTGACGCCCCGGCCTCAGAGAGCCTGCTGGCCATCGCACAGCCGGCACTTCCCGCGCCTACAATAACAAAATCCGCTTGCATCATATTTCCGTCGTCTCAGGTTGCGGCGCCGCAGGCGCAGATCATCAGTGTGCGCGTCAGCGCGCCGCCGGGTCACGGGTGCGGCACAGAGCGCTCACAGGTTTTAAAGCCCCGGCCGGTACCGGTCCGGCCGGAGTGTCGTTTATTCGCCGCGCGGGAAGCGTTTGTTTTCTTCCAGCACGTTCAGATCCATGTGGTTGCGCATGTACTGCTCGGAGGCTGCCCGGAGCGGCTGATAATCCCAGGGGTAGTATCCACCCTCGCGCAGGGCCTCATAAACGATCCAGCGGCGAGCCTGGCTTTTACGCACGTCAGCGTCAAAGGCATCAAGATCCCAGCGCGCCTCAGCTTTGCTGCGCAGGCTCGTCAGCGTACCCTGGTGCTCCGCTGCGTCTGCAAGGTTGCTCAGCTCATGCGGGTCTGCGTCGAGATCAAAGAGCTGGTCAGGGTCCAGCGCACAGCGGTTGTATTTCCATTTGCCATAGCGCAGCGAAACCATCGGCGCACAGGAGGCCTCAGCGGCATACTCCATCGCCACCGGTTCGGTCCGCTCCTCGCCCTGCCCCATCGACACGAGCGACACACCTGTTGTCCATTCCGCGACCTCATCCATCGACACGCCCGCAAGATCACACAAGGTGGGGCAGACATCGATGTTGGACACCGGCGTGGTCTGCAAACCGGGCGTCATTCCGGGCGCCGAAATCATCAGCGGCACGCGCGAGGAGCCCTCAAAGAACGACATCTTGAACCACAGCCCCCGCTCGCCCAGCATGTCGCCATGATCCGAGACGAAAAGGATTACTGCCTCCTGACGCGTGTCTTTCAGCGTTTGCAGGATCTCCCCGATCTTATCGTCAAGATAGCTGATGTTGGCGAAATAGGCCTGGCGCGAGCGACGGATGTTTTCTTCAGTGATGTCGAAACTGCGCCAGTCGTTAGCGTCAAAGATACGTTTTGAGTGCGGGTCCTGATCTTCATAAGGAATCGCCGGCACTTCGGGCAGCAGGTGCGCGCAATCCTCGTAAAGGTCACTGTATCTCTTGCGCGCAACGTAAGGATCATGGGGGTGAGTGAAACTCACGGTCAGACACCAGGGCCGCGGATCTCCGCCGCGTGAGAGGTCATAGAGCTTGCGCGTTGCGTTAAAGGCAACCTCGTCATCGTATTCCATCTGGTTGGAGATTTCGGCAATCCCGGCACCCGTCACCGAGCCCATGTTGTGATACCACCAGTCGATCCGCTCTCCCGGCTTCCGGTAATCCGGCGTCCAGCCAAAATCAGCCGGGTAAATATCGGTGGTCAGGCGTTCTTCAAACCCGTGCAACTGGTCCGGCCCGACAAAGTGCATTTTGCCCGACAGGCAGGTGTGATACCCGGCCCGGCGCAGGTGATGCGCATAGGTCGGCACGCTTGAGGGGAACTCAGCCGCGTTATCATAAACGCCGGTGGCGGAGGGCAACTGACCTGACATAAACGCCGCCCGGCCCGGCGCGCACAGTGGCGATGCCGTATAGGCATTGCGGAACCGCGTTGACCGCGCCGCAAGCTTCTTGAGATTGGGCGCGTGCAGCCAATCCGCAGGCCCGTCGGGAAACAATGTTCCGTTGAGTTGGTCTACCATCAGGATCAGAATGTTTGGCTTGGTCATCGCGCTGCCCTCAACAGGGTATCAAGCGTTTCAAGTGCCTGCGTGCAGGCGCTTTGCGCACTGCCGCTGTCAGACAAAGCGGCCCGCAGATAAAGCCCGTCGATCAGCGCGGCAAGCGTATCTGCATCCGCTTGGGGCCGCACAGAAAGCGGGCGCAGCGCATGGGTAAGGTTTGACCGCAACCGCCGCTGGTACAGCTTCAGCAAACGCCGGGTATCGCGGCTTGTGCGCGAGGCCGCATAAAGCGTCATCCATGCGCTCACGGTTGCGGGATCAAAACACGTCTCGTCAAAGCTCGCCCGAATGATGGCTTCAGCCCGCGCCTGCGGCGTTTCAGACGCCGCCAGCGCGCGCCGCACTTCAGCGCCATATTCCGAAAGGATATGGCGCATCGCTGCGAGGAATATCTGATCCTTGCCACCAAAATAGTGATGCGCCAGCGCTGTCGACATGCCAGCGCGGCGGGCGATCTGTCCCACAGTCACATCCAGCGACTGCGCCTGCCCGATCTCCGCAATTGTCGCTTTGACAAGCGCCGAGCGGCGCACAGGTTCCATTCCGATTTTTGGCATGAAGATTCGGGTCCTTGGCGATACGATGCCGCAGGATGGGGTAAGTTTATTGATCAGTCAATCAACAAAAACATTCAGACCTTTGTGGCATGAGTTGCCGGCGTGATCTGGCGTTTCAGAACCGCCTCTCGCCAGGGGATAAAGGTCACCGACCCAAGAATAACGGCACCGCCCAGAACCACCCAGATATCCACCGGCTCCGCAAAGAACACAGCGCCGAGCAGGGTCGCCCACAGCAACTGCAGAAACGTGACCGGCTGGGTGACAGTGATGTAATTCGTCCGGGTCAGGGTGTCGGTATAGACCCCATCTCCGGCAGCCAGGGTCACCGAATAGACCCCGACCTGGGTATAAGTATGGGTCGTGGTCATCGGGCTGGTGATGGTGCCGGTCAGCGACAAGGTCGTCCCATCGCCATAGTTCCACAGGAAGGTTGAGGCCC
>CBDUCB010000092.1:0-12797 GCA_965365545.1 uncultured Roseobacter sp. | reverse complement strand
AGATCTTCGGGGGTGAAGGGCTCTGCGCGGTCAAAGTCGTAATACCAGCCGTCCCTGATCACGGGGCCGATGGTCACCTTGGTGTCGGGCCAGATTTCCTGTACGGCGCGGGCCATGATATGCGCGAGATCGTGGCGTATCAGCTCGTTTGCCTGAACTTCGTCCTGCATGGTGTGAATGGCAATGGCCGCGTCCTGTTCGATGGGCCAGGCAAGGTCATAATGCTCACCGTCAACAGTCGCGCTGATGGCTTTTTTGCGCAGCGAGGTCGAGATGCTCGCGGCAACGTCGCCGGCAGTCACACCTGCTTCGAACTGTCTTGAACTGCCATCGGGAAAAGTGAGAGAGACTACAGCGTCTTTCGGGGCCATCGCGGGCACTCCTCGTCGGTCTGGCGCCTACGAGACGCCCGGTTGCGGGTTATCTGCCTGCTCGATGCCGCAAGGGCGCGGGGCTGTCAAGCCGGGCCGGGACGAGTATACCGAAGAATACGTTGACCGCGACGTTTTACATGTTAAATCCGACATACCGGCATTGGACCGGTGAGAACCGGGAGCCTGCCATGCCGCGCTATAACAAAAACTTCGAGCTGAGCATTCATGACGTGGACCTGATCGAAGAGGCGCTGCGGGCGCGCGGGCGCGAGCTTTGCCGGATGCGGCTTGCACTCTCTGATGAAAACCCGGCCGATCTTCAGTCTGTGTCGGTGATTGAAGCCGACCAGCGCGAAAACGAAGAACTCCTCGGCCGGCTTCACAATCAGAAAGTGTTCTACCGCCCGGGCACGACCCCCTACGTCAGCGGCTGATCCCGTCCGGGTTGCATCGATACCTGCGCTTAAATGCCGGCCGTCGCCAACGCGGAGCAACGCAGGCATCCGGCCAGTCACCGTCCAGAATCAGAATGGCAAAAGCGACAAGCGTGTTCCGCAGAGCAGGATACGCCTGGTGTTTTCATTCGGGAAACCGGTGGGCCTCTGTCCGGCATATTTCTGAACCGCCCTTTTGTATGAGTCGCGATCAGCCGGGCCTCCAGCTGCACGCCGGGGTGGCTCATCATGCCAAAGCGCTGCGTCCCGAACCGGCCATGCAACCGGGCAAGGCTTTGTTCGGGGCTAACGCACAAGCTGTCTGGCATTTGTATGCGCTCCGGTTCGGTGAGAGCTTTGAGAACAAATCCCGGTTTCTTTAAATAGTACCAGTCAGTCACATGAGATTTCAGTTTGGCGTTGCGATCGCCCGCCGCGCTGACGCATCATTGCCAAAAGGATGCGCGCATGACCTCACCCGATATTTTTGAAACGCAACAAGGCAGGCGGCTGGCTTATCACTTCACCCCGGGTGAGGGACCCTGCGTGGTGTTTCTCGGCGGTCTGAAGTCCGATATGGAGGGCACAAAGGCACTGCATCTTGAGGCCTGGGCGCGCAGAACGGGGCGTGCTTTTCTGCGTTTTGATTACTCTGGCCACGGCCTTTCATCCGGTGAGTTTGAGGATGGTGCAATCGGCGACTGGGCAGAGGATACGCGCGCTATTACCGATGCGCTGATCACCGGTCCCATGGTCCCGGTGGGGTCGTCAATGGGGGGCTGGCAGGCACTGTTACTGGCCCGGGCCGCGCCTGAAAGCATCGCAGGCCTGGTCACGATTGCAGCGGCGCCTGATTTCACCGAAGACGGCTACTGGGCGTCCTTTTCGGATGCGCAGAAAACACAGCTTAAGACAGAAGGGCGCGTCGAGCTGCCGTCCGATTACATGGAGCCCTACGTGGTCACACAGCGCATGATAGACGACGGCCGTGACAACCTCGTGCTGCGCTCACCGCTTGATCTGCCCTTTGCCGTCCGCTGCCTTCAGGGAACAGCCGATACTGCGGTCAGCACGCAGACAGCGCTGCGCCTTCTGGATCATGCGACAAGCCCGGACATGCGGCTGCTCCTGGTCAAAGATGCAGATCATCGGTTTTCCGACGGGCCCTGCCTCGACCTCATTGAGGCTGCTGTGACCGATGTACTCGCCCAACCAGAAGGCTGAAAGGCACCGGAATGGAGCAGCGCATCAGCCTTATTACCCTTGGCGCCACAGACATAGCGTCGCTGGCGGAATTTTACGAAAACCTGGGCTGGAAGCGGACACCGGCACCTGACGGCGTGGTTGCATTTGATCTCCCCGGGCAGACGCTGGGTCTCTACCCGATTGATAAACTGGCCGAAGACATCGGCGTGTCGCCGGAAACGCTTGGCCGGGGTGCCGTCACGCTGGCACATAATCTGCGCACGAAAGATGAGGTTGCGGTACTTCTGGCACGTGCCGAAGCCGCCGGAGGGCGCATCCTGAAACCTGCGCAGGACGTCTTCTGGGGCGGGCACCACGGATATTTTGCTGATCCCGAAGGCCACATCTGGGAGATCGCGTATAACCCTTTCTCCCCCCTGCGCGCTGATGGTGCGTTCCGCTGGAACGGATACGGAGAGGCGGACTGATGCGTCGCCCGGCCAGCATGCGGAGCCTCGAGACCCTCGGGCGTGTACGTCTTTCCAGACATTTCTATATGCGCGATTTCCTGTGCTCCGAGATCAGCAACTTTCATGGTATTCCGAATATTCCCGACGATCCTGACCTCGCCATCGAAAACGGTCGCCGGCTCTGCACAGAACTGCTTGATCCGCTGGAAGAAACCTTCGGACGCATCGCCATCCGGTCAGGCTACCGTTCGGCTGCTCTGAACAGGTTCGGCAACGAAAACGGTCTCAACTGCGCGCGCAACGATAACCCGCTGGAATGCCACATATGGGATCGCGGCTCGGCAGATGAGGCCATTGCGGGCACGTCTCTTGTGGTGCCGTGGTTCGCGGACCGCTATGCTGCGGGCCGCGACTGGCGCGATCTCGCGTGGTGGATCCACGACCATCTGCCATATTCAGAAATGTGGTTTTTCCCGAAACTCGCGGCGCTCAATCTGACCTGGCGGCCTGTGCCGCAGCGCACGATTTCAAGTTATATCGCCCCCCGGGGAATGCTGTTGCGCGCCGGTGAACAGAGTTGTGAGACAGCGGCGGACCGCAAAGCGCGCTATGCTGATTTTCCGCCCCTGCGTGGGATCGAGTACCCCTGATACATCGGTTATCTTGTGGATAACCCGTAATTCTGACACCATATGTAGATTGATTATTGACCCTCAACTCGTCTTTTGCGCAGACTGTCCGGTGTTTCAGGGGGGTGATTCATGTTCAGGGCGCTGGTGCTGTCGTCAGTTCTGTTTGCGGGATTTGCTGGCAGCGCCGCGGCGCAGACCTGCGGGACCAGCTATCAGGTGCGGCCCGGCGACAGCCTCTCAGTGATCGCCGCGCGTCAGTACGACAATGCCTTTTTGTGGACTGATCTTTATGCGGCAAACCGGGACGTCATTGGTCCGGACCCCGACCGTATTTTTGTCGGCAGCCGTCTGTCACTGCCATGCTTTGGCGACGGGGACCGAGGCACCACTGCACCGGAACTGACTGACACCGATCCGGTGCCGCCCCTCCTGACTGACCCTGTTGGGCCCGGGGCGAAACCCACTCCGCCCGCGCCGGTTATCGTGACACAGACCGCCAACCTCCCGCCCTTTGTCGATGCCCGGCGGGCAGGGGGTGGCATGATAACAGAACTCATCCGTAAATCACTCCATTCAGGCCTTCCGGGCCGGGACGTGGAATTCGTAGGTCCCGGCATCGCTGACGCAGCGCTGGTGTCCGATCTGATTTTCCCTGTCATCCGCCCGGAATGCCTGCCCGGTGCGCGCAGCACGTTCTGCCAGGATTTCCTCTACTCCGATCCGCTTTTTGAAATGCTGATGGTTTTCTTTGTCCCCGAAAACGCGCCGATGCCGCTTGCCAGTGCAGAGGACCTGCGTGGTAAAAAGATCTGCCGGCCTGCAGGGCAACCGGTGCATGTTCTGGATGCAGGTGGCAAAAACTGGCTGTCCGGCGGGCTCGTCAGCATCACAGGGGCCGCGGATGCCGATGCCTGTTTTGCGCTTCTCGACGAGGGCGTCGTCGATACAGTGATGCTGAATGAATTCACCGGACGGGCGGCGCTGGCGGCCGCGGGGCGGGAGCGCCAGATTGTCGCGCTCAGCAAATCTCCGGTGGCCATCGTGACCCTGCATGCGGCTGCTCCGCAGATGTCTCAGCAGGCGCGGGACGTGATCAGCGCCTTTAACGAAGGGCTGCGCGATATCCGGGCGAACGGCACATTTCAGGATATTCTCGACCGGCACATGGCTGACGTCTGGGCCGGATTGTGAAGGGGCGTGCCGCAATAACCGGGCTGTTTCTCGCGTGCTCGACGGCAGCTGCATCCGGAGACGGCATTACGCTGGTCGCCTCGCCCGATGATGCGCCTTTCGCCGGGCCCGACTGGCCCGGGCGTGGCATGGCCACGGAAATCATCGAAGCGGCGCTCAGCAACGCGCCCGATCCGTTGGCGTTCGACATTGTGTGGGAGAGCGACCGTGCAGCGGGCGCGGCCCGGGTGGCTCGCGCACAAACCGACATGGGATTTGCCTGGGCGCGTCCCGACTGCGACGGGCAGCAGCACAATAACGAGCGTTGCCAGACGTACCATTTCTCCGACCCTCTGGCCGAGGTTGTGGTGCTGCTTTTCACCCGTACGGACAGACAGTTTGACTTTGATGAGAACGCGGATCTTCACGGTCGGGTACTCTGCCGGCCGGCTGGGCTGTTCACTCATGATCTTGAACGCCCGGACCGGCGCTGGCTGAGCCGCGATCTGATCACGCTGAAACAACCGGTCCGTGCGGCAGACTGCTTTGAGATGCTGATGGACGGCGCGGTGGATGCGGTAGCGCTGGATGAATTCCGAGGCGTAAATGAACTTTTCCGGGGGGATCTGACCGAGGCCGTTGTCCCCCTGCCGCGACCGCTGTCAGAGCAGAGCCTGCACGCGGTGATCTCGCGGTCCCACTGGCGCGCCACGGCACATCTTTATCGCCTGAATGCCGGGCTTGCGAAGCTGCGCGAATCCGGCCGGTATGCCGGAATTATCGAACGGCATCTGGGGCTCTACTGGGATCAGATCAAGCAGTGACCAACGGGACCTGAGACAAAGGCATGCGGTTTTGCGGCTGGCTCTCCGGTCTCCGCACAGCTAAGAATGACCAGTCGCAGCTGACGATCCGTTAAACAGTATGAAGGCGCAGGGTCATGACAGAACCACTCGTTTTGCTGCCGGGAATGATGTGTGATGCGCGCCTTTTCGCGCCCCAGATCGCGGCGCTGTCGTCAGATACCGTTGTCATCTGTGCGCCGATCACCCGGGGCGACCGGATGGAAGAAATTGCCTCGGGCCTGCTTGACCAGTTGCCGCGCCGTTTCGCACTGGCGGGGCTCAGCATGGGCGGCATCGTGGCGATGGAACTTCTGCGCCGCGCGCCTGAGCGGGTCAGCCGGATCGCGCTCATGGACACAAACCCGCTGCCTGAAACGCCTCAGATTGCCGCTGCCCGTGAGCCGCAGATCGTCGCGGCACGCTCCGGCAGAATGCTGGATGTCATGCGTGAAGAAATGAAACCGAAATACCTCGCGCCGGGTCCGGGCCGCACCGGGGTACTGGATCTGGTAATGGACATGGCCGGCGCACTCGGGCCGGATGTGTTTGTGCGCCAGTCGCGCGCGCTGCAGAGGCGACGGGATCAGCAGAAAACACTGCGCCTGTGCAAGGTGCCGGCACTGGTGCTCTGCGGCGCACATGACACGCTTTGCCCGGTCAGGCGCCATGAATTCATGTCAGAACTGATCCCGGGCGCCACGCTGCGTGTGCTTGACAACTCCGGACACCTGCCACCGCTTGAAGAGCCCGAAGAGACCACGGCCGCCCTGCGCGAATGGCTCGCACAGCCTCTGGTGCTGCGTTAAGCTGCCGAGTTCCGGTTGGCGGGTTTGCGTGTTTTGACCTCTGGTTTCGGGCTGTTTGCATCGATGAAATCCAGTACCAGCGGGCGGATATTCCGCCGCCAGCTTTTACCCGCAAAAATCCCGTAGTGCCCCGCACCTTCCTCAAGGTGGCTGGCCTTTTTGGAGTCGGGGAGGCCCGTGCAGAGTGCGAGGGCCGCAACACATTGTCCGGGTGCCGAGATATCGTCTTTTGTGCCCTCAACGGTTTTCACCGCAACGGTCGTGATTTTCCCGATGTCGACTTTTTTGCCGGCCACCATAAATTCGTTGCGCGCGATCTCGCCGTTTTTGAAGATGCGTTCGACCGTGGAGAGATAAAACTCCGCGGTCATATCCATGACTGCAAGGTATTCGTCATAGAACTTGTTGTGCTTGTCGTGTTCCTGAGCGTCGTTCTGCGCCACGCGGGCGATCTGGTCGCGAAATGCGCGGAAATGCGTCTCGAAATTCATCGAAATAAACGAATTCAGCTGCAGCAGACCAGGGTAAACCATGCGGCCCACACCGGGATACTTGAAGCCGACCCGCTGGATCATCAGCTCTTCAAGCTGGCCCATCGTGACCCGGTGGCCAAAATCGGTCACGTCTGTCGGCGTCGCGTCCGGATCAATCGGGCCGCCGATCAGCGTGAGGCTGCGCGGCTGTGCGTCAGGGTCTTCTTCGGCCAGATAAGCGGTTGCCGCCAGCGTGAGCGGGGCAGGCTGGCAGACCGCGATTACATGTGTATCCGGGCCCATTTCACGCATGAAATCGACAAGGTAAAGCGTGTAATCCTCGATATCAAACTTGCCCGCGCTGACCGGTATGTCGCGCGCATTGTGCCAGTCGGTGATATACAGATCCGCATCCGGCAGCATACTGATCACGGTCGATCGCAGCAAAGTTGCGTAATGGCCGGACATCGGCGCGACCAGCAGCACCTTGCGCTTTGGTGTGGGGCGGCCCTGAACCACAAAATGCAACAAATCGCCGAAGTCCCGTTCAATTACGGCCTCGGTTGTGACAACATGGTCCTGCCCGTCAGCGCTGGGCACAGGGGGAATATTCCAGTCCGGTTTCACAATCATCCGCTGAAACGTACGTTCAGTGACCTCGCCCCAGGCGCGGGTCCAGGCGATTGCAGGGTTTGGAATGAGGGAGAAGGCAGGATATGATGCCATCGCAAGGGCTGATGCGCCAAGCCACTGGTTCGTGTTGCGAACCGTTTCCATTAAGTCGTAAGTGGCCATATAGCGCATGAGGGGTCTCCTTGATGATAATCCGGGCGCACCGGAACACGCAGTCGCTTCGCCCCCTGAAGCCAACGACCAAATGCTGCAGGTGCAACATACGAGGGAAAAGTAAATATGACAACAAGAACTGATCTTGATGAGACTCCCGGTATCGAAAATCTGGAGCGTATGACCCGAAACCTTAAGAAAGTTGAGGAACTCTCAGAGCGCCTGCACCGCGTGATGACGAACCGAAAAGGACATAATCCTTCACTGGACGCCCCGAATCAGGAACTATTCGGAAAAGCAGCTCAGGCTTACTGGTCTGAAATGGTCAACAACCCCGCCAAAGTGCTCGAACATCAGATGGATTACTGGTCCGAGACCATGAAACATTTTGTCGAAGCGCAGCAGACACTGGCCAAAGGAAAACTCGAAGCTCCGCAGGACCCGGGCCCGCGCGACCGCAGGTTCGCAAACCCGCTGTGGGATACGCACCCGTATTTCAATTTCGTAAAGCAGCAGTACCTGATCAACGCGAGCGCTCTTTCCCAGGCTGTGAGCGATGTAACTGATATGGAGCCCGCTGAGAAAAACCGGCTGAAGTATTTCTCGCAGCAGATCATCGATATGATGTCGCCAACCAATTTTCTGGCAACCAACCCGGACGCGCTGGAAAAGGCGATCGAGACAGAAGGGCAGAGCCTTGTTCAGGGGCTCGAAAATCTGATCCGTGATCTGGAAGCCAACAACGGCGAGATGGTCGTCAGACTTGCCGACGAACAGGCATTTGAGCTCGGACGTAATATAGCGACAAGCCCCGGATCGGTTGTCTTCCGCAACCCGATGATGGAGATCATCCAATACGCGCCGACCACCGAGAAGGTGTACAAAACCCCGCTGGTGATCTTTCCGCCCTGGATCAACAAATTCTACATCCTCGACCTCAAAGCACAGAACAGCCTGGTGAAGTGGCTGGCAGATCAGGGCTACACCGTCTTTATGGTGTCCTGGATCAACCCGGATGCGACCTACAGCGAGATCGGACTTGAGGATTACATCGAGCAGGGATACCTGACCGCGATCGGCGAGGTGAAAAAGATCACCGGCGAGAAGCAGGTCAACGTTGTCGGCTACTGCATCGCCGGGACAACCCTGTCGCTGACCCTGTCGCTGATGAAACAGCGCGGCGATAAATCGGTTAAATCGGCAACCTTCTTTACAGCACTTACGGATTTCTCGGACCAGGGCGAGTTCGCGCCCTTTCTGACGGATGATTTCATCGACGGGATCGAGGAAGAGATCGATGACAAGGGCATCCTGCCTTCAGTGATCATGGCGCGGACCTTTTCGTTTTTGCGATCTAATGATCTGATCTACTCGCCGGCGATCCGCAGCTATATGATGGGTGAAACGCCACCCGCCTTTGACCTGCTCTACTGGAACGGAGACGGGGCCAACCTGCCGGGCAAAATGGCCAAACAGTATCTGCGCGGGCTCTGCCAGCGCGACGAGCTTGCTCAGGGCGGCTTTGATCTGTTGGGGCACAAACTGGAGCTGACGGACATTGACGTACCGGTCT
Organism: uncultured Roseobacter sp.; assembly: GCA_965365545.1. GTDB lineage: Bacteria > Pseudomonadota > Alphaproteobacteria > Rhodobacterales > Rhodobacteraceae > Roseobacter. The sequence goes on along the minus strand of CBDUCB010000092.1, from coordinate 4,049 downwards.
GTTCCGTTGCCTGTGAAACCGACCACATCGCGGCCTGGAAAGACTGCTATCGCGGCGTGCAGAAGATGGGCTCGAAAGACAAAACCTTTATCGTGACAGAATCCGGTCATATCGCAGGGATCGTCAATCCGCCCAGCAAAAAGAAATACGGCCATTACATAAACGCTGATATGAGCCTTGATTATGCCGACTGGCTGAAGGCCGCAGATTTCACCGAAGGGTCATGGTGGCCGCGCTGGGAAAAGTGGCTGAAAAAGCGTTCCGGGACGATGATTCCGGCCCGGACGCCAGGCGATTCGACCCATCCTGTGCTCTGCGAAGCGCCGGGTACATACGTAAAGATTAAAGCAACAAGCTGAATTAAAACATCTTTTTACCGATCCGATTTTTTTGCTGCACCGCAGCAAAATATACTTGCAATGCTGCACTGCGGCATCTATATAGTTTGCAGACGCAGAAAAACGGGATGATCCCGAAGATGCGAGGAAAGGAAACGACATGAGCAAGACACCTGACATGACCGCAGTATTCAAAGACGTAATGGGCGCATTCCCGGTTGACACAGCCGCATTTGAAGATGCCTTCAAAACATCCGCAACTCTGAACGAGAAACTGTCCGGCGTTGCGCTGACAGCTGCTGAGAAATCCACCGAGATCTCCAGCAAATGGACCCAGGAAACACTGGCGAAGCTGGCCGACATGGCAAAAGCGAAAAAAGAGCCGGTTGATTACGCAAAAGCGATGACCGATTTCGCTTCCGCATACTCCGAGTCCGCCGCTGAGCACATGGCTGCTTTCGCTGAGATCGCGAAAAAAGCGCAGATGGACACAGTTGAGCTGATGATGGCTGCCGGTAAAGACATGAGCGAAGACGCAACTGCCGCTGTCAAAAAAGCGACAAACGACGCTTCTGCCGCAGTGAAAAAAGCAACCGCGAAGTAAATCTGATACGGTTTTTGTGCCGCTTCCTCCCTGAAAAGGCACAAAATTCGAGGGCGGGCTGGTAACAGCCTGCCCTTTCTTTTTGTAAAACAGTCCCCTAAGCTGCAATGCAGCACTCACACCGGGGAGAAAGCCTGTGGCGGATCAAGAAAAACCATTGCTGATCAAGCGATACGCCAGCAGGCGGCTCTATAACACCGAAACCAGTGATTACGTGACGCTTGATGATATCGCAGGTTTCATCCGCGGCGGACGCGAGGTGCAGATCGTTGATCTTAAATCCGGAGACGATCTGACCCGCCAGTATCTTTTGCAGATCATCGCAGAACACGAAAGCCGGGGTGAAAGTGTCCTGCCTGTTGACGTGCTCAACGATCTGGTGCGCAGTTATATGACGCCGGGTGCGAGCGTGGTGCCGCAGTTTCTTCAGGCCTCTTTTGAGATGCTCCGCGACGGTCAGAGCCAGATGATGGATAAGATGAACGCCATGAACCCGATGGCAAAGATGCCCGGGTTTGAACTGATGCAGGCGCAGCAAAAAGCCTTCATGAAAGCGATGACAGGTGGTCTCGCGCCGGGCAGCACCGGGTGGCCCGAACACGGGCAGTCAGGTGACAGCACTGAAGAAGAGGCCGGTGGCGAAGATCTCGATGCAATCAAGAAACAGCTCTCGGAACTTCAGGATAAACTGTCCCGGCTGAAGTAACTTTGCGGGGTCAGGCGACCTTGCTTGCAGGATGGGGCGACGTAACTGATTTCATCGCACTGATCAGAACACTGGTGACCGCATCCAGTTCGTCGCGGGTCAGCCGCACGGGCAGGCGGACATCGCAGGCGCGCATCAGCATCGAACGGGTCTTTGGCAGTTCCGGCAGATCCGGCACGAATTTCCAGTTCCAGAAGGCGCGTGCGTTGTCCGTGCTCTGGCCAAAGACCTGCACCTTGACGCCTGCAGTATCAGCCGCCGCAGCAAAATCGCGGATTTCCGCGTCGCTGAGTTCCTGAATGTTGAACTGAATACTGTCAGGCGCGCGCTCTTCGCCGGGCAGGTGATCCGGCACGTCGAAATAGCGCGCGGCATTCAGCCTGGCGGCGACATAATCGTGGTTACGCCGTCCGTCCGCGACCCGCTGTGGCAGAGCGTCAAGCTGAGGGCGGATCAGCGCGGCAGAAAGGTTGTTCAGGCGCAGATTGTAAAGCGGCAACTGGTTCTGCCAGCGGGCAAAAGCTTCGTGCAGCACGGGGTGTTTCTTCCAGTTATGTTCATAGGCGCCCGACATTATGATGGCCCGCGCCACAAGATCAGCGTCGTCAGTAATCAGGATGCCGCCTTCGCCCGCGTTGACCATCTTGTAAGACTGAAAAGAAAAGCACCCGACCCGGCCGATCGTGCCGATTTTCCGACCCCGCCAGACGGTGCCCAGTGAATGCGCGGCGTCCTCGATGACCGGAATGCCGGCGGCATCACACTGAGCCATGATCGCATCCATATCGGAGGTATGCCCGCGCATGTGACTGATGATCACCGCACTTATATTGTCTTTCAGACGGGCTTCGAAATCAGCCAGATCAATGCGGTAGTTTTCGCCCACTTCGCAGAGCACGGGCACACATTCTGCGTGCACGACGGAGGAGGGGACCGCCGCAAAGGTAAATCCGGGGATCAGTACCCGCGCGCCAGGTGTCAGCCCAAGCGATTTCAGAGACAAAAACAGGGCTGCCGAGCAGGAGGATACCGCAAGCGCGTATCTGCTGCCCATCATCCGGGCAAATTCACTCTCCAGCAATGAGACCGGAGCGTCCTCTGCCGCAGTATAGCGGAAGAGATCTCCCGTCTGCAGCAGCCGGTCAATTTCAGACCGGGCAGCCTCGGGGATCGGTTCGGCTGTATGCATGTCGGGCAGCTTCATATTTATCTTTTCCAAATTCAGGTTTTGAAAATGATAAATGATCAGTCTTCAACCGACAAGTGAATCTTTTGTGACTGCCTCAGATGCCCAGTCGGTCGCGCATCGCATACCAGGTCATCGCGAGGATCAGCAGCGGTGTCCGGAGCGCCCCGCCGCCCGGAAAAGCGGGCGTTGGGATCCGGCTCATCGTGTCAAACCCGTCGCTTTGCCCGCGGATCGCTTCGGCCATGAGCATCCCCGCATGGGTTGCTGTGCCGACGCCATGGCCTGAATACCCCGACGCTGACAGTATGTTGGGCGCGATCCTGGCCAGGTACGGAAAGCGTTTCATGGTAATGCCCAGCGTGCCGCCCCAGGCATAGTCAATCTTCACGTCTTTCATATGGGGAAAGATGATGTGCATCGGTTTTCGCACCGTCGCTTCGATATCCCCCGGGAACCGGTACCCATAGCTTTCGCCGCCGCCAAAAAGCAGGCGTTTGTCATGCGACAGGCGGAAATAGTTCACGACAAACCGGCTGTCTGCCACGGCAATATCCCGGGTCAGGACCCGCGCTGCGTCGTCGCCAAGAGGTTCGGTTGCCACAATGAAATTGTTGATCGGCATGACGCGGGACGTCACACCCGGTGCAATGCCCGACAGGTACCCGTTGCAGCCCAGAACGACATGGCCTGCCGTCACGCGGCCCGTTCGGGTGGTGACCACCGCAGGATCACCTTTGTGGATGTCCGTCACCCGCGCGTTCTCAAAAATCCGGACGCCGGCCTCTTCCGCTGCCCGCGCCAGCCCCAGAGCAAAGGCCAGCGGATGCAGATGACCCGCACCCATATCAAGTGTGCCCCCTTTATAATCCGGCGACGGGCAGATGGTGTGGCAGGCCTCTGCATCAAGTGGTGAGATCTGATCATATCCATAGTGCTTTTGCAGATGCTCTGCATAGCCGTGCAGGTTGGCCACATCGGCCGCATCCGAGGCCGTCCAGGCGATGCCGGGCTTCAGGTGACAGTCAATGTTATGTTTCGTTACCAGATCCCGCACCAGCGCCTTGGCCTCTTCGCCCAGATCCCACAGGGCGCGGGCCGGTCCGTCGTCCAGTGCCGTGGCCAGCCGGTTCGCCCTCTCGGCGGCGGTGAAGGCCCTGGCTGCTCGCTCGGGCGGGACCTCCGCGTGGTGGAGGGGCGGGCCGTTGGCGTAGG
>CBDUCB010000091.1:0-12857 GCA_965365545.1 uncultured Roseobacter sp. | reverse complement strand
GACGACAAGCTGCTGCTGAAACGCGCCCTGGATGTGCGGGAACGGCATCGCGGATCCATAAAACCGCATGTTCAGACAATGATTGTGCCGGCCCTTCTGACAATACGTACACGTACGGCAGGGTCGCGACGGGGAGACGGCGACCAGTTCACCGGTCGTCAGCCCCTCGACACCTTCACCGAGCGCGGAGACATATCCCGAAACCTCGTGGCCGAGTACCATAGGTTCCCGCAACCGGATGGTGCCGAACCCGCCATGATTATAATAGTGCAGATCAGAGCCGCAGATCCCGCCTGCGGCCACTGTTATCCCGACCTCGCCGGGGCCCGGAGATGCGGCTTCGCGCTCTTCGATGCGCAGGTCGCGCGGCGCATGAATAACGACCGATTTCATCTGATACCTCCCCGGCAGCACCGACCGCCGGAAACTTGACAAGCCGTGTTATCGATAACATAAAATGATCGAACCGCCGAAGTCGAGCAGAAAGAGCCCCGCATGAGCCTGTCCCTATTCGACCTCACCGGCAAGCGCGCGCTGATCACCGGATCTTCGCAGGGGATCGGTTTTGCTCTGGCAAAAGGGCTGCAGGCAGCGGGTGCAGCGATCGTTCTGAACGGACGGGATGCGGATAAGCTCGGTGCTGCGGCGCAGGAGATGGGCGGCAATCCTGATCTGCTCGCCTTCGATGTTACGGATCATGAAGCCGTCCGTACGGCAGTGGATGGTTTTGAGGAAGAAACCGGCGCGATCGATATCCTCGTGAACAACGCTGGCATGCAACACCGCACACCGCTGGAGGATTTCCCGGCAGACGCCTTTGAACGGCTGATGCAGACTAATATCGCCAGTGTTTTCCACGTGGGACAGGCCTGTGCACGTCATATGATCCGGCGTGGTGCTGGCAAGATCGTCAACATCGCCTCGGTACAGACGGCACTCGCGCGCCCCGGTATTGCGCCCTACACAATGACCAAAGGGGCGGTGGCCAACCTCACCAAAGGCATGGCCACCGACTGGGCAAAATACGGTCTGCAGTGTAACGGTCTGGCGCCGGGGTATTTTGACACGCCGCTCAACGCAGCCCTCGTTGCTGATCCCGAGTTTTCCGCCTGGCTGGAAAAGCGCACACCCGCTGGACGCTGGGGCAATGTCGATGAACTGGTCGGCACCTGTATTTTCCTCGCGTCGGGGGCATCGTCTTTCGTAAACGGCACAACCGTCTTTGTGGACGGCGGCATCACGGCATCGCTCTGATGCAGCGCTATGTGGTGATGGGGGTCTCGGGCTGCGGCAAGACCTCTGTCGGCACCGGATTTGCAAGAGCCATCGGTGCACAGTTTATTGACGGCGACGATCTGCATCCGCCTGAGAATGTCGCCAAGATGTCGCGCGGAGAGCCCTTGGATGACAGTGATCGCGGTCCATGGCTCGCGGCGGTGGCAGCAGCCCTCGGGCGGGCCCGGAGTGGCGTGGTGATCGGATGTTCTGCCCTGCGCCGCCGCTACCGCGATCTGATCCGCGACGGCGCAGGCGGCGATGTCGTTTTCCTGCATCTGTCAGGCAGCCGTGACCTGATTGCCGGCCGGATGGGCGCGCGGGAGGGACACTTTATGCCGCTGACCCTGCTCGACAGCCAGTTCGCGGCCCTTGAGCCGCCGGGACCTGGTGAAACCTGCGTCACTGTCGATATCGATCAGACTGAAGAGCAGGTTGTGCGGTATCTCATCGCGCAGACGCAACATCTAAGGGCCGCCGGCCTCGCCTGATCAGAGCGCCGCCGCGACCGCGTCTGAGAACCGGCCCAGTTCAGGTGTTTCGCGTTTGCGTGGCCGCTCAACCGGCACCGGTTTATCAAAGGCAATCCCGGCGGGCTGACCGGAAAGCACCACAACCCGGTCGGCCAGAAAAGCCGCCTCGGCAATGTCATGCGTCACAAAAACCACCGCTGCACCGCTGGCCTGCCAGATCTGCGTCAGTTCGTCCTGTAACGACGTCCGGGTCAGTGCGTCCACAGCAGAGAAGGGCTCATCCATCAGCAGGACATCCGGTTTCACGGCCAGCGCCCGGGCAATACCGCCGCGCTGTACCTGTCCGCCGGAAAGCTGATGGGGATACCGGTCGGCAAGCTCTTCGAGCCCGGTCAGTCGCAGGACCTCCCCGACGCGCGCCGTGCGCTCACCGGCGGGCAGGGACAGGCCTTCAAGTCCGTATTCCACATTCGACCGCAGTGTCCGCCAGGGCATCAGCCGGCCATCCTGGAACACAATGGCGCGCCGGCGCTGGCCCGGGCGTTCGGCGCTGTCGAGTGTCACCTCGCCCTGATCGGGCTGCAACAGCCCCGCGATCGCACGCAACAAAGTGGATTTTCCAACCCCCGATCCCCCGACGATCGCAATAAATGCGCCGCGCTCCACAGTCAGTGAGAAATCTTTCAGGATCGGCTGGTCTGCACCGGGAAAACGCAGGCTGACCCGGTCAACGTTCAGGACGGGCGCCATTGCAGGATCCTTTCCTCGGCAAAACTGAACAGCCAGTCACTGATGGTATAGACCAGCGATATCGCCAGCATGTAGATGACCACAGCCTCATAGGCACCGACGCCGGCGGCTGAGTTCATCTCCTGGCCCATACCAGGTACGCCCAGCAGTTCGGCTGCGATGAGCGTCATCCATGCCTGGCCCACGCCTGTGCGCAGACCAGACAGAATACCCGGAGAGGCCGCGGGCAGCGTGACCGAGCGGTGCAGTTTGAAATAGGCCCCCTGACCAAAGGCGCGCGCCAGTTCGTAAAACCGCGGATCGACATTGCGGACCGCAGAATAGGTGGCAAAATAATTGACCCAGAAGACCCCGATTGAGATCACAAAAGCCGCGCCCGCGTGGCTCACCTTGAACCAGGCGATGGCAAAAACCACCCAGGCCAGTGGCGGGATCGGGCGCAGAATACGCGCAAGCCAGGCGTGATAGGCATCCAGACCGCGCGAGGTAGCCACGGCCATGCCGATGATGAATCCCAGAAAGCTGCCCAGAAAGAGACCCCAGACATAATGCACGAGGCTTGACCCCACCGCAGGCAGAAGACGCCCTGAGGTGAACTCGTCCATCAGGGCAGCGGGCAGCAGAAAGGGGTCGGGCATCGTGCCGCGCCGCACCCACTCGAATTCCTGTGCGCATTTCCACAAGGCGATGAAGCTCAGAAGACCGGCCGCACCCAGAAGCGCACGGCCGGTTTTCGTGTCAGTCAGGGCAGTCAAATTCAGCCTCCGGACAAAGAGTCGTAGATGGAGACGTCAAAGAGCGCATCAAGATCCACAGGCTTTTTGAGCGTTCCGAGCTCTGCCTGAAAATCATGCATAACTCGTGTACCCTCGATGATGAAATTGGGGTCAGACACAAAGCCGGCAGCGGAGCCTTTAATTGCGGTCCGGATGATCTCCGGATCAAGACGACCACCGCCGACATATTTCGCGACGGCGGGTGTGGCGGCTTCGGGATCATTCACCAACAGGTCAGTGGCACGTTTATGTGCCGCGACGAGTGCGCGGATCTGATCGGGGTGCGCCGTGATAGCCTCCGAGCGCACCGCCAGCACAGCACCGGGCTGACCGGGGAAAAGCTCAGAACCCGAAGCCACGATCATCGCATCATCAAGGCGCGAGGTCACAATGGAGACGATCGGTTCGAGGATTGCCGCACCATCGACAGCACCGGTCAGCAGTGCCTGCTGCACCTGGGCTGCCCCCTGAAAAATGATCTCGACCTGATCCACGTCCGCGCCAAGTTGCCGGCGCAGCCAGTATTGCAGCACAGTTTCAGGCACCGATCCGGTGGGGAAAGTGGTGATCACGGCCTTGCGCCCCTTATCGGCGGCAAACCGGTCAAAGGCAGTCGCGTGATCACCTTCGAAATAGGGGGCCAGTTCGCCCAGTGCGACCACGGAAATCTGCTCCACGATATTGGAGCTGACGACCTTGATGTCCGCGCCGCGCGCGCGCGCGACCATCGCAGGGCCGATCCCGAAATAGGCCACGTCAAGCTGTCCCGCCAGCAGTGCCTGTACCATGGCCGGCCCGTTCTGAAACTGTACCAGATCCGGCGTGATCCCTGCCTCATCAATCCAGCCTTCTTCCAGCCCGATGAAAAGCTGTGACACGGGCAGGATCGGCATATATCCGATCTCAAGTTCCACGCGGTCCTGAGCGCTGATCTGAGCAGGTAAAACGGCGGCCAGTGTGGCCAGAAGTGCGGCGAATATCTTTCTCACGGGTGTCTCCCCCCTGTATTCCGGTGTTGTCAGGCGGATATAGGATCGTTTCCTGCAAAACCGCCAGATCCGGGATGCACAAAGGTCTGTTGGGCCATTATTTTTGTCTGAACCGGGAAGGTTTCCCAATCTGAGCGGAAATCAGGAACGGTCGCGCCTCGTGTTTGCTCACTTTGCGGTTCTTTGCGCCGCCGAGGGCTGTCCGGGCCATGACCCCAGTAAGGGAGCGCCCGGTCTTCAGTCCGAGGCAACTCTGAGGATTGCGGCCGCATCCCCCTGGAGCATCGGCGCAAGCTTTTGCGCGACTGCTTTGATCCAGCCGGAATCTTCTGCCAGACCCTCAGGCAGTAGCCCCGGCAAAGCCGCCAGGCGCTCAGTTATAACGCGCGCATCCGCGTCGCCCGCATGAAGCCCGTGCAACGCGTCTGCCCGCGGATCTTGCAGCTCATAGTGCTGCCCGTCCGGGGTCAGGCCGGTAGTGTATCTCAGCCAGACAGCTGTCGCAGTGGCAAACGGCGTGATGTTCAGCCCGCGGTTTTTTGCGACCAGGGCCGGCGCGAATATCCGCTGTGGCATCTTCTGGCTGCCGTCCATCGCAATCTGCGCCGTCTTATGTGCAATCTGCGGATTGGCAAACCGCTGCATCAGATCATCCGCGTAACCGTCGAAATCAAAACCGCCGATCGGATTGAGGGTGGCTGCCGCCGCCTGCATATGCCGCCGCACAATTGCGCGAAGCTGCTCGTTCCCGACTGCATCACGTACAAAAGAAAAACCGCAAAGAACGCCGGTATAAGCGATCAGCGAGTGCGCCCCGTTGAGCATACGCAGCTTCATGTTTTCGAAGGGAGCGACATCTGTGACAAAGATCGCGCCACCTGCCTCCCAGTCGGGCCGTCCCGCACAGAAACTGTCTTCGATTACCCATTGGGTAAAGGGCTCGGTCTCGACCGCTGCCTCGTCCTCACATCCCAGAAGACCGGCAACTTCAGCTCTGAGGTCTGCGGTCGGCGCTGGTGTGATCCGGTCAACCATGGTTGCGGGAAAGGTCACGTGCTCGTCGATCCAGGCTGCAAGAGAGGCGTCGGTGCGGCGGGCGAAGTCAAGTATCACATTGCGCACCATCGTGCCGTTGTCCGGCAGGTTATCACAGCACAGGATGGTAAAAGGCCCCGTGTTCGCTTCGCGGCGCCGGCGCAGGCCTTCGGTGATCAGACCAGCCAGACCGGTTGGCGCGTCTGGCCGTGCGAGGTCATCGCGCACCGCAGGGTGCCCGGGATCAAGCCGGCCTGTTGCGCGGTCTAGGCCATAGGCTTTTTCGGTAACCGTCATGCTGACGATCCGGGTGGCGGGGTTTTGCAGTGCCGCAAGTACACCTTCCGTGCCACGCACAGCGGCCAGCGCGCCCGCGATGCTGCCAATCACCTGAAGGTGCGGTGTGCTGCCCGGGCCGGGGCGTGTCACAAGGGTATATCGTCCGTCCTGTTCCCGGAGCGCGTCAGCAACCGCGGTGCTTTGCAGGCTGACGCCGAGGATCCGCCAGTCGCCACCACTTGCTGCGAGGGCCGCGTCCGTGCAGACCGCCTGATGGGCGCGGTGAAATGCTCCCGGGCCGAAATGAACGATACCGGTGCCGGCCTGCGCCGGGTCGTATCCGGGACCTTTGACACCTTGTGGCAAAACAGTTTTGGCTGACAGCGGCATACCTGCTCGTACCCGTCGCGCAGGACGGCGTCAAATCTTAGCGGGGCGTTCATATGCATATGGCAAAGAGAAACGCGTGGCGCCCCTCGGGAGGGGTCATTCAAGGGTTCCTTTACCTGCTCACTGACATCAGGCCGGCTTTTTCTGCGGCCAACAGAAAAGGCCCCGGGACATTCCCCGGGGCCTTTTTTCGTGAACGCTGTGACGCGCTTATTCTGCAGGCGTCGCCGACGGCTCGGCAAGTGTCGGGACACCCGCAGCCTCGCGCCGGCCATCATTGAAGATCGCCTTGATCAGCGAGAAGCACATCAGCACCATGACGATGGAGAAGGGCAGCGCCCCGATCACCATCGCGGTCTGAATGGCCGATGTACCGCCTGAGATCAGCAAGCCGGCCACCACGAGGCCAAGTGCCGCCCCCCAGAAGAGGATGTGCGGACGCGCCTTGGGGCCTTCATCACCGGCGGCGTTGATCGTGTTCACGATCAGCACAGCAGAGTCTGCCGATGTCACAAGGAAAGTCATCAACAGAACAACGATCACCAGTGCCATGGCCCAGGCAAGGGCATCGGCAATCGGTGACAGCATGAACTCGGTCATGGCAAAGATCTTGTCGCCGTTCGCGGCATCGAAGATGATACCGTTGGCACCGCCGTTAAGCTCAAGATCAATGGCCGTTCCTCCGGCCCAGGCGAACCAGACAAAGCACATCAGGGCAGGTACAATCAGCGCTCCGAGCACGAACTCGCGGATCGTCCGCCCGCGCGAGATACGCGCAAGGAAGAGGCCCACAAAGGGTGCAAAGGCGATCCACCATGCCCAGTAGAAGACAGGCCACCAGCCCTGCCATTGCGCCAGCAGGAAAGCTTCGGATCCTTCGACGCCGTCTGATTTCCAGACATTCAGGCTCATAGCCGGCAGTGCCAGAACATAGTCCCAGAGTCCGACAAACATCGCCGATGCCCCGAACCAGGTGGCCCCGAAGATGATGAAAAAGCTTAGCAGGAAAATCGACAGCACCATATTGATGTTCGACAGCCATTTGATGCCCTTGCCGACACCCGAGAGCGCCGAGAGGGTCGAGGCCCCCATAATCACGATGATAGCGATAATGATGCCCGTCATCGTGGCGCCGCCTTCGGCATTGACAAGACCGCCGATCCCGATCCGCGACAGACCCGCGACGAACTGCTCGACGCCAAAACCGAGTGTCTGCGCGACGCCGAGAATGGTTGCCACAACGGCAACGATATCGATGAGATGACCCAGGGGCCCGGAGAGTGATTTGCCGAAAAGCGGTGTCAGCGACGACCGGATCGTCAGCGGCAGACCCCTGCGGTAGCTGAAGAACGCCAGAGACAGTCCGGCGATGCCGTAACACGCCCAGGCGCTGAAGCCCCAGTGCAGGAAGGACCATTTATACGCCATGCGCACATTATCCGCAGCGCCGCCCGTGGTCAGACCTTTGATAGTCTCCGGGTTGCTTCCGAAATGCGCGACAGGTTCCGCAACAGCCCATGTCAGCATGCCCACGCCGATACCGGCGCCAAACATCATCGAGAACCAGGAAAAGTTGGTAAATTCCGGTTCTTCGTGATCGAGGCCCAGCTTTAGCCTGCCCGCAGTCGGCCAGATTGCAAGCGCCAGACACACGACGACAAAGAAAGCGACAACCCAGATGTACCAGGCGGCAAAGTTGCCGAGAATATAGCTGTTCATCCCGTTCAGGACAGCGCCAGACTGAATTGGCCAGAAAATCGCCCAAACGACGAGCGCGCTGATGATGATTTTACTGATGACTGTAACGTTAACGCTGAATCCCCGGTAAAACCCGGTGTCGGCGGTTTTGATCGGCAGATCCGTGAGGGGTGGTTCGATCGCCATTCGTGTCTCCTTGTTGCTGTCCCGCTTCATGGCCGCCACTTCAACGGGCGATCCCGGCAGAATATTGGTCGGGTGATGCGCCGCCCGTACCTTGCAGTCCGGAAGGCCGGCGCGCTACCCTGCGTAACCGTACAGTATTTGACTTAATTGATAAGGGAAAAGATTGCGGCGCCTTGGTATCGGCAGGACGGCCCCGGTGCGTCCGGTCAGGCGCCCGCGAGAGAGCGGCGCCACCTGCCTCTGAGTCCGGTCCCTGTTTTGCGCGCTTTTGAAAAGGTACCGAGGCTGCGGTAATTTTCCGGCGTTCGTTGGATTGCAGCGCCACTTCTGATGTCATGGGCGGCATTGGGCGTCCCGGCACGCCCCACCTCGATCCCGAACAAAATCGCCAGGTGTTTCATTTATGTTCTTGGCATCAGGGAGCTTCCTGCCCATAATGTCAGAAAAATTCCCGCCGATGGCGGAAGGGGAAGAGCAGCATGACCGAATTTGACCTATTGCTTCGCAAAGCAGGGCACAGCGTGCCTGAAGCCGCGAAACTGCTTGGCTATTCGGAAGGGCATATTTACCGCTGGAAACGCGGCGAAGAAGCCCCCCGCGAGGCGGTGCTGAACCTGCTGCGCATGGAAATCGAAACCCGCAAAGGTGCACCGGCTGAAACGGTTTTCACATTCGCCGATCTTTTCGCCGGCATAGGTGGTTTGCGCAAAGCGATGGAGGGCGCGGGCGGGCGCTGCGTTTTTACTTCCGAGTGGGACAAATACGCTCAGCAGACCTATCTCGCGAACTTTCCTGACAACCGCCCCCTTGCCGGCGACATCCGCGATGTCGATGCGGCCGATATTCCCGCGCATGACGTGCTGGTCGCAGGCTTTCCCTGCCAGCCCTTCTCCATTGCCGGGGTTTCCAAAAAGAATGCACTCGGGCGCGCACACGGCTTTGAGGATGAAACCCAGGGCACGCTCTTTTTTGATGTCCTGCGGGTGCTGAAACATCATCGCCCCGCGGCCTTTCTGCTGGAAAATGTAAAAAACCTCAAAAGCCACGACAAGGGCAAGACCTTCGAGGTGATCCGCCGCAAACTGACGGCAGAACTTGGATACACCCTGCATACCCGCGTAATTGATGCGGCGCATTTCGTGCCGCAACATCGCGAACGCATCGTCATTGTCGGCTTCCGCGATCCGGTGCCGTTCAGTTTTGACGATATGGCGGTGCCCGAGCGCGGACATCTGCGGGTACGGGATATCCTGCACCCCTCGGATGGCAGCGAGGCGCCCGAGGGGCATTACACGCTCGGGACGGATGCACGGGTCAGCGACAAATACACACTTACCGATAAACTCTGGGCCTATCTGCAGGCCTATGCTGCCAAGCACAAAGCCGCCGGTAACGGTTTCGGCTATGGGCTCGTGACAGGCGACAGCATCGCACGCACGCTCTCCGCGCGTTATTACAAGGATGGCTCTGAGATCCTCGTGAGCCGTGGCGAGGGGCTGAACCCGCGCCGTCTGACACCCCGCGAATGCGCGCGCCTCATGGGGTATCCTGAAAGTTTCCGTATACCGGTGTCCGACACCCAGGCCTACAAACAGTTCGGTAACTCCGTTGCCGTGCCGGTTTTTGCAGAGGTCGCACGTGTCATGCAGCCTCATATCCGGACCGTAATGCAGGAGGCCGCGCCCGAAAGACTGGCCGCCGGTGGCTGACGTTCACGACCCGGCCACGCGCAGCCGCAATATGTCCGCGATCCGTGGCAAAAACACAAAGCCCGAACATCAGATACGCCGCGCGCTGCATGCACGGGGGTTCCGGTTCCGGCTTCATGGCGCAGGTTTGCCAGGGCGCCCTGATCTGGTGCTCAGAAAATACCGGGCCGCCATCTTCGTGCATGGCTGTTTCTGGCATGGACACGACTGTCCGCTGTTCCGGTTGCCCGCCACGCGCACCGCCTTCTGGGAGGCCAAGATCACCGGCAACCGCGCGCGTGACACCCGGCAGGAAGCAGAACTTCTGGCTGACGGATGGCGGGTGGCAAAGATCTGGGAATGCGCGCTTAAGGGGCCGGAGAAGATCGGCGCAGATGCTGTCGCCGGTGCCCTCGCGACCTGGTTGTCTGAGGACGGTGCGCAGCTTGAGATGCGGGGGCGCGCGCAATGACGGACGCCCTGACCGCGCTGATTGCGAGGATGGCGGCGACAGGGGCTACCGGGTTTCTCGCCAAGGAACTCGCCCCCAACGACAACTCAAAAAACCAGCTCTATCTGGGCTCAGATTTCGGCGTGCTGAATATCCTGCCGCAGGGCGGGCTGGTCACGGATACCTCTGATCTTGCAGGCAGCCGACGGGACCGGGCCAAAGCGCCGCTGATCTGGGACTGGTTGCTGCCGGATGGTCTGTCGCGCGCGCCCGATGCACAGCTGATCCTGTATCCGGCCTATCCTGAGGTGCGCCTTTCAGGGTTGCTGCGCGGCGCGACTGGTGCGCCCGCAGACGTCATCCGCTCGCGGGCACCGGGCCGCGTGCTCTTTCTCGGCGTTGTGCCGGGAGACCGCATCCTGGCATGGGCAGGATTTGCCGAAGACCCGGAAGTGCGCGCCTTCAGAAACGCCGGCCAGTTCGAAAGCCGCGGCGTTTTCAGCAATCTGGGCCTCCTGCACACCGGCGCCGATACCCGCAGTATGCTGATTGCCAGGCTGGCAAAGATTGCAGATGCCGGATGGCTTGCCTCGCAAAAGCTTGGCGCTGACGGCCCTCTGCCATACCGGGCGCCCAACGGTGGCGGATATACTCTGGAAGCAGCCCTCGGCATACGTCCCAACGGACGCGCAGCGCCTGATTTTCACGGTTGGGAAATCAAGCAGTTCGGCGTGTCTGACTTCATGCGCAACACACCCCGCAGCGCAGTGACGCTGATGACCCCTGAACCTGCGGGCGGCTTTTACCGCGAGGCGGGCGCCGAAGCATTCGTGCGCCGCTACGGGTATCCCGACCGTTCCGGCAGGCCCGGTCGTCTGAATTTTGGCGGCGTCTATACCGTGGGCAGGGGACCGGTTGCGCTGACGGGGCTGTCTTTGGAGATGGACGGATTTGATCCGCAGTCCGGCCGGATTACCGATATCGCAGGTGGTCTGTCTCTTAAAGACGCCGAGGGTCGCATCGCCGCGTCCTGGAGCTATTCCGGGCTGATCGCGCACTGGAACCGCAAACATGCACAGGCCTGCTATGTCCCTTCGGTCAGGCGCGGGCCGCCGGTCGAATACGCCTATGGACGGGAGGTGCTGTTGTGTGAAGGGACTGATTTCTTCCTGCTGCTGCGCGCCTTTGCGGCCGGAGTAGTAAGCTATGATCCGGCGTTGAAACTTGAGGAGCGTGCAGGCGCGCCGCCGGCGCTCAAAAGACGCAGCCAGTTCCGCATCCGGCACCGTCAGGTCACATCGCTTTACCGGCGCAGTTCTGTCGTCCGCCTGCCGGAGGGCCCGCCGGCGGACTGACTGACGGCAATCGCGCTGCATCCTCTGTATTATGCAGACCGATCCGGGATAGAGTACGCACGAAAGACTGCGCGCGCAGGACATAAAACAGGGCTGCAGAGCACGGATGGCCGGAACAGATAAACACAAAAACCGCCGTAGTCCTTCCCGCCACACGCGCGATGACTGGATCCGGACGGCTCTCGACACGCTGATCTGCGAGGGGGTGGGCAATGTCAAAATCATGGTGCTGTCGGCAAAGCTGAATACCGCGCGCTCAGGGTTTTACTGGCATTTCGACAGCCGCGCAGATCTGCTGGACCGGCTGCTGGATCACTGGCGGGCAACTAACACGCGCGCCATCACCGAAAGTGCGGCGCGTCCGGCGGACACCATCTGTGCGTCTGTCGTAAACGTGGCGACCTCATGGACCGGCGAGGGCGGGTTTGACACCAGGCTCGATTTTGCCATCCGCGACTGGGCGCGACGGTCGGCATCTGTGCGGGCGGCGCTTGATGCGTCAGACAATGAACGGGTCGGGGCCCTGACGCAGATGTTTCAGCGCTATGGGTTCGACGAGAAAGAAGCACAGGTGCGCGGTCGGATCCTCTATTACACCCAGATCGGCCACGATGCGCTGGATCAGAAAGAAGACCTTGAGACCCGCAGGAGCAGAACGTGGCAATACCTCTTTTGCCTTTCGGGCCAGGAGCCGGCACAGCAGGATGTGGATCGCCTTGACGCTGCGCGGATGCCATAGCGGCTGCGCGCAGAGCAGAGCGGAGCAAAGCCTCTAGCTGAGAGCGTGCAGCGCATCCGCTTCGGCATTGGCACCACGCAGCATGAAGGCATGCTCTGAGGCCACAAAGAACATCGTAACCCCCAGTTCATGCAGATCGGGACCTGCAGCAGCACCGGCAGCAAAGGTCATGAAGGCTTTGTCATGTGCTTTCGCAGCCTTGCCGGTATCTGCGATTGCTTCGAGCACCATGGGATCTGCCGGATTGTTTTTGCCATAGCACACCGCAAGATCGGCAGGCCCGACAAAGAGCCCGTCGATGCCGTCGGTCGCCGCGATGGCCTCTGCGGCCTCCACGCCTTCGGGCTCTTCGATCTGTGCGATCACGATGGTTTCATCGATGCTCTGCTGCAGCACCTCGGTCATCGGGCGGGTTGCATAGCCGGCCCAGCGTGTCGATCCGGCATAGCCACGCCCGCCATGGCCGAAACGTGCGGCCTGGGCCACCATCTGCGCTTTTTCGACGGTATTCACATGGGGCACCACAATGCCTGTCGCACCGGAATCCAGCGCTTTGAGAATTTCCACAGGTGTTCCCGCCGGCACGCGGACAAGCGCGGGAATCTTCAGCGCGCGGCACATGGCAAGGCAGATATCCATCCGGCCCCGGTCAAACGGCGCGTGCTCGGCGTCAAGACAGATGAAGTCGAGCCGCGACAGCGCGAGAACGGCGAGCAGCGCAGGCGCCGGCGGGGGCAGGAAGGGGCCGACGAGGAGTGCGCCGGAGAGCATAC
>CBDUCB010000090.1:0-12925 GCA_965365545.1 uncultured Roseobacter sp. | reverse complement strand
GTGCCGGCGTGTGAAATCTGCCTCGGGATCCGAACCGCGGGTGATTCTCCGGCTGCCCCATATTTGTCCGGTCCGCCGCTTCGCTGCCCGGTTGCTGACATCTTTTGTCATTCAACCTGAAATAATCAACGGCTTTCACCCGGGTCTCTGCCGTCCGACCGAAACAATGACACAATCGCGCCTCAATCCCGGCTCATCCCCGACACTCTTCTGAACATCGTTAACGGGGTGAAAGCAACGATGCAGCGCAACGGCATCGTTCAAGGGATGGTCGGAATGTCAGCAAAGAGCTTTGAAACCCGGACGCAGACCGGCCTGACCGGACAGGGGGAAAGCACGGTCATGGACCAGGGGCTGACGGCTGACACTCTGGTGGCCTGCGAAGCGGGCTGGATACGCGTGAGTGACCTGCGCGAAGGCGACCGGGTAAAAACCTTCGATAACAGCCTGCAGGAGATCATTGCCATCCGCCGTACCGTGCTCTGGCCCGGCGCGACAACGATCCCGCACCCCTTCTGGCCGCTGACTGTCCCGGCCGGAGCCCTGAGCAATGACACAGAGATCATCCTTCTGCCCGCGCAGGGCGTGCTTGTCGAAAGCGAACTTGTGCGGGATCCGATGGGGGATCCTTTTGCCGTTGTGCCGTCGCTGGCTCTGGAAGGGCTTTGCGGCATCAGGCGCAAAGCCCCGGTGCCGGAACTGGAGCAGATCCGTCTGATCTTCCGGCAGGACGAGGTGATATATGTGCGCAGTGGTGTGCTGGCCTTTTGCCGGGGCCGCACGGACAGCGCCCGTATGAGCCGCTCATCCGTCCAGAGGCTTTACAATGTCATGGCCTACGCTCAGGCGCGTGAGGTGTTCATGCTCGACAAGGCTCTGGCGGAGCGGGCGCTTGTGCGCACGGGCCGTTATACCGCGAACTTCGGGGAATATTCCCTGGCCGTTTAAGACCCCCGGATCAGCAGACCGGGATAACAGACAAGAATGCAGCAAACTGAAAAGGGGGGCCGCGGCCCCCCTTTTTACCGTGTAAGCCGGGGCCGCAGATCAGGCCGCTTTGGCAGTGGCACCGAAACGCCCGTAGAAGGTCTGGTTCTTTGCGGCCATGTCGCGCAGCAGATCCGGGCAGCTGAAACGCGCACCGAACTCTTCGCTCAGAGTGTCACAGCGCTCGGCGGCATATGCCGCACCCAGCATATCGAGCCAGCTCAGCGGACCGCCTGACCAGGGCGCAAAGCCCCATCCAAGAATTGCACCGACATCGCCCTCACGGATATCCATCAGCACGCCTTCTTCCAGCGCGCGTACGGCCTCAAGTGTCTGTGCAAAGAGCAGGCGGTGCTGAACGTCGATGAGATCAGGCTGTTCATCGCGCGGCGGATACTGCTCGCGCAGGCCCTCCCAGAGGCCCTGGCGCTTGCCCTTGTCGTCATAGCTGTAAAAGCCCGCATTGGCCTTGCGTCCCAGACGGCCCTCTTTCTCCATGAAGAAAATCACCTCATCGGCGTAATCGTCATAGGAATCGCCCATCGCGGCTTTGGTCGCGCGCGCGATTTTGGCACCCAGATCAATGGAGGTCTCATCCGTGAGCTGCAGCGGGCCCAGCGGCATGCCAACCAGCTTGGCGGCATTCTCGATAAGTGCGGGCTCCACGCCCTCTTTGAGCATGCGCACCCCCTCGTTGACATAAGGAAGGATGCAGCGGTTGGCGTAAAAGAACCGCGCGTCGTTCACAACGATCGGCGTTTTGCGGATCTGGCGCACGAAATCCAGCGCCTTGGCAACGGCACGGTCGCCGGTCTCGCGGCCCTTGATGATCTCAACCAGCAGCATCTTTTCGACCGGTGAGAAGAAGTGGATGCCAATGAACTGCTCAGGCCGGGCGCTGGCTTTTGCCAGATCGGTAATCGGCAGCGTCGAGGTATTGGAGGCAAAGATGCAGTCATCAGGGATCACCGCCTCTACCTTCTGCGTCATTTCGGCTTTGACCTTCGGGTCCTCGAATACCGCCTCAATGATCAGATCGCAGCCCTTCAGCGCGTCCAGATCAGTGGTGGCGGTGATGAGGTTCAAAAGCTGCTCTTTTTTCTCAGGCGTGGTCTTTTTACGCGCGATGCCCTTGTCAGCGAATGTCGCGGTATAATCTTTGCCACGGTCGGCCGCTTCCTGTGTCTGGTCGATCAGCACAACTTCAATACCAGCCTGCGCCGACACCAGCGTGATGCCGGCACCCATCATGCCAGCACCCAGAACACCGAGCTTTTTCACCCGCTGATCGGCGACACCTTCAGGGCGCACAGCGCCTTTCTCCAGCGCTTCCTTGTTCACAAAAAGCGACCTGATCATGGCCGAGGAGGAGGGGTTCATCAGCACATTTGTGAACCAGCGTGCCTCAATCTTCAGCGCTGTGTCGAAAGGCACCAGCGCACCTTCATAAACGGCCGAAAGCAGCGCCTTGGCCGCCGGATAGACACCTTGTGTCTTGCCGTTGACCATGGCCGAGGCGCCGACAAAAGTCATGAACCCCGCGGGGTGGTAAGGCGCGCCGCCGGGCATTTTGTAACCCCTGGCGTCCCACGGCTTCACGATATCTGCGTCTTTAGCGTTCAGTACCCAGTCGCGGGCCGCGGCCATCGGATCATCTGAGACCTCATCAATCAGCCCGGCAGCTTTGGCGGCGGCAGGAGCCACCAGTTTGCCCTCAAGCAGGAAGGGCGAGGCGGCCATGGCACCCATCTTGCGTGTCAGGCGGGTGGTCCCGCCGGCACCCGGAAAGATGCCGACCATAATCTCGGGCAGGCCAATCTTTGCTTTGGGATTGTCGGCCGCAAAAATCCGGTGCGTCGAGAGCGGGATTTCAAGCCCGATGCCAAGGGCCGTCCCGGGCAGCACTGTCGCCACCGGCTTGCCGCCTTTGAGCGTCTTCGGATCCATTCCCGCACGCTCGATTTTGCGCATAATACGATGGGCATTCATGATGCCGTCAAAGAGACCGCGGGCAGGATCATCGCCTGCCATCTCTTTCATCTTCGCGATCACCTTGAGGTCCATGCCGCCGGCAAAACTATCAGGTTTTCCCGAGGTCAGGATCACCCCTTTGACGGCGTCATCGGCGAGCGCCTCGTCAATCAGCGCCTCAAGATCATCCCAGGCCTCCAGCGTCATCACGTTCATGGACTTGCCGATGGTGTCCCAGGTGATCGTTGCAATGCCCTCGGCATCTGTGTTCATGGTAAAGTCGGTCATATCAGTTTCTCCCTGATGTCGGGGTCTCGGTGACAGGTGTCAGGTTGCCCTGGCTTACCCGGTTTTCTTTTGATGTCTGTGCGCCCGGTCCGCTGGCCGGCTTCCAGTCAGCAAAGGGCAGTGCATTCAGAATGCCGACGATCCGCCAGCGCCCGTTTTCCCAGCGCATGGTCGCGGCACCGTTCCACGGATCGACGATGTAGTCCGCGTCGCTCAGCACATGGGCGCGATAAGTGGCAATCAGCAGGGCATCGCCGACACGTTCTGCGGTGCGGACCACCCGGGTGATGTCGGTCACCCCGCCGGCCACGAACCTGTCGCGGTAAAACTCAAAGTCGCGCCGCAGGTCCTCAGTGGTATGAATGATGTTCTGATCCCGGTCGAATTCCACAACCATCGGAAGCTGGTAAAATCTGGTCCACTCTCCGAATTCGCCGTGCAGAAGGGTTGTGTCAGCCTGATGAAAAAAGGCCTGAACCATTCTGCGCAGGCGCATTTCGCTGTTGGTGTCCTCACGCTGAAACTGTGACAGGTCGTTGTGCGGAAGATCAGCCCACTGATCCACGCTGAGCGCAGCCTCGGAGATCATCACCCGCCAGATGTCATCGGTGCCCTGGTGCAGGGTCCAGCTGACGAAATATTCCGGAAGCGCCTCACCGTCGTCGCGGAACATCACCGTAGAATGATATCCCGAGATCTTTCCGGGTGCCACCAGACGCGCCACACAGCATGAGCGTTCGACCCGCGCCACGCCGATGCGTGCGAGCGCAGAAACGTAGTCGGTGAAACCGATCTGTACATCCCGCACCGTCTCCAGAACCAGCTTACCTTCTGCCGTGGACATCTGATGCGGAAGGGCCATGCCGGCTACCCACGCGTCGGAATCGTGCTCCGTGATGGCACCTGTCATATGGCTCAGCAGCCTCTGGTAAATGATCCTCGCATCAGCGGACATACTGCACTCAGACCCTCTCGATGATCGTGGCAGACCCCATGCCGGAGGCAATGCAGAGTGTGGCCAGACCTGTTTCTTTGTCCGCCCGTTCCATCTCATCCAGCAGGGTGCCGATGATCATCGCTCCGGTCGCGCCCAGCGGGTGACCCATTGCAATAGAACCACCGTTGACGTTGACCTTGTCAGCATCCACATCAAAAGCCTGCATGAAGCGCAGCACGACAGCAGCAAAAGCTTCGTTTACCTCGAAAAGGTCGATATCTTTGATGTCCATGCCGTGATCGGCGAGGATCTTTTCAGTAACCGGTACGGGACCGGTGAGCATGATCGTAGGGTCTGTGCCGATCTTTGCCGTGGCCCGGATACGTGCGCGGGGTTTCAGCCCGTGCTTTTCGCCGAATTCCTTTGAGCCGATCAGCAGTGCCGCGGCGCCATCGACGATCCCCGAAGAGTTGCCCGCGTGGTGAATGTGGTTGATTTTCTCAAGGTGCGGGTACTTCATCAACGCGACCTTGTCGAAACCGGGCATAACCTCGCCCATTGCCTGGAACGCGGGGTTCAGGGCGCCGAGGCTTTGCATATCGGTTTGCGGGCGCATGTATTCGTCGTGATCCAGAATGGTCAGACCGTTCTGGTCGCGGATTTCAATTACGGATTTCGAAAAGCGGCCCCCGTCCCATGCGGCCTTTGCGCGGCGCTGGGATTCGACGGCAAGCTGGTCAGCTTCGTCACGGGTAAAACCATATTCGGTGGCAATAATGTCCGCACTGATGCCCTGGGGCACGAAATACTTTTCCATTGCCAGCGTGGGATCGACGGCAATGGCTGCACCATCGCTGCCCATCGGGACCCGGCCCATCATCTCAACGCCACCTGCGATATAGCCGTGACCGGCACCGCCACGCACCTGGTTGGCAGCGAGGTTTACGGCTTCCATGCCGCTCGCGCAGAACCGGTTGATCGCGAGACCCGGAATGCGCTCGTCCAGATCAGAGGCAAGCACAGCAGAGCGCGCAAGGCAGCCGCCCTGTTCCATAACCTGGGTGACATTGCCCCAGATCACGTCTTCCACGGCGTGCCCTTCGAGATTGTTGCGCTCTTTCAAAGCGTTCAGCGTTTGTGCCGACAGGCGCAGGGCGGTCACTTCGTGCAGGCTGCCGTCTTTGCGGCCTTTGCCACGCGGGGTGCGCAGCGCGTCATAGATGTATGCGTCAGTCATTTAAGTCTCCTTGTGGTGCAGGGCACCAGTTTGATCAGGCCCGGTCGGCAGGGGAGCCGGGCATCAGGTCATAGGGATGCTGCCACCCCGGTGTGTCAGAAAGGCGCGTGAGCCAGGCATCGATATGCGGCCAGTCGGCGCGGTCAAAACCGTAAGGCTCGGGATAATAAAGATAGCCACAGCAGCTCAGATCGGCGTTGGTGATGTCGTCGCCGACGATCCAGTTGCGCCCTTCAAGGCGGTCGTTCAGCACGGAATAAGCCGCTTTGAGCCGGCCCTGCATAAAGCCGATGACCTCCTGCGGACGTTTGTCTTCGGGCAGGAAATTCATCAGAAAACGGGTCATCCCGGCCTGAGAGCTGAGTTTGTGATTGTCCCAGAACATCCAGCGCAGCACTTCACGGCGCTCGTGTGCGTCCTTGCCGCCGAACCTGCCCGATTTCTCCGCAACGTAATCCTGGATCACGCCGGACTGCGTCAGACGGATATCGCCGTCAATCATCACGGGTGCTTCGCCCATCTCGTTAATATCACGTCTGTATTCCAGGCTGCGGGTCTGTCCGCCAAAGAAATCGACCGGGACCGCTTCCCAGTCCAGCCCGGACAGTTCCAGGGCCAGAGCCGCTTTATACGCGTTGCCGCTTTCACCGAAGCAGTGCAGTTTTATCGTCATGGGTCAGTTCCTTTTGCGGTCTTCGGGGCCGGGCTGCAGACTTTGCGGTCTGCGGCGCACCCCCTTGTGTTTCCCGTCTGCAGACGGGGGCGGGCGGCTGCAGGGTTCAGAGGGATCTGGCGATCAGTTCTTTCATAATTTCATTGGTGCCGCCATAGATGCGCTGGACGCGCGCGTCGGTCCACATATTGGCGATGTCGTACTCCTGCATGAATCCATAGCCGCCGTGCAGTTGCAGGCAGTCATCGAGGATCTCGCCCTGGGTATCGGTCAGCCAGTATTTTGCCATCGCGGCCTTTTCCACGGTAAGCGCGCCGTCAAGATGTTCGCGGATGCATTCATCAAGAAACGCGCGCGCGACAGCGGTTTTCGTGGCGCATTCCGCCAGTTTGAACCGGGTGTTCTGGAACTGCGTCAGGGGGCCGCCAAAAGCCTCGCGTTCTTTGCAATAAGCGACGGTTCGCGTGAGCCCGCCTTCCATGGCTCCCATGGCGCCACAGGCAATGATCAGCCGTTCCTGAGGTAATTGCTGCATCATCTGATAAAAGCCCTGGCCTTCGGTGCCGCCGAGAATGTTCTCAGGCGGAATTTCCACGTCATCAAAGAAGAGCTCGGAGGTGTCAGAGGCATGCAGCCCGATCTTTTCGAGGTTCCGCCCGCGCTGAAAACCCTTTGCGCCGTCGGTCTCCAGTGCCACGAGTGAGACGCCTTTGGCGCCTTCGCCCGGATCGGTCTTGGCAGCCACCAGGATCAGCCCGGCATGCTGGCCGTTGGTGATAAATGTTTTCTGGCCCGACAGGCGATACGCGTTCCCCTTTTTCAGAGCGCGGGTTTTGATGTTCTGCACGTCTGAGCCGGTCGAGGGCTCGGTCATGGCGAGCGCGCCTACCAGTTCACCTGAGACCATGCGTGGGAGCCAGCGCTGTTTCTGCTCCTGCGTGCCATAGGCCAGCACATAATGCGCTACGATGCCGGAATGGATGCCGTGGCCCCAGCTTGCAAGATTGGCGCGCGCAGCCTCAATCAGGATCGCGGCTTCATGGCCGAAGTCGCCGCCGGCACCGCCATATTCCTCGGGCACGGAGGGGCAGAGCAGGCCAAGTGCGCCGGCCTCTTCCCAGGTCGCACGGTCCATTTCGCCCTGCTTGCGCCAGGTTTCAAACCGGGGCGCCCATTCATTTGTGATGAACTGCGCGGTCATATCCGCAATCATGCGATGCTCGTCCGTCATCCAGGCTGTTTGCCGGTCCGTCATTTCTTTCCTCCCCCCGTTCGTCCGCGCGTTACTTCTTGCGCGCATCAAGCTCGCTGTTGAACAGACGCAGCCGATGTCCGAAAGTTTCTTCGTTGATTACGCTGTCAAAGTTTTCAAAGAGAAACGACAGCGCCTCTCCCTCGTCCAGTCCGGCCTCAGAGGCGAAGCGTTTCAGTCTGCGGTAGCCGTCCTCTGTCATGGCGACAGGAAAACGGCGGGTCAGGCGGAAACGCTTGGGCATGATGCAGGCTCCTTCTTGATGCGGTCTCGGGGGGTAGTGCCCCCGAGACTGCCGTCAGAAGTTTGCCGCGTCCAGCGCCATCACGGTATCAGCACCGGACTGTATGCGCGCAAGGTGAAGGGCCGTACCCGGCAGTTGTCGCGCCATGTAGTAGCGGCCGGTTGCAAGCTTGGTCTCGTAGAATTCCGTGTCCGAAGCACCTTCCGCCAGGGCGTCGCGGGCAGCTTTGCCCATCATCGCCCACATCAGTCCCAGGCACACATGGCCAAACATGTGCATAAAGTCATAAGATCCCGAGAGTGCATTATTCGGGTTCTTCATGCCGTTTTGCATGAAATACATGCCGGCGGCCTGCAGATCCTTGCTCGCGGCTTTCAGCGGGTCGAGGAATTCGCGATCGAAATCAGCGTCCTGACCAGCGTTATCCCTGATAAAACTCTTTACCAGATCAAAAAAGGCCATCACATGCTTGCCGCCGTCCTGTGCGAGTTTACGGCCCACGAGGTCCAGTGCCTGAACGCCGTTGGCGCCCTCATAGATCATTGCAATGCGGGCATCGCGGGTGAACTGCGACATGCCCCATTCTTCGATATAACCATGCCCGCCATAGACCTGCTGGGCTTTGATGGTCATGTCGTAGCCCTGATCGGTCAGGAAACCCTTGATGACCGGCGTGAGCAGAGAAACCAGACCGTCGGCTTCCTTGTCCTGACCGCGATGGGCGGCGTCAATGAGCGTCGCACCCCACAGAATAAAGGCACGTCCGGCTTCGGCAAAGCTCTTCTGGTCCATCAGTGAGCGGCGGATATCGGGATGCACGATCAGCGGATCTGCCGGTCCTTCCGGGTTTTTCGCCCCGGTGACGTCGCGCCCCTGCAGGCGGTCTTTGGCATAATCCAGAGCGTTCTGATAGGCGACCTCGGCCTGGCTCAGGCCCTGCATGCCGACACCAAGACGCGCTTCGTTCATCATCGTGAACATGGCGCGCATGCCTTTGTGCTCTTCGCCCAGCAGATAGCCGGTGGCACCGTCATAGTTCATCACACAGGTAGAGTTGCCGTGGATGCCCATCTTCTCTTCGATCTTGCCAACCGCGACAGGATTGCGTTCGCCCAGGCTGCCATCATCTTTGACGATGAATTTCGGCACAATGAAAAGAGAGACACCTTTGATACCCTCGGGGGCACCGGTAATTTTCGCCAGAACCAGATGAATGATGTTGTCAGCCATGTCGTGCTCGCCGGCTGAGATAAAGATCTTCTGGCCGGTGATTTTATAGCTGCCGTCGTCCTGCGGTTCGGCTTTGGTCCGCATCAACCCCAGATCGGTGCCGCAGTGCGGCTCGGTCAGGTTCATCGTCCCGGTCCATTCGCAGGAGACCATTTTGGGCAGATAAGTATCTTTCTGCGCGTCTGTGCCGTGTGCGAGAATAGCCGAGGCCGCACCATGGGTCAGACCCTGATACATCGTAAAGGCCATATTGGCCGAAGAGAACATCTCGCCCACAGCCGTGCCGATCACGTAGGGCATGTCCTGTCCGCCGTACTGCTCGGGCATGTCCAGTCCGGGCCAGCCACCTTCGCGCACCTGATCAAAGGCCGCTTTGAACCCTGTCGGTGTGCGCACCACACCGTTTTCGAGTTTGCAGCCTTCTGTGTCACCAACAACGTTCAGCGGAGCGAGAACCTCTGAGGTCAGCTTGCCGGCTTCCTCGAGGATGGCGGAGGTAAAATCTGCCTCAAGGTCTGAATACCCGGGTGTTTCCTGGCCGGTGATGTTCAGAACGTTGTGCAGAATAAACTGCATGTCTTTGACGGGCGGTGTGTAGCTGGGCATATTTACTCTCCCTCAGAGTCGGTGGTTGAGGCTTATTCTGCGGCCTTCGGGGCCTTATTCATCGAGGCAATCATCTGCTCGCCCCATTTCAGCTGGTCGTTAAGATCCCGGATCGCTTCGTTGAGCGCATCGCGCTGATCAACGAGATCCTTAAGCCGCTTCTGTGCCACTTCAAAAGACCGCATCAGCTGCGAGCGGCCCTGATCGCCGGCGCCGTAAAGGTCGAGCAGCTGGCGGATCTCTTCGAGGCTGAAACCAAAGCGCTTGCCGCGCAGGATCAGCTTCAGACGCGCACGGTCGCGCTTCGTGAACAGCCGTTTCTGGCCTTCACGCACCGGGAACAGCAGCTCCTTGGCCTCGTAGAATCGTAAGGTGCGCGGCGTCACTTCAAACGCGTCGCACATTTCGCGGATCGTCATATAGGTCTCTGACATACGTCTCACTCTCATCGCATCGGTTCGACGCACAAATAAGGATCAGCCCAGTTGCTACAACAGGGGCTCACGTTTACGTAACCCGAACGTTGCGTCACTTTGAAAGGGTCACCTGCTGACGCCACGGTAAGCCGGTAACACAAGAGACAAACCGCCGCAGGCAGGCACCGAACAGGCGGATTTATGCCTGTCCGGGCCGTCGTGCGGGCTGTTTCTGAGGCATGTCGGGGGTATGGGCCCTTAGTCGAGCGAGGCTGCCGTGTCGTTGCGCAGACGGGTGAGCTCGTCGATGGCCTCGTCAAGCTGCTTGCGGTCCTCAGCGAGCTGGCCCAGCTGACGGTCGGCCAGTTCAAGCCAGGCTTTCATCTGGGCCTCATTGCCTTCGTTCTCATAAATCAGCAGCCACTGGCGGATGTCTTCAAGCTGAAACCCGAATTTCCGGCCCCGCAGGATCAGTTTCATACGGGCGCGTTCACGCGGGCCGTAAAAACGCGCGCGGCCTTCCCGGTCCGGCTGCAAAAGTTCGATGTATTCGTAGTACCGCAACGTTCGCGGTGTCACATCAAATTCCGCGCACATCTCTTTAAATGTGAGACGGTCAGATACCATGAACTCTCTCTCCCTGGTCACAGGGTAGGCCTCATCCGGCAGGAGCGCAACTCCTGCTCTTGCTCTCCGGGGGCGTCTGCGCCGATAAAGGAAATCCAGGCCCCGTCGGGGTATCAGGCAAACGGAGCTTCAACTGAATGGCAGGCAAGACAGATATTGCACGACAGTTTATCGAGGCGATACCGCACAGTAAGGCTCTGGGCATGGAACTGACCGATATGGGTGACGGTATTGCCGTGATCGAGATGCCCTATGATGAAAAGCTGGTGGGCGACCCGGAGACCGGTGTGATCCACGGGGGGGCGGTGTCGGCCCTGATGGACACCTGCTGCGGGGCGGCAGTGATGAGCCATCCCGAAAACCCCGGCGGGACGGCTACGATCGATCTGCGCATCGATTACATGCGGGCCGCGACCCCCGGACAGCGCATCAAAGCAACCGCCACCTGTTATCACGTGACCCGCACGGTTGCCTTTGTGCGCGCAACCGCGGTGGATGAGGATGACGACAACCCGGTGGCCGCGGCGACCGGATCCTTTACCGTGGAGGGCAGCCGATGAGAGAGCCACGCCGCAAACCCGAACCGGTTCAGGTCATTAAGCAACGCCGTGATGCCATGCTGCGCGCGCTGGTCGGAGGTGTGCCCTATATCAGCTATCTCGGCATCAGTTTCGAGCGCCGCGGCGACGAGCTTACGGGTATTCTGCCGTTTGATCAAAAACTGATCGGGAACCCTTTGCTGCCGGCAATCCATGGCGGCGTGACGGCGGCGTTTCTGGAGGTCACGGCGATCATTACGCTGAGCTGGACCTATCTGTGGGAAGATGTTGAGTCCGGTGCGATTGATACTGCGGGTCTCGAGGCCGGTGCATTGCCCCGGCTGCCCAAAACAATTGACATCTCGACCGATTATCTGCGCTCAGGCCTGCCACGGGACGCCTATGCCCGGGCGCGCATTAACCGCTCCGGCCGGCGCTATGCCAGCGTGCACGTCGAGGCCTGGCAGGATAACCGCGACCGGCTTTTTGCTCAGGCGACGGGGCATTTTCTGATGCCGCCGAAGCGTGACTGACACCACTACTCCTGCGCGGGCGGCGGTGACCCACCGCCGCGTCCTGAAAATTGCCCTTCCGATCGTGCTGTCCAACGCGACCGTCCCTATCCTCGGTGCCGTTGACGTCGGCGTCGTGGGTCAGATGGGCGAAGCAGCGCCCATCGGTGCTGTGGGCCTCGGCGCGATTATCCTCAGCACGCTCTACTGGATCTTCGGGTTTTTGCGGATGGGCACGGTCGGGCTTGTGGGTCAGGCCGAAGGAGCGGGCGACGACGCAGAGGTTTCCGCATGGCTGACGCGTGCACTGCTTGTGGGGCTTGCGGGCGGCGTCATGCTGATCATCCTGCAGCCGCTCATCTTTTTTGCCGCCCTGCAGCTGGCCCCCGCCAGCGAAGAGGTCGAAAGCCTTGCCCGGACCTATCTCAGCATCCGGATCTGGACTGCCCCGGCCGCGATCGCCGTCTACGCGCTGACCGGCTGGCTGGTGGCGATGGAGCGCACCGGCGGTGTCTTCTGGGTGCAGCTTGTCATGAACGGCACAAACATCCTCCTCGATCTGCTTTTTGTACTCGTTTTTGACTGGGGTGTCGCCGGCGTCGCCGTGGCGACAGTAATCGCCGAGATTACCGGTGCAGCGCTGGGACTGTGGTTCTGCCGGGGCGCCTTCAGCCGGCCCGACTGGCGGGACTGGCCGCGTATCTTCAACCGGGCAAAGCTTATCCGCATGGCCCTGCTGAATACCGACATTCTCCTGCGCTCGGCGATGCTGATGATCATCTTTTCGTCGTTTGTATTCATCGGCGCGCGTTTCGGGGATGTCACGCTGGCGGCCAATGAGGTGCTGATCCAGTTTATGTATATCACCGCCTATGCGATGGACGGCTTTGCTTTTGCCGCCGAAACGCTGATCGCGCGGGCCATCGGGCGCGGAGACCGCGGTTTTGTGCGCCGCTCGGCACTTGTCACGTCGACCTGGGGTATGGTGATCTGTGTGAGCATGGCGCTGATATTTGCTCTGGCCGGTGACTGGCTTATCGTGCTGATGGCAAAGGATACGCAAGTGCAGACCGTGGCCGGTCAGTTTCTGCCCTATATGGTGCTGGCGCCGCTGGCGGGATGTGCGGCCTGGATGCTCGATGGAATTTTTATCGGCGCGACGCGCAGCCGGGACATGCGCAATATGATGGCACTGAGTTTCGTTATTTACTGGGCCGCGATTTTCGTGCTGATCCCGCTGTTCGGCAATCATGGTCTGTGGCTGGCGCTGCTTGTCTCTTTTGTCGCGCGGGGCGTCACACTCGGGCTGCGGTATCCCGCGCTTGAGCGCCAGGCTGAGGCGGGCGGAGACTGAAATATCTGCGGTTTAAACCAGCAGACCGGCCTCGTAAAATCTGACGTATCCC
>CBDUCB010000089.1:0-12929 GCA_965365545.1 uncultured Roseobacter sp. | reverse complement strand
GGTGGCTGAAGATCCCGTAGGGAAATCCGTGCCCCCAGGCGCCCATCAGCAGCGGGCGGAAGATCACCAGCGTCACATAGGCGAGGATCGCAAAACCAAAACCGAAGGGCACGTGATAGCCCATGCCAAGCTTGCGGCAGATTTCCACCTCGCGCAGCGCCCAGCTGATAAAGGCGCCGGTCGCACAGATCGTGATGATCTGCCACAGGCCCCCTTCGAGAAGCGGCGCCATGCCCAGACCATAACTCAGGTCAGGCGGTGCGATATTGATAAGCCAGGGATTGAACGTCCCCTGCTGTGATGCGCCCCAGAATATAAGGATCGTGCCCAGAAGGGCAAAAAAGGCTGTCGTGACCCCGAAGAAGCCCACATAGAAAGGCCCCACCCAGAAGTCGAACAGATCGCCGCCGATCAGCGTCCCTCCGCGGACGCGATATTTTCTTTCGAAGCTGAGCAAAGCCATCTTCTGTTCTCCGCGTGTGTGCGGCGCGCCTTGGGTCATCGGGGACGCCCTGCACCGGGACCCCGCCTTCCCCTGAACGGGGGGACTGGGCTGGTCCGGCAGGACGGGCCGCTGTCAGGCGGAGGCCGTCGTGTTATTGCGTTATGTCCGTTGGTTCGCCGCGGGCGGGCGGCGCACATATTGACCGCCCGCAGCATTTCTTGGGTACTTCAGTACCGGTATGGTCAGTCCCTGGCCGGGTCTGTCCATTTACTGAGCGGATTGCGCCGCCAGTTCGAACCAGTTGAAGTGATCTGTGCTCAGCAGGACGAGGTGAATCATCGCTGCCAGCAGGAAAAGGAAGACACCCTGTGCGACAAACACACGACGGGGATCGAAAATGAGCCAGATCTTGTAGAACTTTGCCATATCCATTTCCTTCAGAACCACGGACGCCAGATGAACGTTGCCAGATGAGCGACAACGGCCACAGCTGAAAACAGCCAGAGCCCGCTCATGTAGACAGCGTGCAATTCTTGCGCCTGCTCGTCAGTTAGACCTGTGAAAGACAGGTTTGTATTATCAGCCATAAATATTCCTCCGGAACGTTATGCTGACGCCGCGCACCCCGCGGCCGGGTCCTTTGGGGACGGATCCCCTCGGGGTCTCCAAAGCCCTGTTACCAGGCCTTCGGTCCTTGCTCCCGGCAGGCGCACACACACCAGGAATTCGGGTCACGCACGGGGCCTTGCCAGCCCTGATGTGCGTGAGGTCGTTCATGTTCAGTAGGCCGAAAAGATCATCGGCGTGATGATCCGGGCCTGGGTCCAGGCGCGTGCCATCGGACCTTTGCTGGTAAAGCTGCGCGATCTGATCGCCTGCATCGCCCAGGTGAGCGTCGCCAGCGGCAGGGTCGCCACAAAGATGATCGCGAAATAGACCGTGAACTCCACACTGTTTTTGCGCCGGACTGTTTCCCGCGCGGGGGCCGTCCGGGCCGGGCTGGTGTCCATCATGTCAGATGTCATATCGCTCATTTCTGATCCTCCAGATCAAGTCCGGCCAACGCCGGATCCAGACTGCGCACGGTGCCCAGCACCACACGTTCGTCACCTGCAGCAAGTGCTGCTTTTTCCGCCGCGTCCCGCAAGGAGCGCGCGGCTGAAATTCGTGTCAGGATGGGATGCGTCTCAACGATGCGGTCCAGCATCGCCTGGGCATCCGCGTCCCAGGGGAAATCGCGCCGCAGAGGCGTCAGCGTGGCATCGGTCGCATCCATCTCCGTGCCCAGAGGCAGGATATGGAAAAGCGCGTCAAAGAGCCCGTTGCAGACTTCCTGAATGAGGTATGTGGCCCCGGCATAACCCATAAAGGGCGTGCCCGTATGCCGCCGGATCGCAGCCCCCGGGAAACTGGCCGGTATAAACGCGGGGCTCGGCCCGTGCCCGCCTTTGAGCTCGGCCATATACATCTTTTCGTTGATCGAGCCCATCACGATCAGCGGCCGCGTCGAGCCCATCAGGGCGCGCACCTCGTCGTTATTGGTCTTTTTGCCCGCCACCCGGGCGACGGCAAAAGCACATGGCAGACCCATGTCGTCCTCAAGAAACATCCGGATGCCACGCGCATAGGTCTCACCTGCCACAATCGCAAAGCTCGCCGTGGCAAAGAAGTCCTGCGTGACCGACCGCCACAGATCCCAGACGGGTTTGATCGTGGAGTGTTTCTCGCGGGTGATAAAAGGTTCGGGGTCGAGGCCCGTGAGGTTCCCCAGTGCGCGCAGGAACTTCGTGGTACTCTCGACCCCTATCGGGGCTTGCAGATACGGCTTGGCAAGAAGCTCGCACAACCCGCGCCCGAACTCGCGGTACATGCAGATGTTCACATCAGCATTTACCAGATCTCTCATTTCGGCCACATGCGCGCCCAGAGGCATCACCATGTTGACCTCGCAGCCGATCCCTTCGACCAGTCTGCGGATCTCGGCCAGATCGGATGGCATGTTGAACGTGCCATACATCGGACCGAGGATATTCACGCGGGGACGCGCACCTTCCCCGCGTTTCTTCTCGGGCGGCATCCGACCCTTGGTCATACCGAATTCGGTAAAGATCCAGGTCATCGCCCGATCCGCCGCTTCCCACTGATCCTCATCAATGGTGCGTGGCAGGAATCTCTGAATATTGGTGCCCTGCGGTGTGACCCCGCCGCCGATCATCTCGGCAATGGATCCGGTCACAACAACCGCCGGCAGCGCGGGATCAAGTGTCTCCCAGGCGCGTTTCATGCTCTCTTCGGTGCCCGCGCCCATCTCGCCTTCACCAAGACCCGTTACCACAATCGGCAACTCATGCGGCGGCAGCGCATCGGTGTAATGCAGCACGGATGTCACCGGCAGGTTCTCACAGCCCACCGGGCCGTCAATCACCACCTGTAATCCCTTGACGGCACAAAAGGCGTAAACAGCGCCCCAATAGCCACCTGCACGGTCATGATCCGTCACCAGCATCAGCAGGATCCCCCCTGCTTCTCTGGCTCACAAATATCCCGGGGGAGCGCGCAGCGCGGGGGCAGCGCCCCTGTGAGACATAACACCTGCCTGCGCACGCAGGTTTCTGGCGAAACCCGCTGCCGCGCACCTGGCGCAAAATATGTATTTTGCGCCATCACTAAATCATCTGTGCGGCTTTTGCCGCCCTTGCAATTTTGTCGAGCTTCTTTTGATGCTGCGCGCGGAAATCGGGCCGCAGATTGGGCGCGCCTTCCCAGACACCGGCCGTATCATCGTGACCAACGCCTTCAAAGAACGCCTTCATTTTACCCATACGGTCTTTGTTGCCGATGGCCGCATTGATGACCTGCGCAAGCGATCCAGCTCCTGCAACACCCATCAGCGGGCGCGCGGAAATCAGGTTCGTGAAATAGAGACCCGGAATACCAAGCTCCTTGGCCTTCTGCACCACCGGTGTCGTCCCGATCGCGAGATCCGGCTTTACCGCTTCCATCGCGGCACAGTCATCTTCCAGCGACGCGCGGTATTTTACCGTCACGCCCTTCGCTTCGAGCCATGCAGCATCATCCGCAGACCAGGGCGATTTTGCGCAGGCCGTGCCGACATATGGCACCTTCGCACCGCTCTCGATCAGCAATCGCGCCACCAGCAGCTCGGACCCTTCATAGCCCGAAAGCGTAATCGTGCCGTTGATGGGGTTCGCCGCCAGCGCACCGGTGATGGCGTGCATCACAGCGTTCTGTGCCGTGGCGATCTGGTCTTCGCTGACGCCAAAGGTGTCACCAATGGCACGCAGCCAGTCGATGGTTCCGTCCAGCCCGACGGGCGCGGACCCCACAACGGGACGCCCTGCGGCCTTAAACTCGCGCACTGTATCGGTATAGAACGGATGGATCGCCGCCACGACGGAACAGTCAAGCGCCGCATAAAGCTCGCGCCATTCGCGGCAGGGCAGAACCGGCCCCGCGGCCAGCCCCATGGGGCTGAGCATCTGACCGATCATCATCGGATCCGCCGGGAACATCTCGCCCAGCAAGGCCACCGTCGGACGATCTGTCCGCGATCCTACAGGCCGTGCAACCGGGCCCGCTTCGGCCTCAGCACGGGCATATTTCAGCATCGCCCCGGCCAGCACGTCCTTGGCCTCGGCATGGGTCGGCACGCCGAAGCCGGGCACGTCAATGCCGACGATGCGCACGCCGTTGATCTCTTCGGGCAGCAGCCGCAGCGGCACACCGCTTGCGGTCGGCACACACAGGTTGGTCACCACAATCGCGTCATAGCGATCCGGGTCTGCCAGCTCATGCACAGACTCGCGGATGTCCTCGAACAGCTTACCCGTTACCAGGGTTTCGGAATTGAACGGCACGTATCCGACCGACCGGCGCGCCCCGTAAAAATGCGACACAAACGTCAGACCATAGACACAGCAGGCCGACCCGCTCAGCACCGTGGCCACGCGCTTCATCCGAAGCCCCACGCGCAAAGAGCCAAAAGCCGGGCACATCGACTGTGGCTTGTCGTGCGGGCCCACCGGGTAATCGGCCCGGAATTTATCCAGAAGTTCCGACTGCCCCGCCGCCCGCGCGGCCTCTTCCATATCGACACCGGAATGGCAGCCCATGGCATCTGCGGGCGCGCCGGCAGGCGCACCTTCACCGGCCACACGTGACACATCGCCATGCGGGTGACCTTTGATCACCTCCACGTCGGCGGCATCGTCATATGTGACTTCTGATTTCATTCGCTCACGGCCTTCTGCGGGCTTACGGTGTCACGCAACTGGTCGAGCAACCGACGGGATGCTTCCACGGAGTCCAGCGACGCCTGGTAGGCCTCGCGCGATTTACGCTCTGTCCATGCACTCTGCCGGATTGCTGAGTAGGATTGATCGAAATGCTCAAGCTTCGTCATAGACCACCTCCAGCGAAGGCTTCGGCGCCGCGTTTTTGCCGCGCATGTCCACGTCTGTTGCCGGCACAAGAACATAGTCGCCACCGGTCTCGGAGGCATCGAAAAGCCCCAGCAGACCATCCTGATCAAGCGGGACCGGGCGCACAGGTGGTGCAACAGCGACGTTCTCGCCAAGCTCTGCAAAAAGTGCGCCCCACTGCGACTGCGCGGTGCCGACAATCTGATAGTTGGCGGATTTCTTGCGCAGATCGTCGTCCTGCGGGATGCTTGCCAGAACCGGTATATCGACAGCTTCGGCAAAAGCCGCAGCCTCACCTGTGCCGTCATCTTTGTTGATCACCAGGCCTGCGACACCGACATTGCCGCCAAGCTTGCGGAAATACTCCACCGCCGAGCAGACGTTGTTGGCCACATAAAGCGACTGCAGATCGTTCGAGGCGACAAGAATAACCTTCTGCGCCATGTCGCGCGCAATCGGCAGACCGAAGCCGCCGCAGACCACGTCGCCCAGAAAGTCGAGCAGAACGTAATCGAAATCCCAGTCGTGAAACCCGAGCTTTTCCAGAAGCTCGAACCCGTGAATGATGCCACGCCCGCCACAGCCGCGACCAACTTCCGGGCCGCCAAGCTCCATCGCGAAAACGCCGCCGCGTTTGAAACACACGTCACCGATCTGCACCTCTTCACCGGCAAGCTTCTTGCGGGTCGAGGTCTCGATGATTGTCGGGCAGGCCTTGCCACCAAACAAAAGCGACGTCGTATCGGATTTCGGATCGCACCCGATGAGCAGCACGCGCTTGCCCTGCTCGGCCATCATATGGCTGAGGTTCGCCAGCGTGAAGGATTTGCCGATCCCGCCCTTGCCATAGATCGCGATGATCTGGGTTTTGGAGGTCGGCGCGCCCTGGGGCACTTCAAGGGTCGGCTCGTCTTTCGCTTCATCGCGCAGACGCTTGTCAAAATCCTTGAGGTTCGGGACTTCGTCCTTCATGCCGCATCCTTCCAGTTGAGTATCATCTTGAGACAGTCGGGATCGGTGAATGCCTGGTGGTACGCCGCCGGCGCATCGGCCGCGTCGCTGGTATGTGTGATAAGCCCGTCAAGGCTCAGCGATCCGCCTTCGACCAGCGCGCGTGTCGCCGCCAGGTCGTCGCGTGTCCACTCTGCCGCGACCCGGAACCGCGCCTCTTTCATGAAAGCGGGCGGAAAGGCAAAGCTGATCGGCTGGGAGTAAAACCCGGCGAGCACGATCTCTCCGCCCCGCCCCATGCAGGCGACAAGATCGTTCAGAACATCGACATTGCCCGAAGCATCATAGACCGACATGTAATCGCGGCGCTCGTCTTCGCGCGGATCGATCACCTGATACCCGGTGGCACCGGTGCGCCGGCCGGGATCGGTTTCCCAGACGGTAGGTGCCGGTGCGCCTGCGGCCATGGTCAGCCGCGCAAGCAACCGGCCCAGCACGCCGTGACCCACGATAAGATCCGGCACAGATTTGTTCAGACCGGCCATTGCGTGACGGGCGGTCGCCGCCAGGGCGAGCAACGCACCGCTTTCACCAAACCCCGGATCGATTCGTGTCACCCGGTCCGCCGCTGTGACCACGCGGGAAGCTGCGCCCCCGAAAAGGCCAAAGGCACCATCATAGCAGTTTGCCCCCGGCACAAAGACGCGGTCGCCCGTGCGGTAGCCTGTAGCAGGCGACGCTGCGACAACTTCGCCAACGGCCTCATAGCCCGGCACCAGCGGATAGCCCATGCCCGGAAAGGGCGGCATCTGTCCGGTCCAGAACAGTTTTTCGGTTCCGGTGGAAATTCCTGAATGGGTGATGTCGACAACCAGGTCCCCCTCGCCCGGCGCAGTCAGCGTCAGACGGCCGACATCCAGATCGCGGGGACCTTTCAGGAGTACGGCGGTGGTTTCCAAGTGTCTTATCCTCCGGCTGCTCCAGGGACTTTGATCGATGTCAAAGACTCACCGGACAGCATACTGTTGTTCTGTCAGTTTAAGCTTACATACCAATGTGTCAATCAAAATGGACAGTCATTCGGTTACACATTCCCCGGGACAGCCGGTCTGACGGCCGTGAGGGTTCGCGTGACATAGCTGCGCGCAGGTGCCGGACTGCGGATGTCGGTGAAACCGGCGGCCTTACACAGTGCTGTGATTTCCTCAGCCGACCGCGTTCGCCCGGTTTGCATCGCCATCGTGTAGAAAGCGAAATAGATATCCCCCGCCCGGTCGGGCTGACGGCCGCCGCCCATTGGCTCTGAGATGATGAGACGCCCGCCGTCCGGCAGAGCATCAAAAACCGCACGCAGCAGGTGCGCGACGGTATCGTCCGCATGATCGTACAGCACCCGGATGAGCGAAATTGCATCCGCGCCGCGCGGCAAAGGATCATCGCGGAAAGAACCAGGGCAGAGGGTCACGCGCCCGGACATGCCCGCCTGCGCAAAGCGCGCGGTGGCCGCCGGCGTCACCTGCGGCAGATCGAAAAGCGTCATGGAAAGACCGGGGTATGCGCCGCCCGCAGCTTCGAGAAAGGCGCCTGTTCCGCCGCCGATATCCAGCAGATGATCCACACCTCTGAGCGACACAGCCCGCAGGGTATCTTCGGCCACCAGTCGCTGGCTTTGCGCCATGAGGTCGGAATAGGTCGCGGCGACCTCCGGGTCGATTTCGCCGCGCGCCCCGAAGACATACGGCCAGAACTCGGACAGCTCGGTGCGCTCCGGTCCGCGCAGCAGCGCAACCGGGTCCGCAAGATCCGCGTAAAAGGCGCGGTGGTGCCGGATCATCGCATCGAGCCCAGGCACGCCCATCAGCGCCGCCCCTTTACGCGCCAGCGCAAAACGCCCGTCGCGCCGCCGTTTCATCAGCCCCAGCGCTGCCGCTGCCTGCAGCAGGATCTGCATCCGGTCCGCCGGCACATCTGCGGCACGCGCGAGATCTTCAGCGCTTTGCGGCCCACCACGCAGACGCGGCAGCAGATCAAGTTCCACCAGCGCCATCAGCACCTGGCTCTGAACGAAGCCCTGCACCACATCAAAAAGAACAGCGCCATCCCGCCGCGCCTGGCCACGGGTCAGCGGAAAGCGGCTCGCCCAGCTCTGAAAGCCGGGACGCGCGATCAGCCGGTTCTGCCAGCCTCCCCGCCAGGCCGGCGACGGCGGCGCGCTGAGATCAGACATGGCGGGTGGGTGAGGTGGCAGCCGTTACCGTCGGTGCAACCGGCGTCAGACGCTCGGCATACATGCGCACCATTTCCGCCAGCTGTGCTTCACCGGCGCAGGAGGGGATAGAGGCAATCGCCCCGCCCAGAATATCGCGCAGACGCGAAATCGCGCCCTGTACGCCAAGCTGCGCCACAGCGTTCGGCCGTCCGTGCAGATCATCCTGACCTGCAGGTTTGCCCAGCGTTTCGGCATCATAAAGTGCGTCGCGCAGATCATCCGCGACCTGGAAGGCCTCACCGATCCGGGCACCCAGCTCAAACCAGGGTTCGGCCTCCTGACCGGCGGCGATCGCGCCCATCTGTGTGGCGGCAATAAAAAGCGCGCCGGTTTTCGCCTGGTGATAGGCGGAAAGATCAATCTCGGTTTCGCTTTCCCAGCCCTGGCCCGCACAGATACCGCCGGGCATGCCGGTGCGCTGTGCCAGGGTCATAATAAGTTGCGCCACCCGGTCGGGCGCATGCGCAGACTGGCGCGCGAGGATTTCAAAAGCCAGCACGATCAGACTGTCACCCGTGAGCACGGCAAGCGGCTCGGAATAAGCTTTGTGCACCGATGGTTTTCCACGCCGCAGATCGGCATCGTCAAAGCAGGGCAGATCATCATGCACGAGGCTGGCGCAGTGGATAAGCTCAAGCGCTGCCGCCGCCGCGTCAGAGATCATCGGACGGTCATCACCACAGGCCATCGCCACCGACATCAGGATCGTCGGGCGGATACGCGCACCGCCCGGTGCGGTTGCATATCCCAGCGCAGAGGCGAGTTTTGGCGGGACCGAACCGCGTCCCTGGCCAAGTGCAACTGAGTGCGCGATGCACGCTTCGATCCGCGTATTCAGGCCCATAGAAAACATCCCTCAAAGACATAGTGTCAGAATAATTCGACACCAATGTGTAAATCATACTGGACACATTGCACGCTTGAGTCAACAATCGCCTATGCTTGTTTCTGCCGCCCCGTTGCATCCTGAAAGGGTCCGCGCCGTCGTGATCGGTGCCGGTGTGGCCGGGCTTGCGACCGCGATCCGGCTTGCCGCAGGCGGGTTGCAGGTCACTCTTCTGGAACGTCACGCGCACACGGGGGGCAAAATCCGCACTCTGCCCAGTGCTGCGGGGCCGGTCGATGCCGGGCCGACGGTACTGACCATGCGCCATATCTTTGACGACCTCTTTGACTGCGCCGGCGCCCGTCTGGAAGATCACGTGTCACTGATCCCCCAGGACATTCTCGCACGGCACTTCTGGCCCGACGGCAGCAGCCTTGATCTTTTCGCGGATGCCGGCAAGAGCGCGGGTGCCATTGCGGATTTCGCGGGTGCCCGTGCCGCCGATGATTTCCGCCGGTTCAACAGCCGCACCGCGCAGCTTTTTCAGGCCTTTGATGCGCCCATGATGCAGGCCCCTGCCCCGCGCCTCGCCGACCTGATCCCGCATGTGCTGCGCCAGCCCGCGCTGATCCGCGCGATGGCGCCGCTGTCCACGCTGAAATCCGCGCTCGCGCGGCAGTTCGGCGACCCCCGTCTGGCGCAGCTTTTCGGGCGCTATGCCACCTATGTCGGCGGCGCGCCGCACCTGAGCCCCGCTATACTCTCGCTGATCTGGCAGGCCGAAGCCGCCGGCGTCTGGGTCGTCGAAGGCGGCATGCACCGCCTCGCGCTGGCGATGGCGACCGTTGCCCGGACCCTCGGCGTCGAGATCCGTACCGGTCCTCACGTCGACCGCATCGGCCTGACGCAGGGCCGCGCAACCGGCGTGCATCTGACAGGTGGCGAAACGCTGACCGCGCAGGCCGTGGTCTATGCCGGTGATCCGCGCGCAATTGCCGCCGGCAGTCTCGGCGCAGACCTCCGCCATGTGGCCCCGCAAACCCTCAGGCTGCCGCGCTCCTTCTCCGCCCGGGTACACAGCTTTGCGGCAACGCCCGCCGGACGCGATCTGGCCCATCACAACGTCTTTTTCGCCGCCGATCCGCAGTCAGAATTCACCGATCTTGCTGCTGGCCGCATCCCCGCCGACCCCACGCTTTATATCTGCGCCGAAGACCGCGGCCAGCAGACCCCACCCCCGGCACAGGAGCGCTTTGAGATCATCTCGAACGCGCCCGCCACCTCTGACACCACTGACCCAACGGACCTTGACCAATGGCATCATCAGATCATTCACCGGCTCACTTCTTCGGGCGTGACCTTCAGCCCGACACCGGACGCGACAACCATCACGACACCGCAGACTTTCGCGCGGATGTTCCCGGACAGTCTGGGCGCGCTTTACGGCCAGACGCCGCACGGCATGACCGCCGCCCTGAAACGACCAACCGCTGCGACGCCGGTGCCGGGGCTCTGGCTCGCGGGCGGGGGGACGCATCCGGGCGCGGGGGTGCCGATGGCGACGCTCTCCGCACGGCACGCGGCCGGGGCGATCTTACGCGACCTAACTTCAACGTCGACGTTGCAGCCAACGGTTATGCCTGGTGGTATGTCGACGGCCTGAGCGACTGCGGCACACGTGCAGTCTCTGTTATTGGCTTTATAGGCTCTGTTTTCTCGCCCTGGTACCGCTGGTCCGGGCGGCGCAACCCGCAGAACCACGTCTGTATCAATGTGGCCACTTACGGGCCCGGCGGGCGGTTTACGATGACCGACCGGGGCGAAAGCGCGCTGCGCCAGACGGCCTCGCGGTTCGAGGTCGGCCCCTCGATGATGCGCTGGGAGGCAGGCCGTCTGGTGATCGACATTGACGAGGTCTCCGGCCCGCCGCTGATCAGCCGGGTGCGGGGCCGCATCACGCTGACGCCGTCCGCGATCACGAATGCAGAACTGCCGCTGACACCCGACGGCGCACATATCTGGCGGCCTTTTGCGCCCTGCGCGCGCATCGATGTCGACATCGACCGCCCGGGATGGCAGTGGCAGGGCGAAGGGTATTTCGACGCCAATTTCGGCACCCGCGCACTGGAAGAAGATTTCAGCTACTGGACCTGGGGACGCTATCCCACGGGCAAAGGTGCGACCTGTTTTTATGACGCCACAAGGCTTGATGGCTCAGAGCTTGCCGCGGGTTTCCGATTTGGCCATGACGGGCAGGCCAGCGCCATCTCCCTGCCGCCGAAAACGAAACTGCGCCGCAGCCTCTGGGCCGTCTCCCGCGAGACCCGGGCTGATCCGGGACAGGGCGCGCGCCAGACCCTCGGCATGCTGGATGCGCCGTTTTACACGCGCTCCGCGGTGGAGACGGTGCTTGACGGTGAGCGCACGACCGGCGTGCATGAGGCGCTCGATCTGCGACGCTTCCGCTCCCCGTTCCTGAAACCCATGCTGGCCGTCAGGGTTCCGCGCCGCAGAAACTGGCGGTGGTCCTGACCGGCGCCCCGGCCCGAAGCCACGGTCCTGCGCCTCTTGCACAAAGCCTTCGGCTCAGCCCTTCTCCTCCGGTGCGCCGGCGCCGAAGCGTGACCGCAGCGACAGATAAGAGCCCAGCAGGATCAGCGTATAACTGGCCAGTTCAGTGCCTTCCTGCACCAGGGATTTGACCACGTCAGAGCCCGCGCTGGCTTCGGCGAAATCCCACAGGTGGCCACTTCCGAAGAGGCGGCTGAACACCATCAGCTGGAAAAAACCGGTCATCAGAATCCAGAACGGACCGGTTTCAGCATGCGCAATGAACGGACCCGTCACAGTATCCCGGCTGCGGCGCAGGATAAGACCCCCGGCAAAGGCTGTCACTGAGGCCGGAACAACCCAGAACCCATGGGCGATATGGTCCAGCAGCCCGTCATTTTCGCGGATGAACATGCACAAAAAGAGCGTGGCAAACACTACCAGATATCCGCGCTGCGCGGGCTGCGCGCGTGCACCTGCTACAAAGAACAAAGCACCGGCGAGGATCATCAGCACCTGCGCGATCTGCACCAGAGAGCTTTCGCCCATGGTGCTGTTCAGCAGGATCACGTCAGCATAGATAATCGCCACCGGCACCAGAAAGGCACAGATCAGCGCAAGGATGTTGCGGATGCTGCGGGATTTACTCTGCGCCGCATTCATCTCAGAGCACCTGTCACCGCACACCAATGCCCCGTCCCGCCCGCGTCGCAGGCTATGACCTGCTGTCTGGCAGGAACACAGTTTTTCTGCATGTTCACAGCGCTGCAAAAACGCCGGCGTGCCTTAAGGGATCTGCGCATGCCTGTTACGTTTCAATCGGTGGCGGGTTGCGGGCCTCTTCGGGGTTCAGCCGCCAGACGCCCGCATTGAGAGCCGCCGCAATCGTGACCCAGATCAGATAGGGCACGAACAAAAGCCCGGAGAGCCAGTCAACCTGCCACAAGGCCACCATCCCGGCCGCCACGACGAGCCACAGAAACGAGACCACCGCCATGCCCAGACGGATGTTGCGCAACCCGAAAAAGACCGGTGTCCAGAGCCCGTTAAAGGCAATCTGCATCGCCCAGAGCCCCATCGCGAGGCCGTTCCCTTCCAGCATCGCGACCCGCGCGCCGGCAGTGGCGATGCAGAAATAAAGCACCGTCCAGGTGACCGGAAACACCCAGTCGGGCGGCGTGAACCACGGCTTGTCCAGCGTGCGGTACCAGGGGCCCGGCGGAAACAGACCGCCAGTGAGACCAGCACCGGCACAGGCGCCGAAGAAGACTGCAAACGTAAGCCAGAACATCGCGTCAGGTCGCCCCGGCGCGCTGGCCGGTCAGGTGCGCGCGCTGGTCCTGGCGGTGCTGCTCCAGCGTGGCGAGCACAGAAATCAGCGCATCGCTGCGCGTGGTCTGCGGCACACCCCGGGCTGCGGCATCGACGAGAAACTGCACCTCTTCA
>CBDUCB010000088.1:0-13019 GCA_965365545.1 uncultured Roseobacter sp. | reverse complement strand
TGCGCAGATTGCCGGTCCGGCTCAAGGCCAGCAAAAAACGTGTGCCGTTCCCGCCCGGTGCGTTTTGAGTGATAGAGTGCCTCATCGGCGTCTTTGAGCAACTGATCGGCCGTCGGCCTGATGTAGTCAGTACTCTGCACAGAGCCGATGCTGGCAGAAATCCGGCAGACTGCGCCCTCAAAAGGAATGGGCGTCGTCATCCGGCTGATGATGCGATGCGCGATCTGTGCGATCGTTTCGCGGTCAAGATCGCCGTGTAAAAGAATAATAAATTCATCGCCCCCCACCCGGGCCACGGTATCTGCGGCGCGGGTTTCGTCCATCATGATGCGAGCCACCTCAAGCAGCACGTGATCGCCTGCTGCATGCCCGAAGGTGTCATTTACAGCCTTAAAGAAATCCAGATCGATCTGCATGAGCGCAAAACTGCGGCCCGCGCTGATATATTGCGCCAGCACCGCATCCATAGCCCGCCGGTTATTCAGACCGGTCAGCGGGTCGGTTACGGCCTGTTCCTCTGCTGCCTCCCGCGCAGACTGCAGACGCTGATTCAGTTGATGAGAGGCCTCCATTGCTGCCGATTTCGCCTCGACAAGATAGAGCATCTCGATGGTCAGGTCAGTGGCTGCAAAATCCGCGGCGGTCAGGTCGTAGTTTTGGATGGCATCGACGACTGAAATGCCAAACGACAGGTTTACCGTAACATGCTGTGGCAAAGGCCCCGCCACCGCGACGCCTTTGAGTTCCCGGTGGGGTGGCACACGCAACCTGATGTGCAGCTTAGCACCCGAGAGGGCCGCCAGTTCGGCCCCGTCAGCAACCGGTCGCGGGCGGCGGATATCAAAAACTTCGATAAATTTCCGCCCTCTGAGGTCACCCTCCTGCCAGAACTTGCAAGCCGTCGGCCCCGCATGCGCAATCCGCCCGTCCGGACCAACCACCACATGCATCGGACAGAGCACGTCCAGCATCCCGAAACATGCCTGCTGCTCACTCATCCGGCACGCGCACCGAGATCGAACCCGCGTCCCTCGGCAAATTCTGTTTCGAGAAGGGTAACGGCAACAACCTCTGCGCCGTCTTCAGTTCCTTTATGCTCAAGAAAGGCAAGTGCGCCGTAATCATCCGCCATAGCGCGCAGGACACCCATGAAGAGATGACCGCACCCCGGCAACTGCCCGCGCACCAGAAGCGTATAGCTTCCAGCCGCGTGTTCGCGCAGCGCAATATCCGGAAGCTCCAGATCGGAGACGGCCAGCCGCGCCCGGTCGGGCAGATCATCCAGTGAATGCAGGAATTCGACGAAGCTGACACCACTGAACCGCAAAAGCCGGCGCAGCGCCTCAACACCCGGATGCGACACCAGATAGGTACCGATATCCTCGAGCAGCTCGTCATAACCGCGGTCGAGCACATCGCAGACGGCCTCGAGGACACGCGGAGTGATCGCGTCGTCATAAGACCACATTGCCTCAAACTCCGAGAACCCGAGACCCGCACGGTCGGTAGCAGCACGCCATTGCGCCGCGCCGTAACTGTCGGTGACAAATCTCTGGATCGCCCGGTTTACCAACCCGTGCATGAATGCCTCATTCCCAATATCCCACAGGCAGGGTGACGCATACCGGTTAAGATTTACCCAGGAGAAACCCGGTCAGCCATTGAAATGATTACACTTTTCAGAAATCTGTCGGGGCGCCGCCTTCCGACTTCCGACGGGCCACGAAATCTGCAAGTTCATCCCGGATGGCCACGTCCATCGCAGGCGGCTCGAAGGAAGCAGTGATCTCTTTGAACATCAGATGCGCGCGTTCGGGCGTCCAGACAGCGCCTGCGGCCTCCCAGCCCTCGTAGTTTTTCC
Organism: uncultured Roseobacter sp.; assembly: GCA_965365545.1. Classification (GTDB taxonomy): domain Bacteria; phylum Pseudomonadota; class Alphaproteobacteria; order Rhodobacterales; family Rhodobacteraceae; genus Roseobacter. The sequence continues at coordinate 11,158 of CBDUCB010000088.1, read as the reverse complement.
AGTCACTGAGGAAGGGCTGATAAAAGGCCGTGGTATAGCGGTCCTGTGTATGCTGAATGCCAAAGAAATGCCCTGCGTTGCCAACCGATTTAATGGCGTCGAGAGCGATCTCATCAGGACCGGTGGCGCAGATTTCCGGCTCCATATAGCGCTGGATCTGCTGCAGGACTTCGCAGTCCATGATGAACTTTTCAGGGCTTGCAATCAGCCCGCCCTCAAGCCAGCCGGCGGCATGATACACCATATTCGTACCCGACTGCACGGCAGCCCAGAGACTGTTTGATGTCTCCCACATCGCCTGTCCGTCGGGCACGTTGGCCGCACAGACGCCCGAAGAGCGCATCGGCAGACCGTAAAACCGCGCAAGCTGCCCGGTCATCTGCGTGGCACGCATGTATTCCGGCGTGCCGAAAGCCGGCGCACCCGATTTCATATCCACGTTCGAAGTGAACGTGCCGATCGCAACAGGACAGCCCGGACGGATGATCTGCGCCAGCACCACCGCACAAAGCGCCTCGGCCAGAGACTGTGCCACAGCGCCTGCCATCGTCACCGGCGCCATGGCCCCGGCGAGCGTGAAGGGGGTGACCACGAGCCCCTGCCCGCGCCGCGCCATGCGCATCCAGCCGTCCATCATCGGATAGTCGTGTTTGAGCGGCGACGTCGAGTTGATGTTGGTGTACATCCGCGGGCTGGCATCAAATTCTTCGTGGGACAGTCCCTGGCTGATGCGGACCATCTCCATGACGTCCTCAACCCGCTCTTTGCCGAGTGAATAGGCGTGCATGACCTTGTCGGTCAGGGTGAGCTTGTCGAAAAGCACATCAAGGTGGCGCACAGAGGCGTGGATATCGACCGGTTCGACCGGATAGCCGCCGGCGAAATGAATGCAGTTAAAGTATTGTGTCAGTTTCAGAAGATCGCGGCACATCTCGCGGGTGCCGGGCACCTTGGTGCCGAGGTGCATGTCCCAGTAATTGGGCGGCGAGGAGACATTGCCGAACACCAGATTGCGCCCGCCGATGGTGATTTTGCGGTCCGGGTTGCGCGGTGTAAGTGTAAACTCCGGCGGCGCTTTGCTGATCCATTCCATCACCATTTCGCGGCCCATGCGCACGTTGGTGCCGTTGATGGTGCAGTCTTCTTTGCGCAGGATCTCAACAGCTTCTTCATTGAGAAACTCGATGCCGATCTCTTCAAGAATGCGCATGGCCCCGTCATGGATCGCCTCGACGCCTTCAGGCGAGAGCGGTTCGGTCGGGGCATCGGTGTTGACCGGTGGCTTCCACGGCATCTGCTGGATCACGGCGGACCCGCGGCGCGTGGCGGCACCGGAACGGCCGCCGCCGCGGGTTCTGCGTCTGGTGGGTGCGTCGGCCATGGGACTATCCTTCGTTGGGCGAAAAGCCCCCTGAGAAGGCCAGAGCCGCATCACAAGGGCCGTCCCGTTCGCGACCCTCTGCGTCGTTTTTGAGCGCAGGAGCGCCGTTTCAGCCCTGCGTCGCCAGCCAGGCCGGCAGGCCACCGATATTATCCATTATGACATCTGCATGGGGGGCGAGCGCTTCCGCCGGGGCAAGCCCTGTCAGGACCCCGACACAGCGCATGCCCGCAGCCCTGCCCGCGTGCAGATCGTGAGTGCTGTCACCGACCATGACAATCTGATCCGGTGCCAGCCCTGTCGCCCCGGCAAAGGCGTGAAGCTGACCGGGGCCCGGTTTTGCGCCGTGCCCGCTGTCAAAGCCTGCAATGAAATCGAAAAACCCGGTCACCCCGGCCTGATCTAGATGCGCGCGTGCAGGGCGTTCGGCGTCATTTGTTGCCACGCCCAGGATCAGACCGGTGGCACGCAACTGTTCAAGCAACGGCACGAGGGGCACGGCTTCGGCCTGGGGCGCGGCTTCGGCCTCTGCGTTGATCACCTCCACAAGAGATCCGGCCGAATACTGCGGCAGGGGACGGGCCAGAACCGCCGCAACCTCTCCGGGCGTCCCCGCAACCACCACACTGCCCGGGCTGAATTCTCCCGTTATGACGTCAAACCCGATCGCCGTCCCGAGCCGGATCCGGTGATCACGCTCCGGTGCAAGCCGCGTCAGGAAGGAGACCGCCCATGCTTCCCAGGTCCGCGCAAAATCGAAAAGCGTGCCGTCTTTGTCAAAGAGCACACCGCGTACCCTGGTCATGTCCAGTGCACCTCATCGCCGCCCGGCAGCGCCCGGCGCGCCGCCGGCAGCATCTCATACCGCAACCCGGCCGAGTCGCAGGCCGCCACCACCCAGGCATCGTCCATCAGCACGAAGTCGAGGACCGATCCCAGAAACGCGGGATCTGCCGCACCCGCCCGGATGTCGCTTTCGGAAACGCCTGTAGACCCCTGAAATACCGGCAGCAATTCGTCATTGCCTGCCAGCCAGCCCAGCACCTGCAGGGCAACCACTTCGGCGTTTTCCCGCGTAAGGGACATAAAGCTCTCACATTTTAACGTTTCCGGAAACTCTTTGTTAACCAATTGAACGGCAATGTCGATTACCGGATGATGCAAGGAAAAGGATGACCGAAACGTGCAGGGCAAAATCCTCATCGTTGATGCCATTTCCACAAACCGCATTGTGCTTAAGGTTAAGCTGGCATCCGCGTTTTACGAAGTTGTACAGGCCGCGACCGCTGATGAGGCCTGCGTTGCAGCCCTGCGGCATGACCCGGATCTGATCATCTCCGCGATGGCTCTGCCCGACTGCGACTCCGCGGAGCTTTGCCAAAAGCTTCAGCGTAATCCCCAGACCCGCGCAATTCCGATGATGGTTATTGGCTGCCGGCCCAATGCAGACAGCCGGCTCAAAGCGCTCGAAGCAGGCGTGCATGACGTGATGCTCAAACCCATCGATGACACGCTGCTTCTGGCGCGCGTGCGCAGCCTGATCCGGGCGCATAACACAGCAGCGGAATGGAAAATGCGCGAAGACACTTCGCGGGCGCTCGGTTTCGCCGAAGACCCCGCTGATTTCGGCCCGCCGGGGCGGGTGATCATGGTCGGCGCAGACAGCGCCCGCATCCAGGGCTGGATGAGCAAGCTGACGCCGGTGCTGCGCAGCGGCCTGCGCTATGCCGCTCCTGAGACAGCTCTGCGCGATCTGATGCCGGGCAAGGTGCCGGATATCTTTGTGCTCGTGCTGGAAGACAAGGAAAATCACTCCGGCGAGGTACTGCGCCTGCTTGCTGCCATCCGGGCCACGGCGATCACGCGGCATGCCGGCATTCTCGTGCTGCAGCCCAGCCCGGATCCCGGGCTTGGCGCATATGCACTCGATCTGGGTGCCGACGATCTGATGACAGACGGGTTCGAGGTCACTGAAATGGCGCTGCGTGTCAAAGCGATGTTGCGGCGCAAACGGCTTGCCGACCAGTTGCGCGCGACCGTGCGCACCGGGCTGAAGGCCGCTGTTTCTGACCCGCTCACCGGGTTGCACAACCGGCGCTATGCCATGCCCCATCTGGCCCGCGTGGCCGAGCATTCGGCGGCCACCGGACGCAGCTTTGCGGTGATGGTGGCGGATCTCGACCACTTCAAGCGTATAAATGACCTTTACGGCCATGCGTCGGGCGACGCGGTGCTCGTCGAGGCCGCACGCCGTCTGCGCGAGAACCTGCGCGGTGTCGATCTTGTCGCGCGGATCGGGGGCGAGGAGTTTCTGATCGTCATGCCGGCCACGCCGCTGACCGAAGCCCGGGTCGCCGCGCGCAGGATCTGCCGCCGGATAGGCGGCATCGGGTTCACCATCCCGGGCGCGCCTGACCCGATCACAGTGACAATCTCAATCGGCGTGACCATCGGCGGGCTGCAGGGGAAAAACGCCTGTGAACGCGACCGCGATGCGAATTTTCTTCTCGATGCGGCGGATAAGGCGCTCTACGAAGCCAAAGTGCAGGGACGCAATCAGGTCACAATGAGCCGCCCCGCCGCCTGATCCAATTAACTCAAAGGCTTGCGCCACGTACCTGATGTGTCACTTGCGCTTTTTCCGGCGGCTCAGCGCCTCTTCCACACCCCGGGCATACGCCGCGCGCTCAGCGTCGCTCATGCCAGCGACCAGCTCCAGCCAGGCCGCCCGTGCGCTTTGCTGAAAAGCAACGCCGATCCCGGCCTGCCGGTCCACCGCAGCCTGCAGAGCCTGGGCGTCGAAGGGGTCAGCCCGCATCGCCTGAACAACATCATCATACATCGCGCGCCGCGATCCGCGCTCGGGGAATGTTGCTTTGCGTTCATCGCGCAATGCGCGGAACATTGCGCGGCGGTCCTCACGCTCAAGTGCCGCCATATAGGGCCATGCATAGGCCTGCGGCCCGCCCCGTCCCGCCATCGGATCGTGCCGCAAAAAGGCCCCTGCAAGCAACCCGACGAAGGCCAGATTGAGCGCCACCGAAAGCCCCAGAAAGAGTTTCAGCCGGCGTCCGGGCACACGGGGTTTCTGCTCTGCATCGTTCTGCATGATTTATTCCTCTTCCACAGCCCAGCCGAACCCGGCCAGATCAACGGGGCCGTCCCAGGCCGTTACAGTTCCCGTTTCAAAAAGCGCGCTACCCGGATCAGGCAGTGCCGCGGGCGGGCTGATCCCGATCCAGAAGCCCGCGCAGGTCGCCGCGACCAGACCGCCTGCCCCGGGCCAGCCGCCCGGCATAATGGCCTGCAAACGTGCGAAAAACCGCTCACGCTGTGGCTTTGCGACCGCTTTTCCACGGTCTGCCTGCACGTCTCGCGCATCCGCGAGAACACGCGACGTCAGCCCGTCAGGAAGTTGCACGTCCTCGCCTGCGGCCTCGTGCAGCAGCGCATCGAGCGCCTTCATCGCATCATCATCCGGTGTCGTCATCACTGTACCCCAGTTCCGGACGCCGCCCGGCCAGCAAGGCCGTCAGGGTCCCTTTTCCGCGCGCCGTCAGGCTTTCCACCGCCCGCGCACTGATATCCATCACAGCACTGATCTCAGGGTTGCTGAGCCCGTCGATATGGCGCAGCACCACCGCCTGTCGCTGTCTGTCGGGCAGCAGGTCAAGTGCTGCCTGCAACGCCTCGCCCCGCGCCCGCGTCTGCATCTGTGCCAGCACACCCGGTGCCGGGTCTGCTGGTTCGGCGATCTCGTCCAGAGCGGTACCGCGGCGCCTGCGCAGCCTGTCGGTGCAAAGGTTCGCCGTCACCCGGTAAAGCCATGTCGTCACCTTTGCCTCGCCCTGCCGCCAGTCAGGCGCCATGCGCCAGAGCCGCAGCATCGCCTCCTGGGCCACGTCCTCGGCCTCGGCGGCATCCCCAAGCAGACGCCGCGCATGGCCATAGACACGCGGCAGCAGCCGCGCCGTCAGAGTCCGGGACGCCTGATCATCCCCCTGCGCAAACATGAGCAGAAGAGCGTCATCCGAAAGTGAGGCGAAATCGTCGCGCGGCATAACCATCCCGGACAGGGTTACGAGGCTGCGACGCCGCAATCAAGCGGCGCCGCATCAGACCGGATCAGCCGGCGTCGCGACCATGACGGCGGCGCATCTTTTCGCGGGCCTCGTCAAACTCGGCTTTTGTGATAACCCCGTCACCATCGGCATCAGCACGGTCAAACATCCGGCCCGCACGTTTGCCGGCGCGCATCTCTTCGGCGGTGAGCCTGCCGTCTTTATCTGCGTCCAGACGCTCCATCATACGCGCGGCCCGCTCTTTTGCCCGCGCCGCGCCGTGTGCTTCGATCTCTGCAAGGCTAAGGGCGCCGTCCCCGTCCGTGTCCGCTGCGGCCATCCGGCCCGCAGCCATCGCTTCGGCTTCGGCGCGGGTGATCCGGCCATCGCCGTCGGCGTCCAGCGTCTCGAATGCGGCACCCTGAGCACGGTGGTCTTTTGCCATTGCCACCCCTGCAGCAAGCGATACGCTTGCCCCGACGATCAGTGCGATAAATACTTTATGTCTCATCTGGTCTCTCCTTTGAGATCTCTGCCAGCCCCCTCTCCGGGAGGCGATACATGTTCCACGCAGAGCGACACGATTTCCGTCGCACTTTTTTTGCGCATCCTTCGCGACATCCCGCCGCAGCGACCGCTCGTCATCTTTTATCCCGGCGCGTAAAGGCGCATTGATGGGTCTCCAGCACAGGAAAAGATCATGGAAAAGATCAGCCAGGACGGCGATACCCTCACACGCGCGCCGCGCACCAGCGCCTCCGCAGAGGCACAGCGCGACACGCGCCGCTCGATGGTGCGCGGCTGGAAGCGCCGGTGCCCGCACTGCGGAAACGGACCTTTGCTTAAATCCTATCTGAAGGTGAATGACAGTTGCCCGGTCTGCCGCGAAGAGCTTCATCATCATCGCGCCGATGATGGCCCCGCCTATCTGACCATTCTTTTTGTCGGCCATCTGATGGCCCCGCTGCTGCATCTTGCGTTTGTAACCTGGCGGCCCGATCCGCTGGTGCTTTTTTCGTTCTTTGCGGTTGGCTGTGTGGCCCTCTCTCTGTACCTTCTTCCGAGACTCAAAGGTGCCATGGTGGGCTACCAGTGGGCCCGCGGCATGGGAGGTTTCGGCAATATCGCCTGACCCCCTGATGCCTGCTTCGCGAAAGGGACCGGGCATGACCATACCGAGCGCCGAAGACAAAACCCGCATCCGGAATGCCGCCACAGTCATCGTGCTGCGCGACAGGCTGAGCAACCCGCGCATCCTGATGGGACAGCGCGGGGCAAAAGCAGTTTTTATGCCCAACAAATTCGTTTTTCCCGGTGGCGCTGTGGATGCCGGCGACGCGCAGGTGCCGCTTGCAGCCCCCCTGCCCGGGGTTTGTGCCGACCGGCTGTCCGAAGACGCAACCCCGGGCTTTGCCGGAGCGCTGGCCGCCGCTGCTGTCCGCGAACTCTGGGAGGAAACCGGCCTGGTGCTGGGTCATCCCGGGTCCTGGCCCGGAGATGTGCCGACCGACTGGCAGAGCTTTGCGGCCACCGGTTATGTGCCGGATGCTTCCGCGCTTCAGTTCGTGTTCCGGGCCCTGACCCCTCCCGGCCGGCCACGGCGCTTTGATGCGCGGTTTTTTTTGGTGGATGCCGAGGCGCTGCGCTCGGATCCGGATGATTTTTCGGCAGCCTCCGATGAACTCAGCCATCTGCAATGGGTGCCGCTTGCCCGGGCGCGCTCATTTGATATGCCTTTCATCACCGAGGTGGCGCTGGCCGAAATACAGGCGCGGGTCGGCGACACAAAACCGCCGGCCTCAGTGCCGTTTTTCAAAAACAATGATGAAGAAAGCCTGTTTCTGCGCCTGCGCGGGCGCAGGATGACCGAGTAAACCGGCTCAGATCACAAGAACAAGGCTGATGATCGACCCGCAGATCACCGCCATGCCCGCCAGTTCGCGCAACGTGCTGCGCTCGGCAAAAAAGAGCCGTGAGGCCAGCAGGCTGAGCACAAGCTCGACCTGGCCCACAGCTTTGACGTAGGCGGCGGTCTGCAGGGTGAAGGCGAGGAACCAGCAGAACGATCCGGCCATCGAGGTCACACCGATCCAGCCGGCCACGCGGCGCGCGCGCCAGACAGCGGCAATCTGCGGCGCGTCGCGCAGCCAGAGCCAGAGCGCCATGCCGGTCATCTGCGCGCCCGTCACCGCAGCAAGCGTCAACCCTGCGCGCAGCAGCGGATCAGAGGTCTGCAATTCAAGCGACGCGCCGCGGTAGCACACGGCCGACACTGCGAAGAGCACGCCCGACCCCAGCCCCAGCGCAATGCCGCGATTGAACATACTCAAGCGCGGCCCGCCCGCAATCTGAGGCGGTGTCGAAAGCAGCAGCACACCGACAAGCCCCAGCGCGATCGCACCGAAGGCTGCAAGGCTTACACCCTCTCCCAGCAGCACAAGACCGATGATCACCGACAGGATCACTTCGGTTTTCATCAGCGTCACACCCACGGCGAAGTTGCGCGATTTAAAGAGCGTGACGACAAAGACCGTGGCCGTAACCTGCGCCAGCGCACCGGTCAGCGCCCATCCCCAGAACAACAGACCCGTGGCGGGCAGCGCCTGCCCGGTGCCCGCCATATAGAACGCCACAAGCACCGCAATTACCGGCGCGGAATAGAAAAACCGCGCAAACGTGGCACCCGTGGGGCTCAGAACGGCTGTAGAGAGCACCTTTTGCAGCATAAACCGCAAGGTCTGGAACGCCGCCGCAGCCAGCGAGGCAAGCACCCAGAGGTCAGTGGAAATTCCGGTCATACCGCTCTCATGACGCAGAACGCAGACGCGTGCCAGCCCTGATCAGAGCTTTGGATCGGGGTTTTCGGTATGCCCGTCCACCGCAATGACCTGGCCTGACACGCTGCGCGCCGCGTCCGAGCCCAGAAAGACCGCCATGTCCGCGATTTCTTCTGCGGTAATGAACCGGCGCATCGAGGTGCCGCCGGCGTATCCGGCATAGACCTGATCGCGGGTCATGCCCTTGATTGCCGCCTCGCGGGCCAGCACGCCTTCCATCCGGTCACCCTCCACGGCACCGGGACAGATCGCATTTGCGCGGATGCCAAAGGGGCCAAGCTCCATTGCGAGCGTTTTCATCAATCCGATCACCGCCCATTTGGCCGCCGCGTATGGCGCGCGGTTGGGATAGCCGTAAATGCCGGCAGTCGACGAGGTGAAAATGATCGCGCCGCGTCCTGCCGCTTTCATCGCGGGCACCGCTTTTGATGCGGCCAGGAAAGCGCCCTCGAGGTTCACGGACACGCACCTGCGCCAGTCGCTGAGCGCGATATCCTCCACCAGCGCCGTCGGACCGGCAATGCCGGCGTTGGCGCAGAGCACATCAGGCGCGCCCGTGGCGCCGATCACGTCCGACATCTGCGCCTCATCGGTGACATCTGCCTGGTGCCGGCCCCAGTGCGCCGGACAGGTCCCGAGGGCTGCGTCATCGATATCGGTGACATGCACCTCATATCCCGCGCGCTCAAAAGCCTGCGCCATGGCAAGGCCGATGCCCGACGCCCCCGCCGTGATCAGCGCGCGTTTCACCGCGGCGCACCAATGGCGCGACCGGCCCCTTCGGGCCGTGGCAATCCGGCCTGAGCGTCGGCAAAACGGCGCAGGGCGGCGTCCAACGCCGGACCTGCATCGACAGGTTTGCGGGTCTCAAGGCTCACATGCAGCAGAAAGTGCTCGCCCGTGGCCACCAGATCTTCACCCAGATACATTTCGTGCCAGAGGTGCATTTTTTTGCCGCCACCCTGCAGCACGCGGGTGCGAACGCAGATCACATCGCCGGCGTTGACCTCTCCGAGATGCCGGATGTGGGTCTCGGCGGTGAAATAGCTGCCGCCCGCCGCGATGTATTCCGCGTCGCAGCCGATTATTTCCATAAAGCGGTCCGTTGACTGCGCAAAAGCATCAAGATAGCGGCTTTCGGTCATGTGGCCGTTGTAATCCGTCCAGTCGAGGGGCACTGCGCGGTTCAGGGTCACCACCGGCAGAGCCGGCTCGCCGATATCCGCCGCGCGCGCGCTGAGGATGGTACCGGCACGGATCGTTTTTTCATGGGCGTTCAGCAGCGCCCCCGCCGCCTGATCCTGCGCTTTGAGTGCCCGCAGCATGGCCACCAGATTGTTATCGCGGATGCGTTCGAGTGCGCGAATGCTGTGTGCGCCGGACTGCGCATCCGACTGATCCGAAATGAGGCTTACCAGCTCGTCGTTAAATTCAGGCACATCCATCAGCTTGGTCCAGGGCCATTTGAGTGCCGGACCGAACTGCGCCATGAAGTGCCTCATGCCCGCTTCGCCCCCGGCGACGCGGTAGGTTTCAAAAAGCCCCATCTGCGCCCAGCGGATGCCAAACCCGAAGCGGATCGCGTCGTCTATCTCGGTCGTCGTGGCGATGCCGTCTTTGACCAGCCAGAGCGCCTCGCGCCAGACCGCCTCCAAAAACCGGTCCGCCACATGGGCATCGATCTCTTTTTTCAGATGAAGCGGGTACATGCCCAGTGCTTCGATCACCCCGCGGGCCTCATCAATCTGCGCGGGCGTGGCCTGCGGTGCAGGCACCAGCTCAACCAGCGGCAGAAGGTACACCGGATTAAAAGGATGGCAGACCATGATCGCGCCGGGATGCGCCGCACCTTCCACCAGCTGCGAGGGCCTGAACCCGGAGGTCGACGAGCCGATGATTGTCCTGCCGCCGGTAACAGCCTCGATCCGCGCATAAACCGCGTGTTTGATGTCGAGCCTTTCAGGCACGCTTTCCTGCACCCAGGCCGCCCCTTCGACAGCTTCTTCGAGCGACGCCGCGAAACTCAGCTGCCCTTCAGGAGGCAGCAGAGCATCGCTCAGACCGGGCAATGACCGGCGTGCATTTTCCAGAACCTGTGTGATTTTGCGCTCTGCCTCAGGGTCCGGGTCGAACACCCGCACATCCCAGCCATTCAGCAGGAAACGCGCGGCCCAGCCGCCACCGATCACGCCACCGCCGATCACCGCTGCTGTTTTCGTCATTTGTAAGTCCTCTTCAGGCGGCTGACGTCCCAGCCGTAAAACTCAAAGATCTCACGCACGGCGACGCCCTTGTCCGGCGCAATCGTTGCACTGCGGTTGAGAACCGCACCAAAGCTGCCCGAGGGGGTGCCAAGGGCTGCGGTCTGAAATTCCTCATCGACCCACATCACCACCAGCGTTTCCGCACCCGGGGTGCGCGGGATCAGCACCCCGGGGCTGCCGAGATCGTAAAACCCGACAATTTCCGGCACGCTGTTGCTGGCCAGCGTTACCCCGACCACCTCAGGCGCCACAGTGACCGTCAGCGGCCCCGCGCGCACCGGATCAAAGCTTGCAACAATCTGCCAGGTCCCTTCAAACCGCAGCGGGTCAAACCGCGTGGTCGCCCCCATCGGCACCGATGTATCGCGCACACCGGTCGGGGCCGGAGTGCAGGCGGTCAGAACGATGAGGGCCAGACAGGCCGGAAAGTGCCGCAGACCCCGGCGTCTCACGCGGCGGGTGCCCGTTTGGTCAGCCCGAGTTTCCCGCGCACCTCTGCGGCCCCGATCACCCGCGCGCCCATATTCTCGATGATGGTGCCCGCGCGTTCCACGAGTTGCCAGTTCTCGGCCAGCACACCTTTTTCCAGCCAGAGATTGTCCTCCAGCCCGACGC
>CBDUCB010000087.1:0-13113 GCA_965365545.1 uncultured Roseobacter sp. | reverse complement strand
GCCTTGTGCACACACTCCGGGGCACTGATGTTTGCAATGCTGGTCATGGCCGCTGTGTCAAAGGACGCCGGCCTGTCTGTCCCGACTGGCGTGGCATCAGAAGCAGGCGGGGCTGGAATCTGATATCCGTGCTATACGCCTTTTTGCCGCTGCCCGTATTACCGGGCTGTTTCTTTGCCATTTGTTCGCAGCCGGCGCAGCAGTTTAAAGGCAGGCAGAAAGATCAGAATCAGAGCAATTATCGTGATCGGCCCGGCCACCGGCCGCGTAAAAAAGATCGACGGATCACCCGATGAGAGCAACAACGACTGGCGCAGCGTTGGCTCTGCGATCGGACCCAGCACAATAGCCAGAACCGCAGGGGCCAGCGGATATTCAAACTTGCGCATGAAAAAAGCGCCGATCCCGAAGGCGACCATCAGCCAGATGTCGAACATATCGCGTGTCGAAGCATAGCCACCGGCAATTGAGAGCACGAAAATCATCGGCGCGAGGATCGTGAAAGGCATCCGGAGCATCCAGATGAACACGGGTATGAATGCGAGATTGATCAGCAGTGCTGCCACATTCGAGATGTAAAATGAGCCGATCAGCCCCCAGACGAACTCCTCTTCGTCAACAAAGAGCCTCGGCCCGGGCACCAGCCCCCAGATCACCATGCCGCCCAGCAGGATCGCCGTCGTGGGCGAGCCCGGTATCCCCAGGGTCAGCATCGGCAGCATCGACCCTGTTGATGCGGAATTGTTGGCAGCCTCCGGGGCGGCGACCCCGTCAACCGCGCCTTTACCGAACTGGCCGGGGTTGCGGGACACCATCTTTGCCACGCCGTAAGACATCAGCGATCCTGGTGTTGCGCCAGCAGCGGGCAGGATCCCGACAAAAAAGCCCAGAAATGACCCGATGGCAGTTCCTTTCCAGCCCCGCGTGGCAAAGTCTCTGGCATCCGTGGCCATGCCTTTGACGGTCATTTTGGGGGTCGTGGCCTTAACCTCGCCGCGGGTCTGATCAATCGTCCAGAGCATTTCCCCGATGCCATAGACACCGATGGCGAGCACGAGAAATCCGATGCCCTGCAGGAAGCCATTGTAATCGAACAGAACAAGTCTTGGTGCGCCGGAGATCTGGTCGAAACCGACGGCGCCCAGCACCAGCCCGAAGCAGATTGAGAAGATCGTCTTGGGAATGTCATCGCCGCCGAGCCCAACAAAAGTGGCAAAGGCGAGCAGCATCAGAGCAAAAACTTCCGGCGGGCCGAATGACAGAGCCACGGTTGCCAGCAGCGGGGCAAAGAGGGTGAAGAGAACATTCGCGATTGTGCCGCCGACAAAGGAGGCCAGAGCCGCCGTCACAAGCGCAAGACTTGCGCGGCCCTGGCGGGCCATTGGCAGGCCGTCAAATGTAGTGGCCACAGCCGTCGACGCGCCCGGGATACCAAGCGTGATCGAGGATACCGCACCGCCGTACATCGCCCCGTAGTAGATTGCTGCCAGAAAAATGATGGCAGACCCGGGCGGGACAAGAAACGTTATCGGCAACAGGATCGCTACCCCGTTAACGGACCCGAGACCCGGCATCGCCCCGATAAAAAGCCCGACGGTTACGCCAAGCAGGATCATCAGCAGGTTCAGAGGCTGGAGGGACAGCAACATGCCATCGCCAAGCAGGTGCAGAACGTCCATCATCGGGTACTTTCCTGAAGGAAGCGTGCCATAACTTCAGTAAATTATGTCATAGAGGATGTTAAAGACCGGGTCAGTGAACGGCAGACCCGACGGCATCGTGATCCGCATCGCCCCTTCAAAGAAGAAAAACAGAGCGAGTGGTGTGATCAGCGCGATCGACAGACTGAGCCACAGGCTGTGCCGGCCCAGAAACCAGGTGTAGTAAAACAAAAACACACCAACCGCCCCGTACATTGAAATGATGCTGATCAGAACCACGAAGACGATCACGCCCCCGCCGACAAATATCAACGATTTCCACCCGTGTGTGTCGAGCACGGGCGCGTCGGACTGTGAGGGGGCGCTGGTACCACGCCACCAGTTAAAGGCGATGCAGATACAGCAAACCAGCATGATCCCGGAGAGCCAGAATGGCCAGGCGCCGCCGCCGGGTCCCTTACCGGGGATAAAGCCGATTGGCAGTTCGGTGCTTTTCCACATCAGGTAAAGCGACAGAAGGGCCAGAAATCCGGCGGTTAAAATCTCGCCAACGCGCATCTGGCCCTCCTTTCTGTTAAGTCCCGGTTCAGCGGTCTGATGGGGCTGTGGGCATCACTCGCCCAGTGCGGCGAGCAGTTTTTTGTGATTTTCGACCTGCAGGCCCCAGTAGTCGCGCTGCGCGTCCGCATCCATCCAGAGTGGCGAGAGGCTTTCTGCCTTCAGGTAGCCCTGCCATTCATCGCTCTCATAGATCGTTGTGAAGAGGTTCTGGTAGTAGGCCGCAGCTTCGTCAGACATGCCCGGCGCTCCGACTACGGCGCGCTGGTTGTAATAGGAAAAATCGTGACCCATCTCTTTGATGGTGGGAACGTCCGGATATGCCGGCATACGTTCGTCCGAGAAGGCCAGCAGCGGTACAAAATCTCCAGCCTCATAAAACCCCTTGGCTTCCGCGGGGTTGTTCACGCTGGCCATGATCTGCTGACCGGCAAGATCCTTGGCGACCGCACCACCGCCATCATAGGGGATGTATTTGATATCGAGGTCGTAGGCATCCGACATGTAGGCGATGACGATGCTGTCTTCCTGTCCGGCACCGGTGCCGCCCATGACATACTCACCACCCATGTCTTTAACCTTGCTGACATACTCATCCACCGTGGTGATACCGCTGTCTTTGTGCACCCAGAGAACAAAAGGGTCGACCCCCATCATCGCGACGGGCGTAAAGGTCCGGATATCAATGCCGAGGTTCTCCTGACGCAACGGTGTCGTGAAAAATGAATTCAGGGTCACAAGGATTGTGTGATCGGGATCGCTGGCGTTGCTGACGTGGATCAGCGCCTCTGCGCCGGAACCACCGCCCTTGTTGTTCGGCACGAGAGGCCGGTTCGTCAGATCCTGCTTTTCGGCCACCGACTGGATGAAGCGTGCGATCTGATCAGCGCCACCACCAGCACCTGCCATGATGACAAAATCGATGGGTTTACGTGGCTGCCAACCGTCGGCCACTGCAGAAATGGGCGCTGTCGCAAAGAGCGTGGCTCCGGCGAGTCCCAGCAGAAAACGTTTCGTAATCTTCATGGTTTTGTCCTCCCGTTCATTTTCTGAGCAGTCCGGCCGATGCTGAAAACACAACCGGAACCTGCACCGCAGGCATGTTTCATCCGGCGTACGAGAGTAACTATCTTGTTGAATTTGCTTTTCAAGCGAAACTTTGTTGCGCGGCCAATGAATACCTTAGTGTACCAAAATCACGGGAATTTCTGCTTTATCTACAACGGCCTGGGTATTGCCGCCGAAAAGGGTCTCGCGCTCGTGGTTGTGCCCGTAGGCTCCCATAATCAGCAGACTGGCGCCCAGTTCAGTTGTTCGGTTCAGCAAACCCTCGGCGGGATTCCGGGCGTCGAACCGCTCAATCTCAGCCACAATCCCGCGCAGACGGTAGTACTCGGCCAGCTCTTCCGCGCTTGCGCCATGCGGCTCGCCTTTGCCGCCGGAAAGGATGGTCACCGACTGTGCCGTTCTCGCAATATCAAGCGTCATCGCAACAGCGCGCGAAGATTCCAGCGATCCGTTCCAGGCCACCGTGATGTGGTTTCCGAAGTCCGGTTGTACGTCCTTGCGGGGCGGGCACATCAGGACCGGTCGCCCGGTGCGGAACAAAGCGGATTTCAGTGAATTGGTGCCAAGATTACGGTCCCGGTCCGGTTTGCCGACAACCACCAGATCCGCAAGCCGGCCGATGTGTTTGATCACGTCGGCCATCAGCCCGTATTCTTCCGCAAACTCGATAGATGCCACGCCCTGACCCGGTGTGTTGGTTTCTTTCAGCCCCAGGGACAGGGCGAACCTGTGCAACTGGTCCCGGACAGCCTGTTCTTCCTGATCTGCCAGTTCGCGCGCCTGTTCGGTAAGCGTTTCCCGCGCAAAGGACGGTAACTGCCGGCTGTAAGGCATCAGATCCTCAGTCCTTGAGCGGCAATGGGCGACAACAACATGCGCATTGTGACGCATCGCCAGTGCCGAAGCATGTCCAAGTACGGGCTCAATCATACCGTCTCCGCGCACCGGGACGACTATTTTACTAAGCATGGATGGCTTTCCTCCTCTTGCCGACCGGGGTCGCGCTGTCGTCGCGGAACCGGACAATAGTGAATATTCAGTCTTCTGCCAGCCAGACGCATCCCCGGCGGGTCCCTGGCCGCGTCAGCGCTGTTGCGCGCCGGTCGTTTCGCTGTGCCGGACGCCAGTAAGATCCTCAGGCCAGGGCAGGCCGGGCGTTGCAAATCTGAACTGGCGTGCAGATGCGAGGAACCTGAGCGCATGCCCCGATACGGCCGGTAAGGGAGATATTCTGATCAATCATCAAGGTATTCCATCTGTTGTCTTCCCGAGCAAGTAGCGCCGGAAGGCTGTTAGTGAAGTGATCAGATGAGTGTCGTCCTGAAACGACTCTATGCGTGCGACGATTAATTCCGACTGTTCTGATGACCCGAAAAGCGTGTCAGCAGCGCGATGTTGTGATCAGACCAGGCGCGCGGGTGCTGTGCATGCGGGGCGGGAAGGTGCTGAAGTTCTGCAGGACCCTGTGGGCGCGCGCATCAAGAACGGACCGAAAGACTGGCCGGCGCCCCGAGGCCCGGTGCGGTCCCGCTGTTTGCGTACGGCGAAATAAATGCGCCAGCCGGAGTGTGTGCGGGCTGGCGCAGCGGACGTTGCAGAAGGTCAGACCGTTCACCGTCGCTTCAGTAAACCGATCATCGAAAGGCCCGCCATAAGATGGGGGTGCCCGCCGGCACCGGCACCGGAGGATGTTGTGATGCATCCCGGCCGTTCCCTTGCCGGACTGTCCGTTCCTGACTGAGGACAGGGCACTTATGCTGCCCCCACTCCGGGGCTGATCGCCTCAGACGGCGTGACAACGATTTTGCCAAAGGTACTGGCATCAGCCGGAACACTTACGTCTTCAACAGGCATTTTGCTTAAACAGACTTTCACCGGTGGCTACGTCTCAGGTATTCCGGCTGTCGACATTCTGATGCTCAACGGACCCGGACATCCGGGCCGATGATGCCGGCAACAGCCCGGCATCTGCAGTATTTAACCGAATTTCTGAATACAATTCCTTTGTGATCCCGGTGTACGGGCGACGGTCCGCAATCTGCATGGTACTGAAAGCAACTTATCAAATACCGGGGGGGAGACAGACGTCAGACACGTGCCCGTACAACGGAATCATATCTAAAACGATGAATGTGAAGCATTGATTTAAGTCAATCGCAGGTCGGGAACGCCGGCGGACCACCGGCTTCGGGCTGGCCGTCACCATTGGACCGGGATGCAGGAGAGAGTTTCAGGGACTCAGCAGTCTGCCTCACTGATCTGATATGCAGATCGTTCCAGCCAGTCGGAAGACACCTCCACGCCCCATCCCGGAGCATCGGTGACAACCGCTTTGCCTTCTGTGATCGCAAAGGGAGAGCTGACGAACAATCCGTCCTGCCATGGATAGTAATCAGGGCCTTCAATCGCAAACTCCAGGTATTTCCCGGCATTCGGGATGGCCCGCAACAGGTGCATGGTGAAAAGCGTCACCATGGAGAGGTTCGCGCAATGGGGCGTGACAGGTATGCCGGCCTTTTCCGCCATTTTCGCCACGCGCAGGGTGCGCGCAATGCCACCCAGATAACACACGTCAGGCTGCACGATGTCGACCACACGGTCATTGATCATCTGCTTCCAGCTGGCCATCATACAATCCTGCTCGCCGCCCGTGACATCAATATCCAGCGCATCTGTGACCTGCTTTGTCTGTGCAAATTCCCAGTAGGGGCAGGGCTCTTCATAGTGAGACACGCCGTTGTCTGTCAGCAGTTTTCCCACTTCGATTGCCCGCGCCGGATCATAACAGGAGTTCGCGTCAACCAGCAGCGCCACATCATCTCCCATCGCTTTGTACATCGTGGGTACGATCTCTTCGGTCCGGCCGGGCCATTCATCCCCGTTCCGGCCCACCTCTGCGCCGATGCGGAACTTGAACGCATCAAAGCCCTTTTCGTCGCGCAATCGCAGAAGACGGTCTGCTTCATCCCGTGGCGTGATGTCTCGTTTCATCGACGACGCATAGGCACGCACCGGCCCCGGCGTCCCGCCGATCAGTTCGCATACGGGCTTGCCCGCGCGTTTGCCTTTGAGGTCCCACAGAGCGGTATCAAGACCCCCCATCGCGCGGCGCAGATAGGAGCCCGGAAACTTATGCTCGCGATCGCGCACAATATCCAGCAAAGCGTCAATATCCCCGTCATCCTGACCGAGGGTCCAGGGGGCGACCTGCCGGTGCAGGACCCGCGCGGTGATGTCCGCGAAGTAGGGCGCGACCTGTCCCCAGCCCTGTGCGCCGTCTTCGCCGGTGACGCGGGTGAAACAGACAAATTCATTTGTGAACGTCTCGATGGACCTGATTTTCATGCAAACTCCGCGCTGCAAGCTGACTGGCTGAACATATTGACGATACAGGGCTTTGGATATTTATTAAGGTCCATTAAGCCGCATTGAGCAGTCCAATTCCTGAAGGAACGCCCCGATGAAAAGACAGGACGGTGCGCTGCTTTCTTCCATTGAGATTGACCGCACCGGCAAACGGGCGATCGGTGTGCAGCTTTATATGGTGCTGCGTGAAATCATCCTGTCGGGTGGCCTGCGCGCGGGCGAACGGATCCCTGCAAGCCGTACCCTCGCGCGTGAGGTGGGGGTGTCGCGCACCACTGTCATCGATGCTGTCGACAAACTCGTCGCCGAAGGGATGCTGGTCTCGCGGGTCGGGGCGGGTACATTCGTCAGCGATATTCTGGAACAACAGCACCCCCGCACAAACGAGCTTCGCCCGCCGGATCCTCAGACGTCAAAACCCCGCCTGTCGCATGCCATCGATCACTCTTTTTCGTCCTATGCTCCCCGGTCATGGCTGCCGCATCAGGCCCGTGCTTTTGTGACCGCGCTGCCTGCGCTGGATGCTTTTCCGATTGCGCAATGGTCGCGGTTTTCAGCGCGCCACCTCCGCGGCGACCGTGCCGGGATCATGGGGTATGGCCAGCCCCAGGGGCATCAGGGTCTGCGCAACGCCATCGCCAGCCATCTCAATGCCGCGCGGGGGATCAGGTGCAGCCCTGAGCAGATATTTATCACCTGCGGCGCGCAGCATGCGTTCTCGCTGGCCGGCAGGGTGCTGCTCAATCCCGGTGACAAGGTCTGGTATGAAAACCCCGGCGCTACGGGTGCCCGCAACGCTCTGATTGCCGCGGGCGCTGAACTCGTACCCGTAAGTGTCGACGATGAAGGGATAAATATTGCGGAAGCGAGGCAGCTTGCCCCACACTTCCGGCTGGCGTTTGTCACGCCGTCCCACCAGCAACCGCTGGGTCATGTCATGTCACTTGCGCGCCGGCTGGAACTGCTGGAGGCGGCCAGTGATGCCCGGGCTCTGATCATAGAGGATGATTATGACGGCGAATTTCACTATGGCGTAAGCCATCGCCCGCCGTTGAAAAGCATCGATACCGAGGGACGGGTTATTTATGTGGGCACTTTCTCCAAAACTCTTTTCCCGTCTTTGCGGCTGGGTTTTATGCTGGTGCCGGAACATCTGACGGCGGCATTTGATACGCTTTTCGCTTCCTGGATCAGCACGCCCCCGACATCTGTTCAGGCGACGGTTGCGGATTTCATGGATGAGGGGCAGTTTGCGGCCCATGTCCGCCTGATGCGCCGGCTTTACAAGACCCGGTATGATGCGTTGATGCAGGCGGGTCGCGACCATCTGCCAGGAACGATCAGGTTGCAGGAAACCACCAGCGGGTTTCACACAACGGCCCTGCTGGATGAGCAGGTGGATGAAAATGCCCTGATGACGCAGGCCGCCGCCGCTGGCCTGACGATTGCACCGATCAGCCGCTACAGCCTGTCCGACACCACAGCAAAGGGACTGGTGCTGGGCTTTGGCAGCACCAGTCCTGCGGACATCGAGAGCGGTATATCTTTGCTCATGAGGCTGCCTGCGCTCAACCCGTGAATTGGTCTGTAGAAAATTCCATAATGGATATGTGGGCCAGTCCAATACTCTACTACCATCGCCTCGTGTCCATGAATGCCACGGAGCGCGAACCGGCGCTGATAAGGGAGTTATGCAATGAAACAGAAAAAATATATTGTCGGACTTGCGGTTACGGCGGCGTTGTCAACCGCATCCATGGCCCAGGCTGAAACACTCCGGCTGCTGACCTGGGGCTCATATGCGCCCGAGGAGCTGATCCAGAAGTTTGAAGAAGAATATCCCGACATCGATGTCGAGGTCACTTTCTCTAACAACGAGGAAATGATTGCCAAACTGCGCGCGACAGGTGGCGCGGGATTTGACCTGGCACAGCCGAGCCACGACCGCATCTATGCCGCGCAGCTGGAATACGAAATCTACAAGCCGCTCGATCTGTCAAAGATCGACACTTCCGTAATGGAAACCACGCACCTTGAAGGTGTGAAGGCCAACACCACGATTGACGGTGAGGTTTACGCCGTCCCGCACCAGTGGGGCACCTCCGGTCTGATGAAAAACAAAGCCATGGCGGCGGATTTCAACGGCTGGGATGATCTGTGCGACTCGCAGTACGAGGGCAAAACCTCCATGCGCCTGAAGCGCACGATCCTGCTGGGTACGGCATTTGCAATGGGGCATGATCCCTTCGCGGCCTATTCTGATCTGGATAAGTATCAGGACATCCTTGATGAGGTCTCCGAAAAGCTGATTGCCTGTAAATCCAATATCAAGGCTTACTGGCAGGGTGGCGATGACCTCTCCGCAATGATGTTGTCGGGTGAGATCGTGGCCTCGGAGACATGGGATTCCACAGCCTATAAACTCTACGCCCAGAACCCCGACATCGTGTTTGTGCCGCCGGAAACAGGTGCGCTTGCCTGGATCGACACATTTGCATTGCCCGCCAAGGGCAAAGCGGATGATGCGGCCTATAAATGGATCAACTTCGTGCTGCGGCCGGAAAATGTGACCATCATGTCCGGCAGCACGGGTGCGATTGCGGCCGTGAACGGCGGTCTCGACCTGTTGCCTGAGGACAAGAAGAACGCGGTGAATGCGGCCTTCACCCCCGAGGACATTGCCAACCTCAAGTTCTTTGCCAACATTCCCCCGGGCGTCGAGGATATGGAAGGCAAGGCGCTGGAGAAGATCAAGGCAGCCACAGGCGGCTGAATTTACCAATGGCACAAGGGGCGGCGATGCCGGTGGCGCGCCGCCCCTTTTGTGTCGCGACGGGGTGCAGGGGAGCGGGCGCAATGAACGACGCTGTGGAATATGATCTGGAGTGCACCGGGCTCTCCAAACGTTTCGGATCCGTGCGGGCGGTGGACGATGTGTCTTTCAGGATCCCGAAGGGGTCGTTCTTTTCGATCCTCGGCCCGTCAGGCTGTGGCAAGACAACGCTGATGCGGATGATTGCGGGGTTCGAGAACCCCTCTGACGGGGACATCCACATCAAGGGGCGCTCTGTCCTTAACATCCCGCCCAACAAGCGCAACGTGAAGATGGTATTTCAGCATCTGGCCCTGTTTCCGATGATGAATGTCTTTGAGAATATCGCCTACGGACTGCGCTGTGCGGGTACCCCGAAATCCGAGATCCCGCAGAAGGTCAAAGATGTGCTTGAACGCATCGCCCTGCCTGACGTCGGCAATCGCGAAATCCATCAGCTTTCGGGCGGGCAGAAACAGCGCATCGCGATTGCGCGCTGCATGGTGCTGGATCCTGATGTACTGTTGCTCGATGAACCTCTGGGCGCGCTGGATCTTAAGCTGCGCGAGGCAATGAAGATCGAACTCAAGCTTCTGCAGCATCAGTTTAATACCACATTCATCTACATCACCCACGACCAGTCCGAAGCGCTCGTGATGTCTGACAATGTCGCGGTGATGAACGAGGGCCGGTTTGAGCAGGTCGGCAAACCGGAGGAACTGTATCACAAACCGGCGACGTCTTTCGTTGCCGGGTTTGTCGGCGATTCAAACCGCTGGGCCGGCAAGGTGGAACAAATCTCTGACGGCGTGGCGAAGGTCGCGACGGAGGCCGGTCTGAGCATGCTTTGCAAGCCGCAGGCGGGCGTCGTGACGGGTGCCCCGGTGTCGATTTTTGTCCGACCGGAATTCATCGGCGCGCAACGCGCCGGCGAGGCCGGTCCCCCGGATGCAAACAGCAACGCCCTCGCGGGCAAGGTGGATTCAGTTCTTTTTAACGGCGCCAACAGCCGCATTCTGGTGCGCGGCCCCTCAGCCGAGCTGATCGAGGCGGATGTGGTGGTGACCGGCGGAACCTCTGATCTGCGTCCCGGCGATGCGGTGCAGCTCAGCTGGGCGCCCGAACAGGCGATGTGCTATGCAAAGTGACGTAAAGCGTCTCTCGCTCATCCTGCTTTTCGCGCCCTTTGCGCTCTGGATTGTGCTGCTGATTATTCTGCCGCATCTGGGAATGGTGTATCTGTCGCTGCGTGAAAAGGTGGCCCCTAGGGTCTATGAGTTCGGTTTCGGCAATTACATCGATTTCATTCAGGAACCGATCTACTGGAATACCCTGCTGCGCACCGGGTCCATGTCCATCCTCGTGACCGTTCTGGCGCTGCTGATCGGGTTTCCGATCGCCTATTACATCGCCAAAATCGCCGGCCGCCGGTCGCGCGGCGCACTGTTTCTGCTCTGTCTGATTCCGCTGTGGGTCAGCGATCTGATCCGGGCTTTCGGCTGGATTCTTTTGCTGCGTGAAACCGGCGTGATCTCCACCAGCCTGCAAAAGGCGGGGCTGATTTCGGAGCCGGTAGAATTTCTCTACAACGACGCCACGGTGATCGTCGGTCTGGTCTATACGGTGATCCTCTTCATGATCGTACCCCTGGTCTCTACGCTTGACGGGATGGATGATGCGATGGTCGAGGCAGGCTATAACCTCGGTGGCAGCGGCCCCACAGTGCTGCGCCGCATCATCATTCCCTATGCCATGCCGGGGATCGTGGCGGGATGCATCGTGGTTTTTATGCTCACCGCAGGCAGTTACCTCACGCCAATCCTGCTGGGCGGCAAAAACTCCAGCTGGTTCACCGAACAGATTTACGACCAGTTTATTACCCGGTTTAACTGGGAATCCGGGGCGGCCTTTGGCTTTTTGCTGCTGGCCTTTACATCGCTGGTGGTCTGGGCCGGGCTGCGCCTGACGGGCCAGAACCTCGCCAACACCGTGGCAAAGAACTGAAGGCGCGCGATGGCCGTTTCCACTCATAACAAAGGGTTCCTGCTGGGCTATCGCCTCTATGTCGGTGCCTTCTTTGTGTTTCTCGCAGCGCCGCTGATTGCGGCCGGCACCTTCGCCTTTAACGACTCCCTTTTTCCCGCGCTGCCCTGGCAGGGGTTCACACTGGACTGGTTCTTTAATGATACCGAGCCCAAGCTGGGCATGTTCCATGACCGTCGCCTGTTACGCGGGCTTTATTATTCGGGCGTCATTGGTGTTCTGGTGGCGTCCCTCTCGGTTTTTGTGGCGACCTGCAACGCTTTTCTCTTTGTGCGCGGCGAGTTTCCGGCCAAGAACTTTTTCTACATTCTGATGATCCTTCCGCTGGTCATCCCCGGCGTGATCCTCGGCATCTCCATTCTGGTCATGGCCAGTAATATCGCCAACGGAATGGAGGATAATTTTAACATTGAGATCGAAATGCTCAGGCCCGGTCTGCCGCTGGTGGTGCTGGGGCAGTTCTCTTTCATCACGACAATCACCTCACTGGTGATTTCCGCGCGGCTGAAGAAATTCGATGCCTCCATGGAGGAAGCCGCGCTGAACCTCGGCGCCACGCGGGCGCGCGTGCTGCGCACTGTGACGCTGCCCTTCCTGCGCCCGGCGATCATTGCGGCCTGGATCGTGGCCTTTCTGGTCTCTTTCGAGAACTTCAACACCACGCTCTTTCTTGTGGGCTCAGAAGCCCCGCTCACGATCACCATGTTTGACCGCATGGCCAAAGTCGGCTCGACGCCGGTGCTGAATGCGGTGTCTTTCTTTCTGATCATCGGCTCAGGTCTGCTGGCGCTTATCAGCGTTCTGGTGCAGCGCGATCCGCCGGAAACCTGAAGGCACGGGCGGTGGCGGAGTACGATTTCATCATCGTAGGTGCGGGGTCGGCAGGCTGCGTGCTGGCCAACCGCCTGAGCGAGAACGGCAAATACACGGTGCTGTTGCTGGAAGCCGGCGGCAGTGATCTGCACCCCTGGATCTGGATGCCGATCGGCTATGGCAAGGCGTTCCATCACAAGCGGCTCAACTGGCGCTATCAGGCCGAACCCGACCCGGCGCTGAACAATCGCAGATCATACTGGCCCCGGGGCCGTGTGATGGGCGGGTCCAGCTCGATTAACGCGATGGTCTATATACGGGGACAGCCTGCGGATTTTGACGACTGGGAAGCGATGGGCAATCCCGGCTGGGGCTGGAAAGATGTGCTGCCTTTTTTCCGGAAATCCGAGACCAACGACCGGGGCGCGAATGATCTGCGCGGCGGCAGCGGCCCGTTGCATGTCTCGACGATGGATCCGTTTCTGCACCCGATGTGCCAGACTTTCATCGCCGCCGGTCAGGAAAATCAGTGGCCGCACAACCCGGATTTCAACGGCGCTTGCCAGGAGGGCGTCGGCACGTATCAGAACACCGCCAGAGGCGGGATGCGGATGTCTGCCGCGCGGGCATATATCGGGCCTGCAAAACGGCGCCCGAACCTGCGGATAGAAAAACACGCATTTGTGACGCGGGTTCTGTTCAGGGGCGCACGCGCCTCCGGGGTGGAATACAGCCGGCGCGGCGCCTTGCGTCAGGCGACCGCGCGGCTTGAAGTGGTATTGTCGGCAGGGG
>CBDUCB010000086.1:0-13325 GCA_965365545.1 uncultured Roseobacter sp. | reverse complement strand
TCAAACGCCCTCTTATTCTCTTTTCCGCCGCAGGCGGCGCGCGCATGCAGGAAGGCATCCTGTCGCTTATGCAGATGCCGCGCACCACTGTGGCCGTGCAGATGCTCAAAGAGGCGGGCCTTCCTTACATCGTCGTTCTCACGCATCCGACCACGGGGGGTGTCACCGCGAGCTACGCGATGCTCGGGGATGTGCATATCGCCGAGCCCAATGCGCTTATATGTTTTGCCGGGCCACGGGTTATTGAACAGACCATCCGCGAGAAACTGCCCGAAGGGTTTCAGCGGGCAGAATACCTGCTTGATCACGGCATGCTCGACCGGGTGACAAGCCGCGTGCAGATGCGCGAAGAGCTGATCACGATTACCCGGATGCTGATGGGTTTGCCGCCGGCGGTCCGCGGTGACCTGCCGCCGCCTGAGGCAGGCGCTGAACTGCCCAATGCGCTTAGTGAGGCGGCGCCGGTGGCTGCGAAGGCAGACAGCAAAAAGTCATGAGCGCGGCCTCATCCGACGTCATCCTGCAGCGGATGATGGCGCTTCATCCTAAGATCATTGACCTGACGCTTGATCGGGTCTGGCGTCTGCTGGACGCGCTGGGTAACCCGCAGGAAAAACTCCCGCCGGTCATTCATATTGCCGGCACCAACGGCAAAGGCTCGACCCAGGCGATGATCCGCGCCGGGCTTGAGGCTGCCGGCCACAGCGTTCACGCCTATACAAGCCCGCATCTTGCGCGGTTTCACGAACGCATCCGGGTGGGCGGCGATCTGATCACCGAAGAAGCGCTGACGGCTGTTCTGGATGAGTGTTATGCGGCCAACGACGGCGCCGATATCACCTATTTTGAGATTACCACGGTGGCCGCTCTTCTCGCGTTCTCGCGCAGCCCTGCAGATTATACATTGCTCGAAGTGGGCCTCGGCGGCCGGCTGGACGCGACCAACGTGGTCGCCCGGCCCGCGCTGACGATCATTACGCCGGTCTCAATCGATCATCAGCAGTATCTTGGCGACACCATCGCAAAGATCGCGTTTGAAAAGGCAGGTATCATCAAGCGTGGTATTCCTTGTGTCGTGGCGCAGCAGGCTGAAGAAGGCCTCGATGTGATCGAAGAGGTCGCCGCGCGGAATGCTGCGCCTTTGCTGGCCTTTGGCCAGCACTGGCATGCGGGGCCGGAACGCGACCGGATGACCTATCAGGATGAAACGGGTCTGCTGGATCTGCCCCTGCCGGCCCTGCCCGGTGCGCATCAGATCATGAACGCCGGCACTGCACTTGCGGCGCTGCGCCACCTCGGGGCTGATCCTGTTGCCTGCGAGGCGGCCGTGACCAGGGCGTACTGGCCTGCACGGATGCAGCGTCTGCGCGAGGGCCCGCTTGCTGATCTGGCCGCACGGGCAGAGCTTTGGCTGGACGGCGGGCACAACCCTGCCGCGGGGGAGGCTCTGGCGCTTCATCTGAGCAGTCTGACGGAGCGGCCAACGTGGCTTATCTGCGGGATGCTCAATACCAAAGATACGGGCGGCTATCTGCGCCCGATGGCCCCGCATGTCGCCGGGCTTTACGCGGTTTCCATTCCGGGGGAAGCCAATACGCTGCCGGCGGCGGAAACCGCCCGCGCCGCCGCTGCGGCCGGTATGAAGGCCGCCACCGCAGACAGCGTGGCCGGTGCGCTGACGGCGATCATCGCCCGCTGCCCGGAGGCGCGTATCCTGATCTGCGGCTCGCTCTATCTTGCCGGGCATATCCTGCGCGAAAACGGCTGAGTGAGTCAAAAATACACCACCAGATCTGGTTTCTGAAGCATCATGTTGACCGGGAATCCGCCTCTCCTCTATATCTTGTCCGCTTGTGCATAAGGAATTTCGCCTTATGCGTGAAATTGTGCCTGTGGGGGGCTTTTGGATATGGACCCGGATTCCGGGACCGGTTCTGCCGGTCCTGATCTGTCACGCATGCCTGCGCGTCCGCGCGAGGTATCCCGCTGGCCGGTTGCCGGTGCTGCGGCTATGCTTTGTGTGACGCTGATCCTGGGCGGCGCTATGATGTTGCAGAGCGACGGGTCCGATCCTGCGGTTCTGCCAGTCAGGCAGACCGATACTGTGACCCGGCAATCGCCTCCTGAGATGACCCTCGCGCGACCTGCTGCGCTGCGCGACCCGTCCTCTGAGCCGGTAAGCCATCTGATCCGCCGGCCCGTGCGCCTGACCGACCGGAACGCCAGTGGCCAGGATCTGCGCGCGCAGACCCGTCAGGTGCTGGCCGGGTTTGGCCACGTCGCTGTACCTGATGACCGTCTGCAGCAGTTACTGCTGCGTACGCTGGCGCAGGGTCAGAGTGACGCTTATATCGACGCTGCGCTGAATGCAGCGGCCGCACGCGGAGAATTTACCATCCCGGCGCCGCTCAGAACGCATACCGGCGGCGTGGATACCGCAATACTGCTTGCGGCCTATCTGGAAATCTTCGGGGGTTAAACGCCCCAGCCGTCTGACTGCATCTCACGCAGCCGCGATGCAGTACGCTCGAACTCGAAGGTGCCTTCGCCCTCAAGGTAAAGCATCTCGGGGGCGGCCGCCGCTGAACAGATCAGCCGGACGCGCGCCTCATAAAGCGCATCGATCATCGTCACAAACCGTTTGGCCTCGTTGAAATTGCTGCGCGAGAGTGTCGGGATGTTGTCGATCATCAGCACCCGGACGGTATCGGCCAGCGCGAGATAGTCGCCGGGACCCAGAGACCGGCCGCAGAGCTCGTGAAAGCCCGCACGGGCCACGCCATTGCGAAAAGCAGGGATTTCCACATCGCGCCCTTTGACGCGGAGAATGAGCGGCTCCCCCGGTCCGCCGGTCAGATCATCCCAGACCGCATCCATGGCTGCGCGCGACTCTGCGTTTACCGGCGTGAAATAGACCTGCTGTCCGCCCAGACGGTCCTGGCGGTAATCGGTGGGGCTGGTCAGTTCATGCACCACCATCCGTTCTTTGATCAGCGCAATGAACGGCTTGAAGAGATCCCGGTTCAGACCGTTTTTATAAAGATCATCGGGCACCCGGTTTGACGTGGTCACGACGACCACACCGTCGGCAAACAGCGCCTCAAACAGTCGGCCCACGATCATCGCGTCGGTGATATCGGTGATCTGCATCTCGTCAAAAGCGAGCAGTCTCACCGAGGCCGCGACATCCGCAGCCACAGGTGCGATCGCGTCCTCAACACCGGTTTTGCGCACCTCATGCATGGCGTTGTGGATTTCCTGCATGAAGGCGTGAAAATGCACCCGGCGCGCCGGTACGTCGCCGAGATGTGAAACAAAGAAGTCCATCAGCATGGATTTGCCGCGCCCCACGCCGCCCCAGAGATAGAGCCCCTTTGGCGGCTCCGGTGCTTTGCGGAACAGCCCCTTTTTCACGGGCGCGTCGAGCGCTTGGCGGATGCGTTCAAACTCCGGCAGCACGGCGGTCTGCGCCGGGTCGGACTGCAGCGCGCCCTCGTCGACAAGACGCTTGTAGATATCGGTCAGGGTTTCCACTGATCCGGCATAGCGCGCGCGCCCCGGTGAGGGAAGGGCCGCCCGGCATCAATAAATGTTATGTGACGCCAAAAACTGCTGATTTGACGGGCGCGTCAGAGCGGGTACCGTGTGACCACCCAACCGGAGACTTCCATGCAGGACCGCGCACCGCTTTTCACCCCCGTTCTGATCGTGGGGTTGGTAATCATCATGGTCAGCTTTGCGATACGCTCGGCCTTTGGTCTCTTTCAGATCCCGATTGCGGAGGAGTTCGGCTGGCTGCGCGCGGAGTTTTCCATGGCGATTGCCATTCAGAACCTCGCCTGGGGTATTGGTCAGCCGCTTTTCGGCGCGCTGGCGGAGAAGATCGGCGATCGCAAAGCCATTCTGCTGGGTGCCGTGGTCTATGCGCTGGGTCTTGTGCTCTCGGCCAATTCGGTGACACCGCTGGAACATCAGATCTATGCCTGGCTGGTGGGTTTCGGCATTGCCGGCACCGGGTTCGGAGTGATCCTCGCGGTCGTGGGCCGCGCGTCGTCGGATGAAAACCGGTCGATGTCGCTAGCAATTGTTTCGGCTGCGGGCAGCGGCGGGCAGATCTTTGGCCCCCCGGTCGCGGAATGGCTGCTGGGCGTGATGCCGTGGCAGAGCGTTTTTATGGTCTTTGCTGCGGCCATTCTGCTTGCAATGTTTGCGCTGCCGCTGATGCGCGCGCCGGTGATGGCATCGAAATCCGAGCTGGATGAGAGCCTGGGGCAGATCCTCGTCAAAGCGTTCAAAGATCCGTCTTATACCTTCATTTATCTGGGGTTTTTCTCCTGCGGGTATCAGATTGCCTTCATTACCGCGCATTTCCCGGCCTTTGTGACCGAGCTTTGCGGCCCGATCACGCCGGGCGGTACGCTGGATAATATGGGGATCAGCACAACTTCGGCGCTTGGTGCGGTGGCCATTTCGCTGATCGGGATCGCCAATATCGCCGGCACCCTGACGGCGGGCTGGCTGGGCAAACGCTATTCCAAGAAATACCTTCTCGCGGGCATCTACACCGGCCGGACCATTGTGTCCGCGCTGTTTATCATGTTCCCGATCACACCTGAATCGGTGATCCTCTTTTCGGTTGCAATGGGAGCGCTCTGGCTTGCCACGATCCCGCTGACCTCGGGGCTGGTCGCGCATATCTACGGGCTGCGCTACATGGGCACGCTTTACGGTATTGTCTTTCTCAGCCACCAGCTGGGCAGTTTCCTCGGCGTCTGGCTGGGCGGCCGGATGTATGACATCTATGGCGATTACACGCTGGTGTGGTGGATCGGGGTGGCGGTCGGCGCCTTCAGCGCAATCATCCACCTGCCGATCCGCGAGCGTCGCCTGGAAGGGCTGCGCACAGCCTAACCGTTGCGGCTCGTGAACCGGGCGATGTGATCGAGTACTTCTGAGGTGTGGGTATAGGGGATGCCGTGCCCGCCCTCTGACACCACCACGCTTTGCGCTGTCGGGTTCCAGTCTCCGAGTCGGTCAGATGACGTAAGCGGGATGACCTCGTCCTGCCCGCCCCAGATCGCCAGCACGGGCACGCCGTCCTGTTGCAGGGTGGCGTGTGCTGCCTCCAGATCCTCACTGATAATGCCGCGCAGGCTTGATGCCACGGCGGGTACAAATCCCTTCCGGTCGAGTTCAGCCTCCTGCCGACCGGAAATATTCTCTACGCTGCTGGCCAGCCCGCTTTCGGCTTTGATGCCTTTGCGCAGCTGCCCGGGATAAAAGAGCAGCATCAGCCATGTGCCGACAACGGGCACCTGCAGAAGTTTTTTGAACCCGCTGAGATCAATGTCGCGGAGGCCTGCGGGTGCGATCAGAATAACCTGCCGGACTGTCAGTGGCCGGCGCGCGGCAAAGGCGGCGGCGATCGCGCCGCCCATCGAATAGCCGATCAGGGTAATATCTTCCTCAACCTGCTGATTTTCCAGCAGCTCACTGAGCTGGCGGTTGAAGAATTCTGCATTCTGATTGCCCCAGGGCCGGTCGGACCAGCCCCGGCCGTAAAGGTCATAGGTCAGCACCCGGAACCCCAGACGTACCAGACCCGCTGCCACCCCCTCCCAGACGAAAGAGGGTGTCGTCAGCCCGTGAATACAAACCGCAACGGGGCCTTTTTCAGGGCCGCGCCACTGGTAATGCGTTACCCCCTGCGAGAGCCGCACCGACTGGCCGGGCGCACTTTCCCGCGCGCTGTCGTTCATTCGCTTGCGGGTCACTTCGATCACCAGCGGAATGGCCACAGCGGCGGCGACAATCAGATAAACCCACATCATGAGCGGCTCTGCCATTGCTGCAGGATGTACCGGCTGGTCATCAGATCCAGATGCGCGCCGCCACCGTTTTTAAAGAGCGTGATGTCATCGTCGGAGGTACGGGTGAAGCGGTCGGGCGTGTAATAATCGCTGACGATGTCGTCTGCCGAGAAAGCCCCTGACGCAATGGGTATTTTAAGCTCCCCGATATGGGCGACGGTTGTATCGAGACTGTCGACAAAAACGCGAGCGCGGGTCAGGGCGGTGTCATCGACCTCACGCATATCCGGGCGGTAGGCACCGATCAGGTCGATGTGCTGGCCAGGGCGCAGCCAGTCTCCGAAGATCACCGGATCGGTGGCCATTGTTGCGACTGTTACGATGTCCGCCCCGGCAACCGCGCCCGGGAGATCCTCGGTGGTGCGCAGACCGGGGATTTCCCGTGCCATCTCCCCGGCGCGGTCTGCCGACCGGTTCCAGACAGTAAATTCAGCACCGGGAAAGGCGGCACTGTATGCGGCGTGCAGGGCGCGTGCCTGAGTGCCGGCGCCGACGATCAGGATTTTGCTGCTGTCGGTGCGTGCCAGTCGTCGTGCAGCCAGCAGGCTGTCTCCCGCGGTTTTCCATTTGGTGACGAGGTGAAAATCGATGATGGCTTCAAGAACGCCGGTGTCATCGGAGTAAAGCGTCACGCCGCCGTTTATGGTCGACGTATTTCTGGCCGCGTTATCCGGGAAAATCGTCGCGGATTTAACCGCCAGGCCAAGCCCGTCGATCCAGGCGGCGCGGTTCAGCAGCGTGTCAGCACCCCGGTACAGAAAGGTATCGGCGATTTCGGCTTTGGGCAGCAGATGCCCGGCGGCCAGCGCATCCGTCAGGCCGATCCAGTCGAGCGTCGCCTCGCCTTCTGCGAAGGGGATAAAGGGTATCGTCATCGCGCTTCAGCTTCCGTGAGAAGTCCGGCAGAAATAAGGCGTGCAGCCCAGCCATCCGGCCCCTCAAAGAGATGCGTCTGCCAGCCCCGCGCATCTGCGGTGGCGATATTATCATCGCGGTCATCGGTGAAGATCAGATCCGCACCGCTGAGCCCTGAGGTGTCCTCCAACCGGGCGTAAATACCTTCCGACGGCTTGGTGACGCGCAGGTGCCCTGAGATGAAATCCCGGTCGAATTCACGCAGAAACGGATAGTGTGTGGCCGCATAATCATAGCTGCCGATGCCGAAATTGGTCAGGGAGAACACCGGAACTCCCTTGCCCTGCAGCGCCTTCATCAACCTGACAGAGCGGTCGATGGCGGGGGTTGCAAGCTCGATCCAGCGGTCGTGCCACATCCGGATCTCATCGCGCCAACCGGGATATTTCTCTGCGGTAGCATAGATGGTTTCGGTAAATGGGTGGCCCTGATCGACCAGTTCGTTCATGCCGTGCAGATCCACTTCGGCAAACATCGCGCGGCGGCGCTCCTCGCCGATTACTGCGTCGTAAAAACGTTCGGGCTGCCATTCGATCAGGACATTGCCGATGTCGAACACAACGGCTTTCGGGGTGGTATCTGTCACAGATCGCTCCTTTTTGCGCGAAACTAGCGCGCGGTCTGCGCTGCGCGCAAGGCACGTTCCAGCGCGTCGAGAAACCGCGACCGGTCGGCTTTGGTGAAACCCTTGCCCCCACCCTGGCGGAAAGGATCCGCCGCGCGCAGATCAGCCATCAGATCACGGGTGGCCAGTACGTTTCCGATATTGGCCTGTGTCAGGGGCTCGCCATTGTGTTTGAGCACTTTGGCACCGGCCTCCACGCATTTTGCGGCAAGCGGGATGTCTCCCGTCACGACCACATCCCCGGGGCCGCAGCGTTCCGCGATCCACATGTCTGCCACATCCGGTCCGTCGTCGACGATAACAGTCTCTACAAGAGGGTTCTGTGACGGTCGGAGCCCCCCGTTAGAGACCACAAACATACGAATTCCGTGCCGTGTTGCGACTTTTTCCGCCTCTGCCTTCACCGGACAGGCGTCTGCGTCGATGTAGAGCGCCGTCATGCGTAGAGCGCGTCGGCGTGGAAGGCCACGTGCTCTTCCATAAAGGTCGAGATAAAGAAATAGCTGTGATCATATCCCGGCTGCAGGCGCAGTGTTGCCTGTTGCCGGCGGGCGCTGACAGCTTCGGCAAAGCTCTCGGGTTTCAGCAGATCGATGAACTGGTCGCTGGTGCCGGTGTCGACGAGCACAGGCCCGTCAAAGCCGTGCCCGCGCATCAGCAGGGTAGCGTCATGGGCGGCCCAGGCGGCCTCATCCGCGCCCAGATAGGCGGTAAATTGTTTGCGGCCCCAGTCGCTGGCCGTGGGGGGCGCAATCGGCGCAAAAGCGGAAACCGACCGGAAGCGGCCCGGCAGGGACATCGCAATGGTCAGCGCACCATGTCCGCCCATCGAATGGCCGGTGATCGCCTGGCGGTCCATATCAAGAGCAAAGTTTTCACCCAGCAGAGCGGGCAGTTCGTCGGTCACGTAGTCCCACATCTGATAATGCGGCTTCCAGGGACCCTGGGTGGCATTGACATAAAAGCCCGCGCCCTGGCCCAGGTCATAGGCGTCGTCATCTGCCACGCCCTCGCCGCGCGGCGAGGTGTCGGGAAAAACAAGCGCAATGCCCTGTCCGGCAGCCCAGGACTGCGCGCCTGCTTTGGTCATCGCGTTTTCATGGGTGCAGGTCAGACCCGAGAGAAACCACAGGAGCGGCACCGGACCGTCACGCGCTTCGGCGGGCAGGAAAAGCCCGAAGGTCATGTCGCAGGAGCAGGCCTCAGAGGCATGGGAATAAACCCCTTGTGTGCCGCCGAAACAGGCGTTTTCCGAGATGGTTTCCATATGCGTTCTCCCTCGTTGCTTGCGGTTGTGGCTAAAGCCTCGGCGGCGGCGGGGCAAGTCCCTCAAGGTGCGGTAAGCGCTGCGATGATGCCGCTGACGGTCAGGATGCTGACGATGGTCGAGACAAGAATAGCGGTTGAGACCCGCTGTGGTGCCACGCCGTAGTGCTGCGCGAGAATATAGACATTGCCGGCGACCGGCAGTGCGGCGGCGGAAATAACCACAGTCGCGGTATAGGGATCGACCGGGAAGAGCCAGATCACACCAAAGGCGACAAAAAGCGGGTGCAGCCCGAGTTTGCAGAAGGTGAGCCAGGCGGCGGTCTGCATCCGTTCTGCTGATTTGCCCGAGAGCGACGCCCCGATGGCAAAGAGCGCCCCTGGCGTTGCTGCACCGCCGAGAATTGTGAGGAAATCATTCATTGGCGCGGGGATCGGCAGTTGCAGCCACGCCCATGTCAGCCCTGCCACCACCGACATGATCATCGGGTTGCGCACGAGCCCCAGACCGACCGTGCCAAAGGTGCGCATGCTGAGCCTGCCTTCGCGCGAGAGGGTGATCAGAATCACGATGAGACCGGAAAAGACAATGAGATCAATGCTGACGGTCATAACGACCGGGCCGATCGCGGCCTCGCCCAGCAACAGGGTCAGCATGGGGATGCCCAGAAAGCCCACGTTTCCGATTACCGCGCATTGCGCCTCGACGGCGGTGACCTCAAGGCTTTGTTTGCGCAGCATCGCAACGATTGTGGCCAGCAGATAAACCGCGATGGTGCCGGCGAGGTAGCCCAGCACAAGGTTGCCGTCCCAGACGTCTGAGAGTTCGAGGTTGGACGTAAAGCGGAAGATCATCGCCGAGAGAGCGAAATAGAACACGAACTTTGTCAGATAGGCCGTGGCCTCTGCGGTGAAAAAGCGTGTGGCCCCGGCCCAGTACCCCAGCCCGATCAGCGCAAAAAAGGGTACTGTTTTGAGAAAGATTTCAATCATGTAACCGGTGTGCCCGGATCATGAGACAAGATCAACCCGACCCGATCAGAACCCCGGCGGCAAAGACCAGCGCGCCCCCCAGAACGACCTGAAAAGCGGCACGAAAGAAGGGGGTTTCCATGAATTTGTTCTGGATCCAGGCAATCGCCCAGAGCTCGACAAAGACGACGATGATGGCGATGACAGTGGCCGTCCGGAAGTCGGTGATCAGATAGGGCAGGGCGTGGCCAAGCCCGCCCACAGTTGTCATCACACCAGAGGCGATCCCGCGTTTAACGGGAGAGCCGCGGCCCGAAAGCTGCCCGTCGTCGGAGGCGGCTTCGGTGAAGCCCATCGAAATGCCCGCGCCGACCGAGGCTGCGAGGCCCACCAGAAACGTGGTCCACGTATCCTGCGTGGCAAAGGCGGTGGCAAAGATCGGCGCCAGCGTCGAGACCGACCCGTCCATAAGACCCGCAAGGCCAGGCTGCACCCAGGTGAGAATAAACTGGCGCTTGGCCGCGTCTTCTTCGCGATCCCGGGCGTCGCCGCCGAGGTGTTTCTGTTCGAGCGCTTCGGCGGTGTTCTGGTGGCCGGCCTCGGCGGCGGCCAGATCGCCCAGCAGCTTGCGGGTCGGGGCGTCGGAGGTGCGGGCGGCGGCTTTGAGGTAAAAAGCTTCTGCCTCGCGTTCCATTGCTTCGGCTTCGGCGCGGATCCGCTCCAGGCCGAGGTTTTCCACA
This sequence comes from uncultured Roseobacter sp., assembly GCA_965365545.1. Lineage (GTDB taxonomy): Bacteria > Pseudomonadota > Alphaproteobacteria > Rhodobacterales > Rhodobacteraceae > Roseobacter. The sequence continues at coordinate 2,937 of CBDUCB010000086.1, read as the reverse complement.
AGCCAGACGGGGCGGCGGTTGTAATATCCTGCCACATGTTCGCGCCGGATGAGCGGAATGACATCGCCAAATCGTTTCGTGTGCAGGTCGATGAGCCGCTTGCGGTGCGTATCTTCTTCGGCGGCCATGCCCTCAAAGACCTTCGCGCTGTCGGGGTAATCGGCCCGCAGACTGTCGGCATAGCCGCGATAGATACGGGCGTCGTCTTCCTCCGAGGAAATCGCAAGCGCCAGGATCTCCTGTTCGCTCAGGTCAGAAAATCGTTTGCGTGAAAATGAAAATCGCATGGGAAATGCTCCGCTTCAGACCGGTTTAATGGTGATTCCGCATCGGCACAATCAACTTTGAAGACAACTTTGCCACACGTCATCCGCGATTCTGCTTGGAACTGAACCGTTCGGTTTATACTGTGGTGACATCAGTGCCGGAGACCCGATGACCAACACCGCCGAGACCATCCGCAAGGGACGCAAATTTGACCAGGTGCTGGACGGCGCGCGTCAGGTGTTTATGGCGGACGGGTTCGAGGGAGCCAGCGTGGATGAGATCGCGCGGGTGGCCAATGTCTCAAAGGCCACGCTCTACAGCTATTTCCCGGACAAACGGCTGCTCTTTATGGAAGTGGCCAACCGGGAATGCCAGCGTCAGGCGCATGGCGCGCTCGACAGCATCGACATGCAGGCCGAGCCGCGCGCGGTGCTGCGCCAGACCGGCGTGCATTTTCTGACCTTTGTGACTTCGCAGTTCGGCCAGCAGATTTTCCGGATCTGTGTCGCGGAATCCGACCGGTTTCCGGAGCTGGGGCAGCGGTTTTACGATTCCGGCCCTGCTGTATTCCGGTCGGTGATGGCTGCGTATTTCAAAGAGGCGCAGGGGCGTGGCGAGCTGCAGATTGATGATTTTGTCTTTGCGGCTGATCAGTTCGGTGAACTTTGCAAAGCGGCCGTCTGGGCGCGGCTGATATTTGGCGTGGTGCAGAGCGTCAGCCCCGAGGAAATCGCGCGGGTGGTCGATGGCGCGGTTGAAACCTTCATGGCGCGCTACGGCACCTGACAAAAGACTCGACCCGTGCGTTTCCGCGCGCTAGTTCTGAATGGAACAAAAGAAGAACAAACTACGGAAACGTCTTTGCTGCCACAATGACCGATCGACGAATTTTATCCCTGTGGTTCCCGCGGATGGGGGCCGACCGGCTGATGCGCCGGGACCCGCAACTGCATGCGGTGCCGCTGGCTGTGGTCGAAGAGCAGAGCAATATGCAGGTACTGACATCGCTGAATACGGCCGCTCAGGGCTTTGGCCTGCGCAGCGGTCAGCCGGTGCGCGATGCCCACGCCATGTGCGAGGGGCTGATCACCCGGGCCCGCTCGATGCAGGGTGAGGCGGCGTTTCTGGCGGTGCTGCAACGCTGGGCCGGCAAGTTCAGCCCCTGGGTCGCGACCGAGGCCAGCGACGGGCTGGTGGTGGATCTGACCGGCTGCGCGCATCTTTTCGGCGGTGAGGAAGCGCTGCTGGAAGTGGTTCAGCAGGATTGCAACGATCTTGGTCTTGCTGTGCAGATGGGGCTTGCCGATACCCGCGGGGCGGCCTGGGCGCTGGCCCGTTTTGCCGGGCAGAGTGCAGGGGCTTATCGTTCCGGCGATGCGATTGATCAGGAAGCCCGCGCCACCCGGTCGCGCGCGGGCAAGCGCCGTCACTGGACCCGCGGCGGGGTGGCGCCTGTCATCAGAACCGGACCGGATCAGGCAACGCACCGGATTGCCGCACCAGGCCAGAGTTACTCGGCGCTGAGCGCGCTGCCGGTGGCAGCCCTGCGGCTGGATGCGGACCTGGTGGCGCAGCTTGCGCGTCTGGGGCTGCGCCGGGTGGGCGATCTGCTGGGGCAGCCGCGTGCGAGCCTTGCGCGCCGTTTCGGGCGCGGGCTGGTAATGCGCATGGATCAGGCGATGGGCTCGGCGCCGGAACCTGTCTCGCCGGCAAAGCCGCCGGATCATTTTGCCGTGCGGCTGACCCTGCCGGACCCGATCGGGCTTGAGGATGATATTCTGGCCGGCATCGACCGTTTGCTGCCTCGTCTGTGCGAAAGCCTGAAGGACAAGGGGCGCGGCGCCCGGCGGGTCCGGCTCCAGGCCTTTCGCAGTGACCACGATATCCAGTCGGTCGAGGTCGGTCTGGCGCGGCCCTCACGCGATCCGGCGCGCATCCGTCCCCTGCTGGCGTTAAAGCTCGGCAGCATCGATGCGGGGTTCGGCATCGATATGCTGCGGATAGAGGCGGTGCAAACCGAGCCTGTTCACAGCCGCAGCGCCGTGGGCCATCTCGAAGCGGGTCATGTGGTGAACAAGCGTCTGGCCGCCAATACTGCGGTGGATGACCTGATCGGGAGGATCGGGGCGCGGGTCGGCATGGAGCAGATCACGCGGCTGCATCCGGCCGAAAGTCATATCCCTGAAAAGACCAGCAAGGTGCTGGCGGCGGCCTGGTCGGACCCCTGGAAGGAAGACTGGCCCGCGGCGCGCACCCCGCGCCCCCTGCTGCTGTGGCAGCCGGAGCCGGTGCACGCCCCGGATGTCCCGCGGGTGCCGCAGGTCTTTCGCTGGCGGGGACAGACGCTGACGCGTCACCGGGCCATCGGGCCGGAACGGATCTCACCTGAATGGTGGCTTGATGACCCGGACTGGCGCAGCGGCGTGCGCGATTACTGGGTGACCGAAACCGAAGACGGCCAGCGGCTCTGGCTCTTTTACGGGCACGGGCACCTGATGTCGTCGGGGGGGTTTTGTCAGGGGGCTTTCGCCTGAGCGGGCGGGCGCCGCTTGTCTTGCGGCAATGCTCCTCAGCCCGGATACGGCAGACCGTCTGGTATTCGCGCCAGCGGTATAATACGCCACCCCGGGGGGATGGCGCAGGTGCTTATTCCACAGTCACCGTGATCGC
>CBDUCB010000085.1:0-13392 GCA_965365545.1 uncultured Roseobacter sp. | reverse complement strand
GGTGTACGCATCGCGCGCGAGGAAGCAGACTAGCCCTCGGTCATGGAGTTCCTTGACGCACGGAGACTAACCGGCCCCAGCCTGTTATTCGATGCGCCGGGTTCGGTTCTCGATGTCGCCTGCAACGAAGCGGAAGCGGCCCGCCTGGCGCAGGCCTGGGAAGGGCATGTGCGACGGATGGTGGCCGAAATCGGCTGGGATCACTGCGAATTTTCGTCGCGGTCGCTGGCGGGTGGAATTTTCTTTGGTCCCGGTCTGGCGCTGGCAGCCGGCGCAGGCGCATCCGCTGCTCTCGCGCACGGGCTCTGGCTGCCTGCGGTGCCGGTCGCCTTTGCCTGGTTTGCGGGCTTTCTGGTGGTTTTCACGATCATCAGTGTGCTGGCCCGCCAGCAGCGGCGCACCATCGCCACGCTTTTCTCCGATCATTTGTCGCCGGAGCTTTCGGCCCAGATCTGGCAGAGCCGCGATGTCCTGCTGTCGGGTGGCAAACCTGTGCCTATGCGGCTCTACACCACCATCCTGTTTGCCGATCTGGCCGGCTCCACGACCGTGGGCGGCACGGCAGAACCCGAAGCTTTCATGACCTGGGCCAGCACGCTTCTGGATGAGATGAGCCGGATAGCCCGCGCGCAGGGCGGATTTGTAGAGAAATTTACCGGCGACGGAATCCTTGTGGTCTTTGGTGCGCCGGTGCCGTCAGAGGCGCCTGATGCCAGATCACGCGATGCCACCCGCGCCTGTCAGGCCGCCTCGGAGATCTCCCGCGCGGTGGAAAGCTTCAACGCAGACCCCGGTCTGCTCGCCCCGTACCGGGTACGGATCGGTCTGCACAGCGGCGAGGTTCTGAGCGGGACACTCGGCACAACCGGCAGCCTGCAGTACAACGTGATGGGAGATACCGTGAATATCGCCGCACGCATCGAGGCTTTCGGCAAAACGCTGAAAGATCGACAGCAAAGCTCAGTTGTCATATGTTTGAGCGAAACCACTGCAAAGCTTTTGCCGGAGCAGGAGAGCCTCCGCCCGGCCGGGCGTATGGTGCACGACGACGGTCAGAGCGCGTTTGAAATCTACGAACTGACGGACAGCCCTTCCACACGGGGCGGCGCGCCGGAGGATCACGGCTGATGGGACAGTACCGGCAACACGCTCTGATGTCTTCGGGGGTCGCGGCCCTGCTTACTCTGGCCGTTCTTTTTGCATCCGCCGCGCGCGGTGAGCAACAGGCCAGCGGCACAGACCCTGCGCCAGGCGAAGTGGTCTTTGTTCCCCCGGACGCCGGAGCCCCAGCCGACCGGGTGGGCGCAGGCACGCGCGATCTTGCCCGCGAGCGCGGCGCGCTGGTGTTGCTGGCCCCTGAGGGCGGCGGGCTGACGCGCTCTGCGCAGCCTGCCCTGATCTGGTATCTGAGCGAGAATTTCAACGGCGCTGTGCAGGCGCAGATCGTCCCGGTGACCGGTGGCGGAACCGGCGTGGCCCGGATCAGCGAGGGCCCCCTGCGCGCAGGGTATTACGCCCTTGATCTTGCCCGGTCTCAGATGGCGCTGGAGCCCGGGCAGATTTATGAATGGAAGGTGCTGCTGCTGACGGGGCAGGACGGCGAGGTGATCGCAGAGGCGCGCACCTATGTGGAACGGCAACCTGGTGACCTTCAGACGGGTGATGACCCTGCAGCCCTTGCCGCCGCCGGATTGTGGTTCGACGCGCTCGGTGCACTGGCGCGCATCGGCCTTTCAGGCAGGGTGCGGATTGAGCCCGGGCCCGGCTTCGCCGCGCTCGTGTCTTCCGCGGGCATAGCGGGACTGCCTGAAACAGAATGACCGTAAGGGCGCCTGATGCGCCGGAAAGGGGGATGCAGATGACAGGCAAAACAGAAGGGGTCGGACAGACCGCATTCGCATATATCGCGTTAATTTTGCTCGCTGTGATCCTCAGCACAATGGCCGCTCCGGCGTCCGCGGCCGAGGGCAAACGCGTGGCTCTTGTGATCGGAAATGCGGATTATGAACACGTCTCGACGCTGTCCAACCCTGCCAATGACGCCGCTGATCTTGCCCGCAAACTCACCGGTATCGGCTTTGAGGTCACCACAGGGCTTGATCTGGATTACACCGGAATGCGGCTTGCGGTGCGGGATTTCACAGCGGCTGCTGCCGGTGCCGATGTGGTGCTGATTTATTTTGCCGGCCACGGGATCGAGATTGAAAACACCAATTATCTGATCCCGGTGAATGCCACCCTGAAAAGCGACCGGGATGTCGAATTCGAAGCCATCCGGCTGGATGCAGTGGTGAATGCAGTGTCAGACACCGGGGGCCTGAAGGTAATCCTCGTCGATGCCTGCCGGAACAATCCCTTTCTGTCACAAATGAGCCGTACCGGGGCCACGCGGTCCATCGGTAATGGTCTCGCGGCGATTGAGCCCGGGGGTGTTGTTGTCGGATATGCCGCGCGTGGCGGCACGCTGGCGCAGGACGGCGACGGGCGCAACAGCCCCTATGCCGCGGCGCTGCTTGAATATATCGACGAGCCCGGTCTGGAGCTTGGCAAGCTTTTCCGCAAGGTCCGTGACCGGGTTTACCGGACAACAGACGGGTTTCAGGAGCCTTTTACCTATGGCTCCTTGCCGGGCGAGGACATCTTTCTGGTGCCGCCGGTCGAAAAGGTGGCGATGCCGGCGCCCGCCCCGGTAAGCCGGACGGCGGTGCCCGGGCAGGCGGCACCGGCCACCCCCTTTGAAGCGGCCGCGAAAGTGAACACGCTGCGTGGCTGGTCACTGTATGCCCGTAGCACCGACGCAGGCGCTTTCACCGATCCCGCAGTGCTGGAGCACATCCGAGCGATGACCCCGGCATGGATCGCTGCCGGAAATGAAAGGGTGATGGAGGAGTTCCTGCTGCCTGACAGAGAGGCGCGCCAGGCTTTTCAGGCAGCGCTGAACGCGGCGGGCGCAGACGTGGGAACACCGGATGGTGTCTTCGGCCCGAAAACCCGCGCTGGCATCCGGCTGGTACAGGAGAACGCAGGCCTGCCGGAGACCGGTGTTGCCGGTCCGGCGCTGCTGGCGACGCTGGACATGGCGCTCGCAGAGGGCACGGACGGAAGTTTTATCTCGGCACCCTTTGCCACCCGTCACAACCCGGTCGCGTTGCGTATGATCGGCGAGGACCCGCAGATCGCTGATATTCTCGGCTGTCTGGGGCTGCGCAAAAGCGTCTACGGTGTATACGAGGGCCGGCTTTACGTTGCCGTCGTGCGGTCCGGCAGCGTTGAGGCAGCGCGCGCCGAAGCGCAGAAATGCGGTCTTGATCTTGCCTCTGTCACTTCGGCGGAGGAAAACGCTTTCGTGGTGCGATTGTTCAGCTCAGATCCGGGATTTGTCAGCATGGGCTACGACAGCAAAACAAACACCAGCTATAAATCCGGCCCCTACTTCGGTTTGCGCAAAGATCGCGGTGAGAACAATGCCGTGATCGGCTGGCGCTGGTTCAGCGGCGAGCCCGTGCGATATGAAAACTGGCTGCCTGGCAAGCCGGATCAGCGGCACGGGCGCGGCGATAAACACTATGCGCAGTATCAGTATGAGCGCCGGGGTCGCGCCGATCTCAGTTCTGTGCAGGCCACACAGTGGTTCGACGGCGCCGGTATCTACGGGCACGCCGTCATTCTTGAGGGTGATCTCTGAAGCCGTCGCCGGTGGGGCGCTGCTCGGCATCTTTCAGCGCTGTACCGAGGTCCCGGGTCCGGGCTGCATCCTGCCACACGGTAGCGGCCCGCCTGCTGAGGGCGGATTTTTTTCGGGCCGGCGCGGGCCGGCTCATGCCATAGCTGTTCGCCCCTGACGCGCACCGGGTTGACTTGTCCCGCCATGCGCGGAACCATGGCGCTCTCGACACTCAGCCCCGGGGGGATGCCAGCGATGACGGATAACTCAATTCGGACAACAAACGGACGCGGACGCCTTTATGACAGCGTGCTGGACACCATCGGCAACACGCCCGCGATCCGCATCAATAACCTCGCACCCGAGGGGGTTACGATCTACGTCAAAGCGGAATTCTTTAACCCGGGTGCATCGGTCAAGGACCGTCTGGCCGTCAACATCATCGAAGCCGCCGAGCGGTCCGGAAAGCTGAAACCCGGTCAGACCGTGGTCGAGGCCACAAGCGGCAACACCGGTATCGGCCTTGCCATGGTCTGCGCTCAGAAGGGCTATCCTCTGGTGGTGACCATGGCCGACAGCTTTTCGGTTGAGCGCCGGCGTCTGATGCGGATGCTGGGGGCAAAGGTCGTTCTGACCCCGCGCGCTGAAAAAGGCTTCGGCATGTACCGCAAAGCGGCAGAACTTGCGGAGCAACACGGCTGGTTTCTCGCCAGGCAGTTCGAAACAGAGGCTAATGCGAATATTCACGCGGCTACAACAGCGCGCGAGGTGCTGGGTGATTTTGACGGGCACAAACTCGACTATCTGGTCACCGGATATGGCACCGGCGGCACGGTCACCGGCCTCGGACGGGTGCTGCGTAAAGAGCGCCCGGACATAAAGATCATACTCACGGAGCCTGCCAACGCCCAGCTTGTCGGCAGCGGTCATGCTCAGGAGCGCACAGCAGAACACGCCCCTGCATCAAGCCATCCGGCATTTGAACCGCATCCCATCCAGGGCTGGACACCTGATTTCATCCCTGCCGTGTTGCAGGAGGCCATCGACGGTGGTCTCTACGATGATCTGATCCCGGTGGCAGGTGCGGATGGGATCCACTGGGCCCGCGAACTGGCCGGCAAGGAAGGGATATTCACTGGTATATCCGGCGGCTCGACCTTTGCGGTGTCGCAGAAAGTTGCTGAAACAGCCCCTGCGGGCTCGGTGATCCTGTGCATGCTGCCCGACACCGGCGAGCGCTATCTCTCGACACCGCTTTTTGAGGGCATTGCCGAGGATATGAACGAAGATGAGATGAAAATCTCGCAATCGACACCCGGGTACCAGATGGGCTGACGGAGCCTCGCGGCGGCACCATGTAGAACGTGGGCCGCGGTAACCCGTTTACCGGTGCGGGCCGGTCGCCGGATCAGACCATCAGAGCGGAATACAGGAAAGAGCATGCCACCAAAATTCGGGACAAGTGGCCTGCGCGGCCTGGTGACAGAACTGACCGCAGAGCTTGTGGGCGACTATACGGTGGCATTTCTCGCGGCCTGCGATACCGGTGGCGTGATCTGCCTCGGTCGTGATCTGAGGCCCTCTTCGCCGCAGATCTCACAGGACGTGGCCCGGGCGGCCGTGGCCTGCGGGGTTACAGTCATTGACTGCGGTGCAGTGCCAACCCCGGCGCTGGCCTTCGCGGCACAGGCGCGCGGGGCAGGGGCAGTCATGATCACCGGCAGCCACATCCCGGCTGACCGCAACGGGATAAAATTTTATTCCCGCGCCGGTGAAATCTCAAAATCAGACGAGACAGCGATCAACGCGCATCTCGGCGCGGCGCAGACTGCTGCCGCACCCGGGTCTGTGGAAACCGATGACGGGGCCGGCACAAGGTTTGCAGAGCGGTACCTGAGTGCCTGCGGCAAGGACGCGCTCGCAGGGATGAAGATCGGACATTACACGCATTCCTCAGTCGGGCGCGATCTGATCAGCCGGGTGCTCAGAGGGCTGGGTGCAGAGGTTGTGGACCTGGGGCGCTCGGAAAGCTTTATCCCTGTGGATACCGAAGCAGTGGCACCGGATGTGCGCGATATGATCCGGCGCTGGTCATCAGAACACGCGCTGGATGCGCTGGTTTCGTCGGACGGCGATGCGGACCGGCCGTTGCTGGCAGATGAGACAGGGGCGATCGTGCCAGGCGATATTCTGGGGCAGATCGTGGCAGAAGCACTGGGGGCGGAAACTGTTGTCACCCCGGTCTCCTCCAACAGCGGCGTGTCGCGCAAAGGCTTTGACAAGGTAATCCGCACGAAGATCGGGTCTCCCTACGTGATCGCGGCCATGCAGGAGGCCACGGGCAAGGTTGCCGGATATGAGGCGAATGGTGGCTTTTTGCTGGGATATACCGCTGAGGGTCGGGCCGGGCCACTGGCACCGCTGATGACGCGCGACTGCGTTCTGCCACTTGTGACAGGGCTGATCGCGGCGCGCGGCGGCATGCTTTCGCAACGCGTGGCGCAGGAGCCGCCGGTAATTGCCGTGGCCGATCGTCTGCAGGATGTACCACAGGCTTTTTCAGCCTCGTTTGTCGCCGCCCTCGCCGGGCGGGAGACCGCGCGCGCGGAATTCCTGCGTTCTCTGGGCGCGCGCGAGGCCGCGCTTGATCTCACCGATGGGGTGCGGATCACGCTGACGGACGGCTGTGTGGTGCATGTGCGCCCGTCGGGCAATGCGCCCGAACTGCGGCTCTATGTCGAAGCTGAAAACAGCGCAGCCGCGCAAAAACTGCTGGAAAGCGGGCTGGCGGAAATCTCGCGCAGGCATGCGATATGGGCGAAGAACGCGGGCTAGGCTCCGGCAAGGCTATCCGTTGCGTGCAAGTCTGCGGCGCGCAGCGGGTCGGATCAGATACTCGTTGATTACCATGCCCAGAGCCAGGCCCAGCAACGCGCCGAATGCATCCGCATAAACATCGGCCAGCTCTCCGGAGCGACCGACATGCGGTTGAACAAGCTCGATAGCAACGCCGTAGAGCAGGGCCAGGGGCGCCACCCACCGGCAGGCGCGGCGATAGATCAGCGCGGCGGGAAAGGTCAGCGCAGCAAAGGCGACCATATGCCAGAACTTGTCCGATACCGGCATACCTTGTGGCATGTTCACCGGTGTCAGCGTGAAATACCCGATCAGCACACCCACGGTGAGCGTGGTGCCAAGAGCAAGAACACGCCGCTGACGGACATAGGGAAAGGAAGCGTCTTCACGAGGCATATGCAGCCGGATGTCCTGGTTTGTCGGTGAGGTGGTCTTACCGGACAGAGGCCCGGTGTCCAAGCTCTTGCAGACGCGGGCAGATGCTGCGCCTGTCCGCGACGGCTTCTGGCAGGATTTCCTTACGCTGCAGCCGCTTCCGGGCGCCTCACCGGGGTAATACTCCCGGCAGGGCGGGCCATGGACGACAGCCTTTGTCGCACGCCAGGCGACGTCAGCGCCTGAGGATGCCTGATGTGTCGGGCACTCCTGTCGCAGTGCCGCAGGACAAAACCATTCAGAGAAAAAATCCCACATGACATGACGTGATCGTGTTTCACCCGCACTGATACACGCAAGCCGGGAATTGTCGCGGCAAAGTGAGTCTCCCCCGCAACAGTTAACGCTGTTCAGTCGAAAACCGATACGGATGAGAATGATAATGACCGGAGCGGTCGGAATTCCGGTACTCTGCCGCCAAGAACTCTCCAAAGGTTCCCGTTCATACGAGTACCGGAAATCCGGTTCTGGTTCATCTCCCGGCCGGCGACCACTGCGCTGTTTCTACTCTCCCTCAGCGCTGGTCGGCCGGGCCTTTTACCCTCTGTGAGTTTCCCGAAATCGCTGTCAGGCATCACTTCAGACGCTGCAGAAGGTCCTGCGAGGGGTCGCCGGTCACCGGCAGCCCCTGACCGGACTGGTATGCGCTGATCGCCTTGCGCGTGTTCGGTCCGATCACACCGTCTGTTCCTCCGGTGTCATAGCCGCGCCTGCTCAGCCCCTCCTGCAGAGCGATGCGGTCATTTTTTGTCAGACCATCAGCATCCGGCGGAAAGGCGGTGCGCAACGGGCCCGCGCCTCCGATCCGGTCCGCCAGGTGGCCGACCCCGATCGCATAGGCGTCAGAGTTGTTGTAGCGCTTGATCACGCGGAAATTGGAGGTGGTGGCAAACCGCGGCCCGCCTGGTTGCGGCTGCAGGGTGCCTCCGGAGGCACCGGGGGCGACTTCCCGACCCCAGCTTTGTCCTCTGGTCCAGCCGTTCCGCGCCAGATAGGCGGCCGCGGATGCCAGCGCATCTGACGGATCATCCGACCAGATATCACGTCGCCCGTCGCCGGTAAAATCGACGGCAAAAGCCTGATAAGAGGTCGGGATAAACTGCGTGTGCCCCATGGCGCCTGCCCAGCTGCCGGTCATGCGATCTGCGCTGATGTCGCCGTTCTGCAGAATACGGAGGGCAGCAACCAGTTGTTTTTCAAAGAATGCGCCGCGGCGCCCGTCAAACGCAAGCGTCGAGGTGGCCGAAATGACCGGTACGCTGCCCCGGCGCGCGCCGTAAAAGCTCTCCAGCCCCCAGATCGCCGTGACGATTTCCGCATCAACACCGTACTGGCTTTCGATGGCGTTCAGAACACCGCGATGTCGGCTGAGAGCGGCGCGGCCCTGGCTGATGCGTTCGTCCGAAACGGCAATGGAAAGATAGTCTTCGAGGCTGCGTTTGAACTCTGTCTGGTTGCGGTCCCGGGTCACCACGCCGGGCAGGTAGCCTGCGCCGCGAAATCCCGCCGCAAGGACCTGATCAGAGATCCCCTGCTGCGCAGCCCTCGTGCGGAACGAGGCGACCCAGGCGTCATAATTACTGTTAGCGGCAGGCAGAAGATCAGACGCGGTGTCACCTGATGCGCCGGAACTTCCGTTGATGCTACCGGCACAGGCCGAGAGGCTCAGGGCGGCCACACCTAACCCGAAATGGCGACGTTTCAGCAAGATGATATCTCCTTGAGCCAAGGGTGTCAGATGCCATGATTGCCGGATGCCGTTGGCCGGAGCAACGCAATTCGCCGCACTTGCGCGTGCAGGGTGAGCACCGCGCAATAAAACGCCGACGACCGGCACAAATGTGGGGGAGCGGCTGGCGACAATGATTCGGGCATCCGGAGATTGATCGGACCGGGTGACGCCCCGCCCGGGTGAACCGTCACGATATCGATGCCGGTCGGTTTCTGACCGGTGTCCGGGCAGCAGGGCTGCCCGGACGGATGGTTTTATGCGACGAGGTCAAAGCGGTCGGCATTCATCACCTTGGTCCAGGCTGCGATGAAGTCGCGCACGAATTTGCCCGCGTTGTCATCCTGTGCATAGACCTCGGCATAGGCCCGCAGGATCGAGTTGGACCCGAACACCAGATCTGCGCTCGTCGCGGTGAAGCGCACCTCACCGGTTTTGCGACCTTTAACCTCATAATGACTGCCCGCGTCGACCGGCGACCATGTGTTGGCCATATCCGTCAGATTGACGAAGAAGTCGTTGGTCAGCTGGCCTTCGCGGTCGGTGAAAACACCGTGCTTTGAGCCACCATAGTTCACGCCCAGAACCCGCATGCCGCCGACCAGCACAGTCATTTCGGCCGCCGTCAGCCCGAGAAGCTGTGCCCGGTCGAGCATCATGGCTTCGGGGCTGATACCGTAATCGTCCTTTTGCCAGTTACGGAAACCATCCGCGAATGGCTCCAGCACACCGAAGCTGTCGGCGTCAGTCTGCTCATCCGTCGCGTCACCGCGGCCAGGTGCGAAGGGCACCGTCGCATCATGACCGGCGGCTTTTGCCGCCTGCTCGATGCCGACATTGCCCGCCAGAACGATCACGTCAGCAACCGATGCACCCGAGGAGGCCGCAATCGGCTCAAGTGCGGACAGCACCCGCGCCAGACGCTCGGGCTCGTTGCCTTCCCAGTCTTTTTGCGGCGCCAGACGGATGCGCGCACCATTAGCACCACCGCGTTTGTCAGAACCGCGGAAGGTCCGCGCACTGTCCCATGCGGTGGCGATCATGTCGGCGGCACTCAGACCGCTGTCTGCGATCTGCGCCTTGACTGCGTCAACGTCATAAGATGTGCTGCCTGCCGGGATCGGATCCTGCCAGATCAGGTCTTCGGCGGGCACATCAGGGCCGTAATAATTGGCTTTGGGCCCCATATCGCGATGCGTGAGCTTGAACCAGGCGCGCGCGAAGGTATCGGCGAAATACTCAGGATCAGCGCGGAATTTCTGGCAGATCTCATTGTAGATCGGGTCAACCTTCATCGCCATATCCGCATCCGTCATCATCGGGCTCTTGCGCTTTGACGGATCAGAGGCGTCGACGGGCTTTTCATCTTCGGGCATGTCGACGGGCTGCCACTGGTTGGCGCCGGCAGGCGATTTTGTGAGCTCCCACTCGTAGCCGAAGAGGTAGTCGAAATAGCCCATGTCCCACTGCGTCGGGTGCTTTGTCCAGGCGCCTTCGATGCCGGAGGTGAAAGCATTGGCCGCCACGCCGCCGTGTCCGGGGTTGGCCCAGCCGAAGCCCTGCGCGTGCACGCCTTCGGACTCGGGCTCGCCGCCGATCTGGTCGTGCGCGCCGCCACCGTGTGCCTTACCCACGGTATGGCCGCCACAGGTCAGTGCTGCGGTCTCTTCATCGTCCATCGCCATCCGTGCGAATGTCTCGCGCACGTGCAGTGCTGTGCGCGCGGGGTCAGGCTGTCCGTTCACACCCTCCGGATTTACATAGATCAGGCCCATGTGCACGGCGGCCAGCGGGTTGTACATTGTGCCCGGATCGTCCAGATCACCATAACGGTTTTCGGATTTCGCCAGCCACTCGGTCTCGGAGCCCCAGAAGACGTCCTTTTCCGGCCCCCAGATATCTTCGCGGCCAAAGCTGAAGCCAAACGTCTTAAGACCCATCGATTCGTAGGCCATGTTGCCGGCGAGGATGATCAGATCGGCCCAGCTCAGCGCATTGCCGTATTTTTTCTTGACCGGCCAGAGCAGGCGACGTGCTTTGTCGAGGCTGGCGTTATCCGGCCAGGAGTTGAGCGGTGCAAAACGAATGTTGCCGGAGCCTGCGCCGCCACGACCGTCGCCCATGCGGTAGGTGCCCGCAGAGTGCCACGCAAGCCGGATCATCAGGCCGCCGTAGTGACCCCAGTCCGCCGGCCACCAGTCCTGGCTTTCGGTCATCAGTGCTTTAACGTCGGCCTTTACACCCTCGTAATCAAGCGATTTTACGGCCTCGCGGTGATTGTAATCCGCGTCCATCGGGTTGGTCCGGGCGCCATGCTGATGCAGGATGTCGAGGTTGAGCGCATCAGGCCACCATTTGGTCACGCTGTCATTGGCGCCAGTGTTGCCGCCGTGCATTACGGGGCAGCCGGCGCCGGGGCTCACATTACTTCCGTCCATCAGAAGATCTCCTGTTCATGAGTGGAATCTGCAGTTCTGTTCCGGGTTTTAGAACGGTTTAAACATAAGTACCAATTTGAAATTCAAAAAACGGTGATAAGTATAGCAAATGATAGGACTCACCCTCAAACATATCCGTTATTTCGAAGCGCTGGCGGCGCACGGGCACTTCGGCCGGGCTGCGGCGGCGTGCAATATATCGCAACCTGCGCTCTCGTTGCAGGTCAAGGAGCTGGAGACACTGATCGGCGCGCCACTGGTGGAACGCAATGCCAGACAGATGCGGCTGACCGCACTGGGCGAGGATTTTCTGGCGCGGGCGCGTGAGATCATTGTCCGGGTGGATGAGCTTGGAAATCTGGCACGCTCCTCTGCGGGGCCACTGTCCGGCAGGTTGCGGATCGGGGTTATCCCGACCGTCGCACCCTATCTGCTCTCCGGTGTGATCCGGGCGTTGTCGGACCGGTTCCCCGGCCTCGATCTGCAGCCCCGAGAGGCGGTGACGCAGTCGCTGGTGGACAGTCTGCTCTCCGCGCATCTTGATGTGGCGCTGGTTGCTCTGCCGGTGTCGGAACCTGCGCTGCGCGAGTTTGCACTCTTTGACGAAGATTTCCTGCTGGTGCGTCCGGCCTCCGAGGCGGAGACGCCGGTGCCGGGGGTTTCAAGCCTCGGGCAGATGCGTCTGCTGCTGCTCGAAGAGGGGCACTGCTTTCGCGAGCAGGCGCTGTCCTTTTGCAGGATGAGCGGGTCAAAACCCCGTGAGCTTATGGAGGGCAGTTCGCTCTCCACGCTGGTGCAGATGGTCGGTGCGGGTATCGGTGTGACGCTGATCCCCGAAATGGCCCTGCCGCTTGAAACGCGCTCTGCGGATGTTTCGGTCAGCCGCTTTCCCCCGCCGGGGCCTGCGCGGACCATCGGCATGGTCTGGCGCAGATCCGACCCACTTGGCGAGCAACTGTTGCAGATCGGTGAAATCATAAGATCTGTGGCTGCAGAAAAACGTGAGCATTTTCAGACGGCTGTGTGATGGCTCGTCCTTCAGGGCGACCATCGGTCAGGCGGCCCCGGAACAGGATACGCCCGGATGTCCGCGGGCGTACTTTGCGGGCAGGCACCGTCGGTCGATAAAATGCGCCGCCGGGACGACAACCGCCCGCAAGGGGTATGCGTGACCGTGGTAAAGCCTGCAAAGAAACCGCAGGGGCGCGCAACGAGCGCCCGTTTGTGACGCAGGCCCGGCACTGGCACTCAAAGATCGCTATGGGCGGGATTTGCAGAAAGTGTTAGCTCATACCCGTGCAGAGCCAAACCATACCATACACCCGTGATCTGGTGCTCATCGGGGGCGGACATACCCATGCGCTGATCCTCAGACGCTGGGCCATGGACCCGCTGCCGGGGACGCGTGTGACGGTTATCAACCCCGATCCACGCGCGGCTTACTCCGGTATGCTTCCGGGGTTCATTGCGGGACACTATACACGCGATGAGCTTGATATTGATCTGGTAAAGCTGGCACAGCATGCCGGCGCGCGGCTTGTGACGGGCAGGGCTTCCGGGATCAACCGTGCGCAGCATCTCGTTCAGATCGAGGGGCACCCGGCAGTGGGCTATGACGTGCTCTCGGTCGATGTCGGGATCACCAGCGAGATGCCTGACCTTGAAGGTTTCTCCCGGCACGCAGTGCCTGCGAAACCATTGAGTGCCTTTGCCGGCGCCTGGTCACAGTTTGCGCAGGAAAGCGGCCCCGCAGAAGTGGCCGTGCTCGGGGGCGGGGTTGCAGGGGCGGAACTCGCGATGGCAATGATGCACCGGTTGCGCACATCCGGACGAGAGGCTTCCGTCACCATAATTGAACAAAGCGTGGCGCTGAGCGCGCTGGGGGACAGTGCGGCACAGCGCATCCGCGACACGCTGAGCGCGCAGAGCATCCGCCTGATGGAACACTGCACGGCCACAGAAATTCACGGCGACCGCGTGGTGCTCGACAGCGGGGCGGTTGTTGCCGCAGGCTTCGTGACGGGTGCTGCCGGGGCGCGGCCCTGGGGCTGGCTGGCCCGCACCGGGCTCACGGATGAGGCCGGATTTATCCCGGTCGACACCCGCCTGCGCAGCTGCGATCCGCTGATTTTTGCTGTCGGTGACTGCGCGGAAATGACAGCATCGCCGCGGCCAAAGGCGGGTGTTTTCGCCGTGCGCCAGGCACCGGTTCTGTTCCGTAACCTGCGTGCGGCGCTCACTGAGACTGGCGGGATGAATCCCTATCGCCC
>CBDUCB010000084.1:0-13623 GCA_965365545.1 uncultured Roseobacter sp. | reverse complement strand
CCGCCTATGCCGAGGCGGTGGTGCTCGGCTTCGGCCAGGCTCCTGCTCCGCCCGGTGCGGGGCTTGAGGACGCGGAGGCGGTCTTTGGCTGGACAGTGCGCCCGCAGCCGCGGCCCGGCGGCGGCTGGACGGCGAGCCACCATCGCCTGTCGGCCGTGGTCTCGGTCCCAAGCTGGTGGAAGCGGCTCGACCTTGAGCTCCACGCCTGCTGGATCGGCCCTGAGGCCGCCCGCAAACATGGAGAGACGCTGTTTGCGACCCCGTCGGACATCTGTGCGGCGATCTATGACGACGCGCAGCGCGCGGCAAGCCCGGACGCTGAAGCGGCGGGCAGGACCCTGCTGCGGGCCAGCGCGGAAACGGATGCCGGTGGTGACGCAGCGGCCGCAATCGCTTCCGGCATTAAGGCACGCAACCCCGGACATTTCAGCCGGCCGGTTCGCGTGCAATTGCCTCGCAGCGTCGACGAGGTTACTGCGCGGTTTAATTTCGACCTGGTGAAGACCCCCTATTTCGACTCATCCTGGCGGCGTGACAACGAGGGGGCGTCGAACGCGCTGATGGCCGGCCGCCCGGCTCATATTGCACTGGCCGGTGAGCGGTTGTGGCGTGGCACCGTGGTCACCATCGACGGCCAGCCCGCAGACCGGATTACGGTGTTGCCGGATATGAAGGGCGTCATCGCGGAGTTTCGCTGCGTTCGCCCCACGCCCGGCGCGTCCCCGACGGACAAAAGCGGCTCACGCGCCAAGCTGGTGGTCTGGACGGCTGAGGGCCGCACCAAGCCGATGGATATCGATGTCCGCGCCTTTGAGGCTGTGGATGCGACGGAAGAGAAGCCGTGCTATCTGGAGCGGGCAGGTGGGGCCGTGACTGGCGGGGGCGGCGAATAGCCGGATTGCCGGGTGGTCGCGCATCGTTGGTAAAAGCCCGAGCCGAGCCGCCGGTTGTGGCGCGCGGCACAACAGGCTTTCGTGCGGCAAGGGCGGTTTTAATGGTTGGTTCAGAGCCGGCAAAATAAGCCGGACGGCTTTCGCGTTCCTGCAGCACGGAGCGGTTTCACCGCTCTCAGATACCGGGGAGCAGATTTGATTTTCCGTGCCCGGAAATATATACTTCAACTGCGGTAATGAAGGATGATCTCTCCTGCGACAGGACCGCAGGCAGAGGAGAAGTCTGCTTCTATTTGTCACCAGACGACCCGGAAGTGTCTGCGTGACGCCGCACAGGATCACGCCGCGTACCGATGAGGTTCGCGGCTGCGCCTGACCGGCGCCTGCCTGCACTGTCAAAGGAGAAAACAAACATGGATGTCATCAAGACCACGGAGATTGCCGGCGCTTTGTATCGCGCGCACGGCGACAAAGCTGAATTTGAAGCGGCTCAGCGCGAGAACCGGTTCAGGAAGGCCGGAAATGAGGATGAGGCCGGAAACTGGCGTGCAATCCGCGAACGGATCCGGCGCATGCGGGGCGCGAACCAGAGCTGAACGCAAGGACTGGTCTCTGCATTGGACCAGACCGGGGTCGTCGTTGAGCCGGGCTTTTAACGCAACCGGTCGCTTTCGCGTCGAGACCTATTCAAGCCGCTCCGGATCTGCGTCGCATATCAGTCGCAGGTCTCCCGGATGCCCTAATGCAGAGGTGTTTCAGCGGTCCGTCTGATGCGCCGCGCGCGATGCGGCTGCTGGCCCCGAAGACGCTCTCCTCCGCATACCCGGTTCATCCCGAAGAAACTATTTCGATGTCCGGTTGCCGGCATTTTGAAACACAAATTTTTAATCATAACGTCCGGAAGGGACGGTGCAGGCAGGATGCAGCATCTTCATCATTAATATGATGTTTCGCATTCAAACCTTCGGGGCAGCCAGGCCGACCGGCCAAAGACGATGCCCACGCGACCGAACAGCCGGGCAGAACCTCAAACCCTATAAAATCTGGCTCAGGAACTCTTTTGTTCTCGGATCCTGCGCATTCGTAAAGAACGTGGCAGGCGGGCCATGTTCGACGATCACGCCCCGGTCTGTGAAATAGATGTGGTCCGCGACCTCACGGGCAAAAGCCATTTCATGCGTCACCAGAATACACGTCATGCCCTCTTCGGCGAGTTCTTTAATCGTCTGTAAAACCTCGCCAACCGTTTCCGGATCAAGCGCGGCCGTCACTTCGTCAAACAAAATCACATCAGGCTGCATCGCCAAAGAGCGCGCGATGGCCACGCGTTGTTGCTGGCCACCCGACAACTCGCCGGGAAAGGCGTCTTCCTTGCCTTCAAGCCGTACCTTTCTGATGAGCGCGCGTGCGGTCGCTTCCGCCCTGGCCTTGTCTTGTTTGAGCACCCTCACAGGGGCCATCATCACGTTCTGCAAAGCTGTTTTATGGGGGAACAGATTATACTGCTGAAAAACCATCCCGACCTTTTTGCGCAGCTCCAGCTTGTCCAGCTTGGGGTCATTGACCTCCAGCCCCTCGACGAGGATCGAGCCCTGCTGAATGTCATTGAGCGCATTCACACAACGGATCAGTGTCGACTTTCCGGACCCTGACGGCCCGATGATACAGATCACATCGCCCTTCATGACATCCAGCGATACGCCGTTCAGAACTTTCAGGTCACCAAAGGATTTGTGCACGTCCTTCAGAGAAACCATGGGGTCGGCGGGTGTCCAGCTCATGTCATTTCCTCAGCCGATGACAGCAAATTTCTTTTCCAGCCGCACTGTGAAACGCGCGATCGGGTAGCAGTAGACGAAAAAGAGCAACAAAACGAAACCGTAAAACGGGGCCAGCAACTCGGGTCTGCCGCCTTCCGACGCGAGGGCCTGCCCGGTCAGTGTCATGACTTCTGACACACCGACAATCGACGCCAGCACCGTTGCCATGGTCAGGATCGAATAAAGGTTCATCCAAGGCGGCAGCATCCGCTTCACGCACTGCGGCAGGATGATCAGCCAGAGTGTCTGCAGGCGCGTATAAGCGAGGCTTTCTGCGGCCTCCCACTGCCCGCTTGGCAGGGATTTCACAGCACCCCGCACGATTTCCGACACATTGGCCATGACCGGCAGCGACAGACCAAGAATGGCCTTGAGCCAGTCGGGGAAGGGTATTTTCAGCCCGAACAGGTCAATTTCAAACGGCAGCAGGAACATCGCAAAGAACAAGAGCACAAGCCAGGGCGCGTTGCGGAAAAACTGCGTGACGAGCCATGATCCGCCCCGAACCGCCGGGATAAGCGAAATCTGCCCAAGTCCGAGCATTGCGCCCACAACCGTACCCAGTGCCATGGCGCTGACCGAGATAACCAGGTTGAAGATAAACCCCTTCAGCAACAGCGGCGCCCAGTTCAGCAGAACCGCCAGCGGGCTGAGGACCCCTTCGTCCGACTGTGCAAAGGCCAGCGACGGACCAAATATGGCCAGCAGGGCAAGAGGCAGGATATGCCATGCCCGGAGGCCAAAAAAAGGTTCAGGTTCCGGTTTGCTCACCGGCAGCATAACGGGCAGATCGGTCTTGCAGTTCATTACCCGTACCCCGGAATTTTCATCGCCCGCTCCCAGCGGTTCATTGCACCGACCAGCACGCCGACGAGCACGAAGTAGGCCAGCAGCAAAAAGATCATCATCTCGGTGACGTTCACGTTGTCTGACCAGATCTGATTGGCCTCATAGAGCATTTCGGGCACTGCAATGGCATAAGCAAGCGTCGTGGTCTTGACCAGATTGACCAGGTTGTTGTTCAGCGCCGGCAGAACGACCCGGAAGGCCAGAGGCAGTGTGATGTCCCGGTAAATCTGTAGCTTTGAAAAGCCCAGTGCCTCGGCGGCTTCCACGGTGGATCTGGGCACCGCCTCGATCCCGGAGCGAAAAATCTCGACATTGAAGGCACCCGCAAAGAACGAAAGCGAGATCGCCGCCCAGGCAAAACTGCCAAGGATCGGCGACTGACCGCCCCAGTCGTTTTCCACCCTCGGAAGCAGCGTCCCGATTGCGAAGTAAAAAAAGTAAAGCTGCACCAAGGGCGGTGTGTTCCGGAAGAGCTGGATATAGCCGTTTACGATACGGCGGGTCCATTTGAAGCCCGAGCCCTGCAGCCAGGCGCCTGTCACACCGATGATCACCGAAAAAAACAGGCAGACAAGTGACAGCCGGATTGTCGTCAGAAAGCCGTCGACCATCCGGTTTCTGTCGTATTCATCATAGAGAAAGGGGAGGTTTATTCCGGTTTCCTGATACAGGACGCGAAACCAGTCAAAGATTAAGTCCACATCCGCTGCCCCCGGAAAGCGGCCGGAGGGCGGGGTTCAGACCCCGCCCCGGCATTTCTTTACTTGTATTCTTCGTGCATCGCCTTGGCGAAGGGTGTGTTCTCCACGCCCCATTTTGTCTCAAGCTCAAGAATGCGGCCGGTTTTGTGCCAGTCGACAATCATATCGCTCATCATCTGCGCAAAGTTTTCTTCACCCAGTGCAACAGCCAGGCCCCAGGGCGCGTCGTCAATTGTCTGAAGCGGCATCTCATAATCCGCCCATTCCGGATCGTTGGTTTTGGCCACGATCGCGCTGTCGTCATAAACGAAAGCCGCACAATTGCCCGCCTTCAACGCAGAATAAGCCTCTGCCGTGCCTTTGAACGCCACGATCTCGGCACCAAAGTTCTGCGATGTGGCCTTGTTGTAAAATGCCCCCTGAATACCGCAGACAGGCTTGCCGCGCAGATCTTCCCATTCGGTCAGTCCGAGGCTCTTGAGTGCCAGAATATTCGTGCCGGAAGAATAGTAATTAGGATCAGGGATCAGAACCACTTCGCGGCGGTCAGGCCGGTCAGTCATGGTGGCAATCATCAGATCGATTTTGCCCTGTTCCAGAAATTGCATCCGGTTTGAGCTGACAACAGGCACGTATTCCACGTCCACGCCCAGTTTATCCGCAACATCCCTGGCAAGATCAGGTTCAATTCCGATGACTGCGCCTGACGGATCCAGAAATCCATAAGGTTTGTAGTCAGCTTTCACGCCGACAATCAGTGTGCCGCGTTCCTTAATCGTTTCGAGTACGTCAGCCATTGCAGTCGTGAAGCTGAGCGCAGAAACCACGAGTGACGCTGCAATCGTGATCAGATGCTTTCTTCTCATTTGATTTCCCCTGTTTGTTCGTCCGGTTCAAAGCCAGACAGTGTGCAGTTCTGCTTATGTGTGTGTCTCACGTTAACCGATTACCGGACTGAAACAAATTGAATCGCTCTGCAGCGTCTGTGAAACCGGTTTGCATGTGGCGCCTCGCCTGAATTCTGATCCCGGCGCTTGCATAAGGTTGACTTGCGGGGGACACACTCAGCATCCGTCAGGCAGTGTCGCATCTCAGCCGATGCCGGCTTTTGACCTACGCTCTTTGAACGCATTGAAGAGCAGTTGGTGCACCGGTCTGAGCGGACCCTCCAAATTGTCTGTGTCCCTTGTAACAAACGCAGGTCCTGAGATAATCTGCGGGTGGAGGAACAAAGTGCGAAAGCTTTTGACCATCGGGTTATGCGCCTGCCTGCTCATAGCAGGCATGAGCAACGCGGAGACACCGCAAAACGAGGCACGGATAGGCGTTTTGGCGTATCGTGGTTCTGACGAACTACATCGGAAATGGGTGCCCCTGCGTGAATATCTGACAGCAGTCATTCCTGACTGGTCCTTTCGGATTGTTCCGATGACACTTTCCTCGGCGGCTGAGCAGATAAAATCCGGCCAGCTGGATTTTGTCGTCACCAACCCTGGTCATTTTGTGACACTCAACCGCGATCATCGTATGAGTGTGCTGGCGTCAAGATCACAAAAGAAATCGGACGGGCGGCTTTCCACCGAGTTTGGCAGTGCCATCATCACGCACAAAGACAGCGGTATTGAGTCGCTGAGCGATGTCGCGGGTAAGTCTGTCGCAGCGGTCGGCGCAGATGCCTTCGGAGGTTTTCAGGTAGCCTGGTATGAGCTGGATCGTGCCGGAGTTGATCTGTTTGCCGACACCTCCGGTCTCACATTCGTCGGCTTCCCGATGGATCAGGTTGTTGCTGAGGTGCTCGCTGAAAACACGGATGTCGGACTCGTCCGAAGCGGTTTGATGGAACAACTGATAAGCGAAGGTCGCGTTAATGCAGAAGATTTTGAGTTTCTGAACAGCAACGTGGTCTACGACCACCCGGACACAGTCAGCACGAACCTTTATCCGGAATGGCCTTTTGCGGCTTTGATCACGACAGACCCGGAGCTGAAAACCAGGGTCGCCCTGGCGTTGCTGGGCAGCGCGAACAGCCCGCTGGCAGAGTTGCATGAAATGAACGATATGTGGTCAGCACCCCTTCCGTATCACAGTGTCGAGGCGTTGACGGAAGCCTTTGAAGCGCGAACACAGAATTCCGGTTTCGCGCATGCTGTTGTTTCCCTGAGTGGACTGTGGCCTGTTCTGCTTATCCTGTGTTCTCTGGGCGTCGCAGTTAAGTGGCGCCAAATCCGCAGGAGGCAGGCGGCACCGGACCCCGCCTTTGCGGATGAACCGGGAGCCAGAGAGGTGACGAATTTAACCCGCCGCGAACAGGAAGTCCTTGCTCTCATCGCCAGGGGACTATCCACAAAGGAAATCGCCATCGATCTCGGGGTCAGCCCCAAAACCGTGGAGTTTCATCGCGCGAACCTGCTGCGCAAGTTCGACGCGCGTACGTCCAGCCAGCTTGTCGCAATGGCAACCCAGGGAAAACCCTGGCATGTTCTGGCACCAACCTGAGGGTTTTACAGAGGTGCGTTGCAGCGCGGTCTCTGTAACACTTCTGATACCCGCTCAAAATGAGAGCGGGCATTAGGGAGGAACCTATGAAACATCTACTATCCTTGTGCCTGACAACCGCCTTGCTTGTGACCGCGCTGTTCGCTCAGGTGACTGATGCGCAGGCTGAAGAGCGCTACGGAAAGCAAAAGGTCGTGTACCATATTAACTATGACGGTGGCGCCGACGACAAGAAATACCGTGGAGCCATGCGAAACATCCAGAACCACATCAATGCCGTTGGTGCAGAAAACATGGAAATTAAAGTCGTGCTGCACGGCAATGGTCTGGGTCTTCTGTCGCAAGCAAAAACGAACGAATTGCTGCAGAGCCAGATCCTGGAACTCAAAGGTCAGAATGCAGCCTTTCACGTTTGCAACAATACGTTGAGAGGCCGTGAGATTTCTTATGACGACGACCTGTTTGACGTTTTTGAGGAGGACATCGTACCCAGCGGTGTGGCTGAGCTGTCGCACCTGCAACAGCAGGGTTATACATACATCAAGCCTTGACGCTCTTTTGCTGAGAGTCACAAAAACAAACGTCGCACCGGTGGTAACTTCTTCCCGCCGGTGCGGGATAAAACCCGATAAAGGGTGTGCCTGATCTGACTTTCCAGGAACCCGGAAAATCCTTTTCTGAACACCGGCATGAGTGCTGTGCGCGACCCGCCTTTAGTTTGGTTCTACGGCTTCGGATGGCGGGGAGGCGATGACGGCGTGAGCAATCCGGAAAGCAGATTTTTCTGCGCGCCGCAGCATTGGTGATTTCGGGCCAGGCGCCACCCTGCGCTTCATATTTTACAAGGGTGCGCCTCGCGGCCTGACCTTCCGCTCGCAGCAGTGTCGCAAATTCCGGCTGTCAGAATGACCGTTTTCGGACCAAAGCGCCTGACCCAGATGCAGCGAAGCCAGCGTCAAGGCCAATAGACACGACACACCGAACAGAGATATTGCCGGCAGCGCGGCAGAAAGGCGCTGTGGTCCGGTTCATCCCGCGTGAGTTAATCCGCACGCGGGATGAACGGGGTCAGTTCATTGAAACTTCGCCTGTAACCATGTTGGTATACGCGTCGCCATCGCCGCCGGCATTGAAATTGCCGCCACCCGAGGCGCCCATCCATTTGCCGCTGCCACCGACGAGTTCCCATGTGCCGACAGTCCGGCCCTCATCGTTGAAGCCGGTCGGGGTCCAGCGCATGATGATAGCGTCGCCATCGGCATCCGTGTAATTGCAGGCCCCGCCGCCGGAGACGGCACCTTTATCGATAATCATGGTCCCGTAACAGGGCCCGCTGGCTGTCGCGAGCGCGTTGTCAGCCATATCGGTGTCAAACCCGTCATAAACCGAATTGACCTTCACGACGACCAGACCGTCATGGATTGGCATGGCCTCGTTCATGCTGGTACCGGTTCCGGTGCCCTTGGCATCGAATGCCGCGGCGGACACTGGCAGGACAAGAGCCAGCAGGGTCGCAAAGTGAGTAAACCGCATAATGAATTTCCTTCTCAGATGACGCGTTCGACAATTGACGCAAGGTCAGTCTAGCACACAGAAATCCACAGGTCCGATCAAATTCTCAGCCGGCACCAATGCCCGGGAGTGACGTATCAACGATGGCCGCCAGCCATTCGTGGCACAGGGTATTGGTCAGGTTCAGGCTCCGAAAACGATTGCCACAGGGAAGGCTGTCGGACGCAAACGCGGGGCCCGCGCGCTGAATGCGAGCACATGAACCGACTTCGGGCAAACTCTGTGGTGCACTTCAGTTGCTGATCCCTGATCAAAGCGCTGCACCGAAATCACTTTGACCGCAGACCCGGAAAGTCTGCGTAAACCAGCGCGTGATCACTTGCGTGGCTTTGGATAATCCTCGCATCATCAGAGGCGCAGGCGTCCGGTTCTGCGGGATATCGGGTCATGCCTGTCCGTACAATCCGGGGAATGACATCGGGGTATTCCCGCGCCAGTGCAGGGGACAGAAGAATCCGGTCGGGCCGGGAGTGAACATGTGTGTCCGGCACTTCGAAGGTCCAGTCTGTGCCGCGTGGCAAACGATCCAGCAGGTCCTCTGAAAAGCACTGCTTTAACGGCGAAAGCGCCGACAGGGTACCGTCACGCCCTGAAGAGGGCTCATTGAAATCTCCCAGAATAATCCAGCGCGCCTCTTCCGGCACCGGAAAGCGGTTTTCGACAATCTTTCTGACGGCGCGCGCCTCGGCTTCCCGTACGATGTGCGCTTTGACAACATCAGGATAGGGTGCCTTGAAATGGCACACAAAGAGCGTGAAGGTTTCAAAGTCCAGTTGCAGGCAGTCGCGGCGCAGGAGCGGAAAATTCCGCAGGTCTTCGGGTAAGTCTCTCAGTCCGAAGTCCGAACCGGTCAGGTGCGCATGGCTTTTGACTGACACAGGTCTGGTGTTCGACAGCACGGCCACGTCGAGGCCACGACCATCGTTGCCGGGTAAACAAATGCGGGCAGGATAGGGGGGTGACCCTGCCTTCAGCAGAAAGTGCGCGTAAAAGAAATCGAGGGTTTCCTGATCAAACACCTCCTGAAGCGCGACAATATCGGCCTGCGCTGTCGCTATGACCCTGGCGGTCAAAGTCCGGTCAGCAATATCCTGACCGATGGATTTCGGTCGGTCGTCAAAATCCTGATCGGCTGCACCGTCAAGAACAGGCCGGCCCTCGCGGTGACGGAGCCTCAGGTTTTGCAGATTGAATGTCGCGATGCGCATCGTGGTGACCAATCGGGACAGGCCAGTCCGGAATACGCGCAATTAGCTTTATCGTTATGGTTCTGATGCCATCCTGGTAATGCACGTATAACTTCGTCGCCGGTTTTAATTTTCGCGGTGTCTTCAGCTACGATCCGGTGCCTGACGCGGTGATGATCGAACGGAGGGAATAGCGGAATTTCGCGTTTGAGCCGTTTTGTGGTATTTCAGAGCAGTGTTGTACGTTTAACGAATGAATGGTCTGGTAATATGTCATCTGCGAGTTCAAAACCACAAGTGCCTGTCAAAACACCTCAATCAGGACAGATCCTTCCTCAGAAACCTCATCCGGCACTCAAGCCTGTCATTACAGATTACGCCAGTCTCTGACGCGCGCGGCATCTGAAGCGAGACGCGCCTGCACATGAGAGCCGCATTGACCGGCCTCTGAATAATCCCAAGGCCTCAAAGAGAGGGGGCGCCGGTGGTCCCCGGATAGTCCCGGTAATGTTCGGTGGCAGACTGATCCCTGCCCCTGATACGCTGTGCGGCGCGACCCGTGAAAAAAGGGCGGGCCATGATGTCTTCACCCCCGGGATGCGACGATCAGAAGCGTCGCCGGGGATCAATCGGCGACGTGTGGCCATCAGCCGGTGTTTTGCGACTTTAGACATTTCAGCGTGTGGTCTGCCACCGGATCATTGCTTTCTCACGTTTCTGGTGTAACCGCCCGGCACAGGAACCAGGGTTCCCGACGGTCGGCTCACGCGCCTGACGCGCATCCGCAAACCACTCAATGTATTTGGTCAGACGGTGCCGCTCTTTTTCTGCCCCGTGTGCCGGCTCTGTGCCCGCGCAGCGGCCCGGCATCCGGCCTGTAATTCACAAAGCAATGTGTGCGTCCACCATCCTTCGGGCAGGTGTGTAAACCTGTGCGGCCTGCGTATCAACGCTGCACTCCGTCCGGAGCATCAGCGTCGGAAGCACTATTTTAACATTGGGGCAGGGCGGATCCTGCGGGCGAGAACGGTTTAACAGCATTAGGTATTCCCGATGCATCGGGGGATCCCGGTTTTCTGATGTTTCAACAGACATCAGGGTTTGTACCAGCAGCCCGTGTACGAAATTTCCGGGGGACCCATCCAACATAAAACACATGCGCCCGGTTCCTGCCGCCAGGTTCATTCTTTTCCCGGTCCGTTCCGGCTCAGCGGAAAGCCGGCGAAACCGACACCATCAGGGCGCATTCTCTTTGTGTTGGTTCCGCTCAGGATCTGCTCTGTGCCTGCCATGATGCCGCGGCCAACATGCGGGCCGGGGTGGGTAATCAGCAAATATTCAGGGCCGCTATCCGGAGATGGCGGATCACAATGCCCGGGCGGGACCTGTGCCAGTGATCGGATATGGGGGGGGGTGCCCGGCCAGCTCATATACAAAGGCACCGGTGCTGTTCTGCAGCCGGTGCCAGTCATCGTTAACTCAGCAAGCGCGGTTCAGTGATATGTCTCCACGCGGTTCTGCATCTTGTGGCAGAGTGTGATCGTCCGGACGATACCGGCTCTGATTTTATGGAGTGTTCTGATCCCTGAGTGCATATCTGTATCCTCCTTGTGACACTTAACCTACGCCATCTGAGCGGATGACACAGTGAACAGGATCACACTTTCAGAACTTTTTTTTAAAAGAATGCACTGCAAGGAATTTACCGGAAAGCCGGTTCAATTCCTCGCTTATACGCACCGCATACAGATGTTTTCATATCCCCCTTTAAGCCGAACGACTGTAAGCGCCATAAAATCACTCTTTCAAACCAGACAAAGTGTGTTCTGAGACCACCCGGAGCGTTCCTTTGTTCTGCGCCGGATACCATTGGCAGGTGTCACGAGTATGTTCTGGGAGATATGTCCCTGCACGCCATCCCGTGCGGGTTATACGGCTGACCTTTATCAGTTTGCACAGCGTGCCATCAGGTTTGCCGGCGTCAGGCCGATTGGCCGGCTCCTGCGTTCCTGTTGGCAGGGCAACTTATTGCGTCGGCTGGCTTACTTCATCGGAGCTGGTGCAGGGCGATCCTGGAAAATAGCAGTTTCTCAACCCTGGCAGGCGTTTCGCCTTTGCGTCGGATATTTACAAGCTTGAGGCAGAACACTCCCGGCCAGTAACCCGCTCGCAGACCATATGCACTTGTCGTGTTCTGAAACCTTGCCCGCCATGCAGGGCGCGAGAGGCGCTTCTTAGGCCGGCAGACGCGCAGACGGGCTGCGCTGGAGACCGGTCAGCCGGATGATCCCTGAAGCTGCTACCTGTCCGGTAAATCCGGTGTCGTTCCGGACCGGCGTCGGAGCCAGCGGAATATAAGCATCAGTACCAGAAGAGAGACCAGCAGCCCCAGAAAATCCCCCACGGCGAACATCAGAAAGACCAAACTGTCATCCACCAAAGCGAAGATCTGCCCCAGCAGAAGGCTCTGGCCCAGAGAGTTTACCACCGATGCCAGCACGCCGACGAGAACGATCTGGCGCCAGTGCAGGCTCTGCGTTTCGCTGGCGTAGTAATCCTTGCCAAAGAGCCGGAAAATCTCAAAAGCGATCCATCCGCTGGCGGAGGCCAGTGTGAGCGGCACAATGATTTGTATCAGATCGCGCTCAAGAACCTCCGGCACTGCAAACAGCCAGACGGACAGGGTATTACCGGTCATCAGCGCGGGTATGGCACGCCAGCCATAAAGCATCACGGACAGCACCCGGACCCCGTGCGGCAGATACAGCAGACTGGCAAAGAGCGTTTCTTCGCTAAGAAAAATCTGCTGGACGGGTGTTATAAGATTCGCCACCAGCCCGTAGCAAAAAATATAAATCAGAGCGATTGTTAAAAACTGCCGGGTTTTCGGGAAATCCGTTGAAAACATGATCGGAGCCCGTCCTGTAAGAGGATTGCAGCGAAAGAGCCACACCCACTTAGAGGCCGGTATTCGTCTTCACTTGAATGAAGACTATCCGAAGGATAATTTTTTGCCAACCGCCGATTGTGCATGACGGGCAAACAATAGCTTACGCTCGGCCAACCGGGCCGGGACGGCGGTCTTTTTCACGTGAGTTAAAAAGGGGGCCGGGGTCAGCGCTCGACGAGCACGTACGACTTCGCCTTGGCGCCTTTCGCTTTTTTCAGCATGCCACGGTCAACGAGCGCGCGAAGAGCGCGGTGATAAGTCGCGGGCGGAAAAGGAGCCACAAGTTCATGATGACGCATATCGGTCGATGATATCACGTCTTCCGGAAGGGTCGCGATGCTCTGTGCTGCGAGAAAAACATCGATTTCAGCCGGACTGAGATCGTCAAGGCCAAGATCACGCTCCATGGTTCGCAAAAGCGACCTGAGATTTGAAAGGGCCTGATATTTGTTCATATCTCTGCTCACCGAGACTTATTTTATCAAAAACGATCTTTTGTAGTGTATATATGAAATAAGGCGCGTTTTGTCATGTCCGTTTTTGTATCAGGTGGGATGTTAACGATTTGTTAACTATTAGTATTTTGCGAAACGCCCCGAAACGGGCGGGATGTGTAAATAAACAATTACACTTTAACATACCCTGAAAGTTTTCTTTCTCTGAGCGCTGCAATAATCCGCGACCCGGGAAATCGCGTTGCGCTCCTGGTACTTAGCGGCCGTGTATGCTGCCTCAAAACCCGGCAGAAGCGGCTTCATACGACCGCAAAATCGCCGGGCAACCGCCAGGGTTTACACCAGAGCCCAAGGTCGCATTCACTCAGCGGAAATACGCTCCTGAGGTCAAAAAAAGATTTATTTTGCCTTACCATATGATCGTGCGGCTTATGGAGATGACTGGCGGAAATCATCCTGTGCGCCGGTTCGAATCACCGCGTCATAATCATGCGCCAGGGGCGCCGCGACGAGGGTGATACCCTGTTCCGCCGGCCGCATCGTTTTGGCTGACCCACGGGTCGGTCGCATTTACCGGTGCACCAGATTTTTCTGGCTCACCGATCACTGAGCAACTCAGGTTTGCGCATGTCCGGAGAACTCCCCTAAAACGTCAGACCCATTTTAATTACCCGCGCGCAAAGCGCCGGCAGTTCCCGCC
>CBDUCB010000083.1:0-13754 GCA_965365545.1 uncultured Roseobacter sp. | reverse complement strand
GCCCCGAAGAGGTCACCGACATGCAGCGCTCGGTCAAAGGCGAGGTGGTCTCCTCGACCTTCGATGAACCTGCAACACGTCACGTGGCGGTCTCGGATATGGTGATTGAAAAGGCCAAGCGTCTCGTGGAACACAAACGAGACGTGGTCATTCTGCTCGATTCCATCACCCGACTGGGCCGCGCGTTTAACACTGTTGTGCCGTCTTCGGGCAAGGTTCTGACCGGGGGCGTCGACGCTAATGCTCTGCAGCGGCCCAAGCGCTTCTTCGGTGCTGCGCGGAACATCGAAGAGGGTGGTTCGCTGACCATCATCGCCACGGCGCTGATCGACACGGGCAGCCGGATGGATGAGGTGATCTTTGAAGAATTTAAAGGCACCGGCAACTCCGAGATTGTGCTGGATCGCAAGGTGGCTGACAAACGGGTCTTCCCGGCAATGGATATTCTCAAATCGGGCACCCGGAAAGAAGACCTGCTTGTCGACAAGATTGATCTGCAGAAAACCTTCGTGCTGCGTCGTATTCTGAACCCGATGGGCACCACAGATGCCATTGAGTTCCTGATTTCCAAACTCAAGCAGACCAAGAACAACGCTGAGTTCTTCGATTCGATGAATACCTGAATTACTGTTTAATAACAGTGAGTTAATCGAAATGGATACGATCTTTGCCCTGGCAACGGCGCAAGGCAGGGCTGGCGTTTCGGTGATCCGGGTTTCCGGTCCTCTTGCGTTCGACGCGGCTCAGGTGCTGTGTGGGGATGTTCCCCGACCCCGGCGTGCTGCCGTGAGAAAACTGCGGGATGCTTCCGGTGGTCTGATCGATGAGGCGCTGGTACTCAGCTTCTCCGGGCCAAGCAGCTTTACCGGAGAGGACGTGGTGGAGCTGCAGGTGCATGGCAGTGTGGCCGTTGTGCGCAGTTGCCTGAAAGAGCTTGGTGCGATTGAAGGGTGCCGGCTGGCGGAGCCCGGCGAGTTCACCCGGCGTGCTCTGGAGAATAACCGGTTGGATCTCGCGCAGGTCGAAGGCCTCGCGGATCTCATCGATGCGGAAACAGACGCGCAACGGCGCCAGGCCGTGCGTGTTTTTTCAGGTGCCCTGGGAGAAAAGGTCGAGATCTGGCGTCGGGACCTTATTCGTGCGGCTGCCTTGCTTGAGGCCACAATTGATTTTGCGGATGAGGACGTGCCGGTTGATGTTTCTCCGGAAGTGTCAGCACTTCTGACTGCGACTGCATCCGACATTACCGCTGAGATCAACGGTTCATTTGTCGCCGAGAGGATCAGAACCGGGTTTGAGGTTGCGATCATTGGTGCACCCAACGTCGGGAAATCAACCTTGCTGAACCGACTGGCCGGCAGGGATGCTGCGATTACGTCGGAGATTGCCGGAACAACGCGCGACGTGATTGAAGTGAGAATGGATCTGGGCGGGCTGCCTGTTACATTTCTGGACACCGCCGGCCTTCGTGACAGCGAGGACCAGATTGAAGCGATCGGTGTTGAGCGTGCTGTCGCGCGGGCGAAAGGGGCCGATCTTCGTGTTTTCCTGAACGAGGGCGGCATATTGAGGATTTCTCCTGGTCCGGAAGATATCGTGCTCGTGCCGAAGCAGGACACGCCTTTGTCTGGTGTTCGGGGAGTTTCGGGAAGGACTGGTCAGGGTGTCAATGAACTGATCGAAGATATCAGACAGGTTCTTTTGAACAGAACCTCTGATGCCGGTATTGCCACGCATGAGCGCCACCGGGTTGCAATGGAGCGTGCGCTGGCCGGTCTGAATGCTGCTCAGGAGATCGTTGGTCGCGGGCCGGAGCTTTATGATATAGCAGCCGAAGAACTGAGGTTTGCGATTCGAGCGCTCGAGGCGCTGGTTGGCCGCATTGATGTTGAGAACCTGCTGGATGAGATTTTCGCCAGCTTCTGCCTCGGAAAATAGCGGAGTGTTTCACGTGAAACAATTTGACGTTCTGGTGATTGGTGGCGGTCACGCCGGGGCTGAGGCCGCTCATGCGGCTGCGCGCTGTGGCGCACAGACTGCGCTCGTAACCATGTCAGAGGCCGGGATTGGCGTTATGTCCTGTAATCCTGCAATTGGCGGCCTCGGTAAAGGGCATCTCGTGCGGGAAATAGATGCGCTGGATGGCGTCATGGGCAAGGTTGCCGATAAGGCGGGGATTCAGTTTCGTCTGCTTAACAGGCGCAAGGGGCCGGCTGTGCAGGGACCCCGGGCGCAATCCGACCGAGAAATCTATCAACGGGAAATGCTTGCTGAAGTCGTTCATCAGGAAAATCTCACCGTAATCACGGGTGAAGTTATCGATTTCCAGATGCGCGGCCCGAATGTAACGGGTGTCGTCCTGGCAGACGGGAGCGAGATTGCGTCACAAACAGTTGTCCTGACCACCGGGACCTTTCTGCGCGGTGTGATCCATATCGGAGACGTCTCGCGGTCAGGTGGACGGATGGGTGATCGTGCGTCCGTTAAACTTGCAGATCGTATGGATAGCTTTGAGCTTCCTATGGGGCGTCTGAAAACCGGGACGCCGCCACGCCTGGACGGGACAACAATCAACTGGGATATCCTTGAAGAACAGCCGGGAGATGACGATCCGGTGCTGTTTTCCTTTATGTCGCGAGGCGTTTCAGCGCGGCAAGTCTCTTGCGGTATCACTCATACTAATGAAAAAACGCACGACATTATCCGGGCAAATCTTGAGAGATCAGCGATGTATGGTGGGCATATCGACGGCGTCGGACCCAGATATTGTCCTTCAATCGAAGATAAAATCGTGCGGTTTGCGGATAAAGCGTCGCACCAGATTTTTCTTGAGCCAGAGGGCCTTAATACGAATACGGTCTATCCGAACGGAATTTCAACATCTCTGCCCGAAGCCGTTCAATTGGAATACGTCCGGTCGATAGAAGGTCTTGAAAAAGCCGGGATCATTCAGCCTGGCTATGCAATCGAATATGATTATGTCGATCCGCGGGTGCTTAACGCAACGCTGGGTCTGGAGGGTGTTCCTGGCCTGTATCTCGCTGGTCAGATCAACGGGACCACCGGGTACGAAGAGGCCGCTGCGCAGGGCATGGTTGCTGGGTTAAACGCAGCCGCCCAGGCGATGGGGCGTGAGAAAATCATATTTTCAAGGGCTGAAAGCTATATTGGCGTAATGATCGACGATCTCACCACCCGGGGGGTGACGGAGCCTTACCGTATGTTTACCTCGCGTGCCGAATTCAGGCTGTCACTGCGGGCTGATAATGCCGATCAGCGTTTGACGCCGAAAGGGATTGCAATCGGATGTGTGGGCCCGGTGCGTGCGGCGGCGTGGTCAGAAAAGCGGGAAGCGCTTAAGGCTGCAAGAAACATGCTGACCGATAAAACGTTTACGCCATCGGAGGCGGCCGTTGCCGGCATGAGGATCAACCAGGATGGGGCCCGCCGAACGGCGATGGAGTTACTGGCCTTTCCGGATGCAGATTTCGATACGGTTACAAAGATAGATGCGCGTCTGGCCGGAGTTCAGCCAGAGATACGGCGGCAGATGGAGCGCGAAGCTCTTTATGCTAACTATATTGAGCGTCAGCAGCGGGATATCGCGATGCTGCAGAAGGACGAGGCGCTTAAAATACCTTCTGACTTCGAGTACACGTCTCTCGATGGCTTATCGAAAGAATTGCAGGTTAAGCTTACACGGGCGCGTCCGGAGACGCTCGCGCAGATGGGGCGTGTAGATGGGATAACACCGGCAGCGATGACCATTGTTCTGGCGCGACTGCGGCAGCAAAACAAGCGCAAATCTGCATGAGCTCACAGCCGCCGATGGACATCAATGTTTCACGTGAAACATCTGAGCGGCTTGCTGCTTTTCATGATCTGGTGCTCAAGTGGAACCCAAGAATAAACCTGATATCTAAATCGAGTATCCCTGACCTATGGAACCGCCATATATGGGATTCGGCCCAAGCCTATCCGGTTGTCGAAGACTGGAGTATCTGGCTGGACATCGGAAGCGGGGGAGGATTTCCCGCTATCATCATCGCGATCCTCGCCCGGCAGCAAAACCCCGGTGGCCAGGTCATCATGATCGAAAGCGATCAGCGTAAGGCGGCATTTCTCAGAACGGCCATACGGGAGCTTGACCTGAATGCATCCGTTAAGGTGTCCCGGGTTGAGACCGCTGCGCCCGTGGGAGCCGATGTGATTTCTGCCCGGGCGCTGGCTGATCTGACGGAGCTTATCGGGTATGCTCAGCGACATCTGAACCCTGAGGGCCGCGCCGTCTTTTTCAAAGGCGAAACATGGGAAAAAGAGGTCGCCAGAGCACAGGAAACCTGGTCATTTTCCGTCACATCGCATAAAAGTAAAACGAACCCTGCTGCTGCCGTTCTTGAGATAAAGGAAATCAAGCGTGTCTGACCTGTCGCGTCCTCAAGGCCCTAAAATCATTGCAGTTGCGAACCAGAAAGGGGGCGTCGGCAAGACGACGACCACCATCAACCTTGCCGCAGCGCTCGCCGAATCCGGTGCGCGGGTGCTGGTGATTGATCTGGATCCACAGGGAAACGCGTCCACCGGCCTCGGGATCGAGATGGAGGACCGTGAATTCACCACCTATGAGCTTTTGCTCGAAGACATTGATCTGGGTTCGGTCATTCTGCCGACGGTAACGCCAAATCTGATGATCGTGCCGGCAACAGTCGATCTGAGTTCTGCTGATCTTGAGCTGATGTCCAACGAAAAGCGCAGTTTTCTGCTGCATGATGCGCTGCGCCAGACGCGGATGGATGATTTTAACCTCGACTATATCCTGATCGATTGCCCGCCGTCGCTGAATCTGCTGACGGTAAATGCGATGATTGCGGCCCATTCCGTTCTGGTGCCGCTGCAAAGTGAGTTTTTCGCGCTGGAAGGTCTGTCTCAGCTAATGCTGACAATCCGCGAAGTGCGCCAGACCGGGAACAAGAACCTGCGCATTGAGGGCGTGCTGCTGACGATGTTCGATCAGCGCAACAACCTGTCGACTCTGGTGGAGCAGGATGCGCGGGACAATCTGGGCGAACTGGTGTTTGAAACGCGCATCCCCCGCAACGTGCGGGTCAGTGAAGCGCCGTCTTATGCCATGCCGGTGCTGACCTATGACACAGCGTCGAAAGGCGCGCAGGCCTATCGCGCGCTGGCGCAGGAAATTATGCACAAAAACAAAGCCAAAGTGGCGTGAGGGAGCGGGACATGTCGGGTGGAACAGAGCGGAAGCGTGGTTTGGGACGGGGGCTTTCTGCCCTGATGTCGGATGTTGCGGACACCGAGGAGCGTGCCGCGGCAGGTCCCGCAGCAGCCGAGCGGAAAATCCCGATCGAACAGATTTCGCCAAACCCGGACCAGCCGCGCAAACGCTTTGCGGATAGTGATCTTGATGATCTTGCGGCCTCGATCAAAGAGAAGGGCATTATTCAGCCTCTGATCGTGCGGGCCCTGGCGAGCGGACGCTATGAGATTGTTGCAGGAGAGCGGCGCTGGCGCGCGGCGCAGATGGCAAAACTGCATGAGTTGCCGGTCATCGTGCGGCAGTTTTCCGATGTCGAAGTGCTCGAAGTGGCGATCATCGAAAATATTCAGCGGGCGGATCTGAATGCGGTGGAAGAGGCCGCTGGCTACCGGCGGCTGATGGATGAGTTTGGCCACACTCAGGAAAAGATGGCTGAGGCTCTTGGCAAAAGCCGAAGCCATATTGCCAACCTGTTGCGCTTGCTGAACCTGCCCGAACCTGTTCTGGACATGGTCCGCGGCGACACGCTGAGCGCCGGACATGCCCGGGCGCTGATCGGGTCCGATGATCCGCTGGCCCTTGCAAAGCAAATCGTCAAAGGCGGGCTGTCTGTGCGCGCAACAGAAGCGCTTGTGAAAAAGGTCCAGGCGGGGGATGGCGACACCAGACGTGGGAAAGCTGCTGCGCCTGCGAAGGATGCCGATACCAAGGCGCTTGAGGGGGATCTTTCCGCGACCCTTGGGATGAAGGTCGAGCTCACTCATAAGCCTGGCGGCGAAAAAGGGCAGATCACGCTGCACTATTCATCGCTGGAAGAGCTGGACGAGCTGTGCCGTATTCTGAGCGGGAATTAAACGCTCAGGAGGTCAGCGAGCACTGCGTTTAGAACCATAAACCCTTGTTCTGAAACAGTAATTCTGTCTCCGGCCACATAAACCATGCCGATATCGCTCAGATGTTCAATGCGGCCGGGATCAAGCGGTCTGCCGCTGAGCTTTTCATAGCGGGAGAGGCTGACGCCCTCCTTCAGACGCAATCCCATCAGCAGAAATTCACTGGCCTCGTCTTCCCGCGTCAGAAGCTGGCGGGGTTTTTCAGCGGAGTTGGTGTCGACAGCGGCAAGCCATCGCGCGGGGTTTGAGAAACATTCAGTAGCGTATCGCGCCCCGTCTGATGTGAGCCGTCCGTGAGCGCCCGGACCGATCCCGATGTAATCACCGTAGCGCCAGTAAATCAGGTTGTGCCTGGACTGCGCCCCGTCGCGGGCGTGATTCGAAACTTCATACGCGGGCATACCCTGCGCGCCGCAGATATCGCGGGTCAGCGCATAGAGGTCCGCACTGAGATCATCGTCGGGCAGGTCGCGTAATTTGCCGGCATTGTATCGGTCACCAAAAGCAGTGCCCTGTTCAATGGTCAGCTGATAAAGCGACAAATGGTCCACGGCCATCGACAGGGCCGAGCGCAGTTCCGCATCCCAGTCCGCAAGGGACTGCCCCTGGCGGGCATAAATCAGATCGAAACTGACCCGGGCGAAAGTATCCCGCGCGATATCGAATGCAGCCATGGCTTCCTGCGCGGTGTGGATACGGCCAAGCCGGCGCAGATCATCATCATTGAGCGCCTGAATACCCATCGAGATACGGTTCACACCCCCATCGCGATAGGCCCGGAAGCGTCCGGCCTCGACAGAACCGGGGTTTGCTTCAAGCGTAATCTCCAGATCGTTTGCCACTGGCCACAGTTTGCGGATTCCGGTGATGATCGCGGCAACGGTGTCCGGGTCCATCAGGCTGGGCGTGCCGCCGCCGAAGAATACCGCGTTCAGCACCCGGCCCGGTGTCTCAGAGGCTGCACGGCGCAGTTCCATCAGATAGGCCGCAGCCCAGGCCGCCTGGTCGATAGCGCGCGATACGTGACTGTTAAAGTCGCAATAGGGACACTTTGCCTCGCAGAAAGGCCAGTGGATGTAGAGCCCGAACCCGCCCTCCTGCCAGTCCTCAGCCAAAGCAGCCGGCAATCAGTTTCCGGAAGGCATCGGCACGGTGGCTCACCTTGTTTTTCTGTGCCGGGTCCATTTCGGCAAAGGTCACGTCGTACCCGTCGGGCATGAACATCGGGTCGTAGCCGTGCCCGGTGCTGCCCCGGATCGGCCAGACCAGCGTGCCGTTCACGCGACCCTCAAAAACCTCTTCGTCACCGCCGGGCCAGGCCAGCACAAAGGTGGCGCGAAACCGGGCGCGCCAGGGCTGTGGCACGCCCCTGGCCACCAGCATGTCATGGGTTTTCTGCATCGCCATCATGAAATCGCGACCGTCAGGTGTTTCTGCCCAGTCGGCGGTGTAAACGCCCGGCTGATCGTCCAGGCCCTCAACCTCAATCCCTGAGTCGTCCGCCAGCGCAGGCAGGCCGGTGCCGGCGACAGCCCCGCGCGCCTTGATCCGGGCATTGCCGACAAAGGTGTCTTCGGTTTCTTCGGGTTCCGTCAGCTCCATCGCGGCAGCACCCACAACCTCGACCCCGTGCGGCGCAAAGAGCTGTTCCATCTCTTCGAGCTTGCCCGCGTTATGGGTGGCGATCAGGATCCGTTTGCCAGTAAAGCGTCGTGTCATGAGGTGGCGGCTTTCTGTGCTGTGACCAGTTCGCTCACGCCTTTTTCGGCAAGATCAAGTAAAGCATTCATCTGATCACGCGAATAGGTCGAGCCCTCAGCGCTCATCTGCACCTCAATGAGCTGTTTCGTGCCGGTCATGATGAAGTTACCGTCCACGCCGGCCTCGGAATCTTCCGGATAGTCCAGATCAAGCACCGGTTGGCCCGCATAGATGCCGCAGCTGATCGCGGCAACCGGATCGGTCAGCGGGTCACTGATCACATCGCCGGCTTTCATCAGCTTGTTCACCGCCAGTTTCAGCGCGATCCAGCCGCCGGTGATCGACGCGCAGCGGGTGCCACCATCGGCCTGGAGTACATCGCAATCGACAGTAATCTGCCGCTCGCCCAGGGCCACCCGATCGACACCGGCGCGCAGAGAGCGCCCGATCAGTCGCTGGATCTCGACCGTGCGGCCGCCCTGTTTGCCGCTGGCGGCTTCGCGGCGCATCCGGGTGTTGGTGGCGCGTGGCAGCATGCCGTATTCTGCTGTGACCCAGCCAAGCCCCGAGCCTTTGATGAACGGCGGCACGCGGTCTTCGATGGTTGCGGTACAGAGCACATGCGTGTCGCCCATGCGGATCAGCGCGGAGCCTTCGGCGTGTTTGGTGAAATCTGTTTCGATGGAAACAGCGCGCATTTCGTTCAGTTCTCGGCCGGAGGGGCGCATGGGATATCCTTTTTATATGCGTCTCTCCGATACAGGGGCGGCGGGCCCTGATGCAACCCCGATTGAATTCCGCGCAATCTGTGCTTTTATGTGTTCCTGGTCAGGAAACGGTTATGAATGACAAGGCGGATATCCTCGGAGAGATGAACGATCGCTCGCGCGAAGTGTTTCGACGCGTGGTCGAAGGCTATCTTGCCGATGGCGCGCCTGTCGGCTCGCGCACACTGACGCGGGATTTCTCGGAGAAGGTGAGTGCGGCGACGATCCGCAACGTCATGCAGGATCTGGAATATCTGGGTCTTCTTGACAGCCCGCATATCAGTGCGGGGCGGATCCCGACACAGCAGGGGTTGCGTATGTTTGTCGACGGGTTGCTGGAAATCGGCGATCCGGATGACCACGACCGTGAGCAGATCGATGCCACGATGAGTTCCAACTCTGAGGACGTAAGCGGGCTTCTGGACCGGGTGGGGTCCGCGCTTTCGGGGGTGACGCGGGGCGCATCGCTGGTGATGACGCCCAAACGCGAGGCGCCGATCAAACATATCGAATTTGTCTCTTTGTCGCCTGACCGGTCGCTGGTGGTATTGGTCTTTGCCGACGGGCATGTGGAAAACCGGTTGTTTACCCCGCCGCCGGGCCAGACGCCCAGTTCCATGCGGGAGGCTGCGAATTTCCTCAATGCGCTGATCGAAGGGCGCACGCTGAGCGAGCTTCAGGGGGTGATCGCGGCCCAGATTTCCACCCGCCGGCAGGAAATTGATTCGCTGGCGCGTGCGCTGGTGGAAAGCGGGCTGGCGGTCTGGGAAGGTGAGGGTGATCAGATCGAGCGTCTGATCGTGCGCGGACGTGCCAATCTGCTCAGTGGCGGTGGCGAAGAAGAGGATCTGGCCCGGATCCGGCAGCTTTTCGACGATCTGGAACGCAAGCGTGATATCGCGGAATTTCTCGAACTGGCCGAGGAAGGCGAAGGCGTTCGCATTTTTATCGGGTCAGAAAACAAACTTTTTTCACTTTCGGGTTCCTCTCTGGTGGTTTCCCCATATATGAACTCGGATCGGAAGATCATTGGCGCCGTGGGTGTCATTGGTCCGACGAGACTGAATTACGGACGCATTGTGCCGATTGTGAACTACACGGCGCAACTGGTCGGAAAGCTGATTTCAGACCGAAAGTAGGGGTTGATGATGGCAGAGCCTGAGAAAGAAGAGTTTCTGGATGATATCGATGATGCAGAGGCCGAGGCCTTTGCAGAAGATATGGCCGAGATTGATAATGAGGCCGTGGAGCTGGAAGAGATCAAAGCTGAGCGTGATGAATACCGTGACCGGTTCATGCGCGCGCTTGCGGATGCCGAGAATGCGCGCAAGCGGTCGGACCGGGACCGCCGGGAGGCCGAAAACTACGGTGGCTCCAAACTGTCGCGGGATATTCTGCCCGTTTATGACAATATGAAGCGGGCGATTGAGACAATTACCGACGCGCAGAAGGAAGCCAACTCGGCGCTGATCGAGGGAATTGAGCTGACGATGCGCGAGCTTCTCAGTGTCTTCAAAAAGCACGGCATCGAGGTGATTGCGCCCCAGGTCGGCGATCGTTTTGATCCCAAGCATCACCAGGCGATGTTTGAGGCACCGGTGCCGGATACCAAAGCAGGCGATATCATTCAGGTCGCCGCCGAGGGGTTCATGCTGCATGACCGGCTTCTGCGTCCTGCGCAGGTCGGGGTGTCTTCCACGCCGACGAAATAAACTGGCAACAGTTTCTGAGGTTTAGCGGGAGGCGGTCAGGATCTGGCCGCCTCTTTCAGTTTATAGAGAAGGTCGAGCGCCTCACGCGGGGTCAGCTCGTCAGGGTGGATGTCTTCCAGCGTTTTCTCCAGCGCGGACGATTTCTGCGCTGCCGGGGGTGGCGGTGGTGTGGCGGCGAAAAGCGGCAGGTCGTCAATCAGCGTTTTCTGCGTGACGCCACCTTCGCGCTCTCCCTTCTCCAGAGCATCAAGCACGACGCGCGCCCGGGTGATCACTGCAGGCGGCAGGCCTGCCAGCTGCGCGACCTGAACACCATACGACCGGTCGGCGGCACCCTTGCGGACCTCATGCAGAAAAATCACTTCGCCTTCCCATTCCTTCACGGCAACGGTGGCATTTTCGACGCCGGCGAGCTTGCCGGCCAGCGCCGTCATTTCGTGATAATGCGTGGCGAACAGCGCGCGGCTTTTGTTCACGTCGTGCAGATGCTCAAGCGTGGCCCAGGCGATGGAGAGCCCGTCATACGTGGCTGTGCCTCGGCCGATTTCATCGAGGATCACGAGGGCGCGGTCATCAGCCTGGTTCAGAATTGCGGCGGTTTCCACCATCTCGACCATAAAGGTCGATCTGCCGCGTGCGA
The DNA here is from genome assembly GCA_965365545.1 of uncultured Roseobacter sp. GTDB lineage: Bacteria > Pseudomonadota > Alphaproteobacteria > Rhodobacterales > Rhodobacteraceae > Roseobacter. The sequence goes on along the minus strand of CBDUCB010000083.1, from coordinate 2,766 downwards.
GATCATCAGAGGCGCCGACGCGGCTGAAAAGCTGGCTGATCAGACCGATATGGGCCTCAGCCGCAGGCACGAAGCTGCCCATCTGCGCCAGGATCGCAATCAGCGCGTTCTGACGCAAAAAGGTCGATTTACCGGCCATATTGGGACCGGTCAGCAGCCAGATCCGTGCTTCATCGCCGCCGGCGCTCAGGGCGCAGTCGTTGGCGATGAAGGGTTCGCCAGATTGCTGGCGCAGCGCGTGTTCGACAACCGGATGGCGTCCGCCGGTGATGTCAAAACTGCGGCTGTCGTCCACGCGCGGGCGGACCCAGTTTTCAGCGACGGCGAGTTCAGCAAGGGCCGCGGCAACATCCGCATCTGCAAGCGCCGCGGCGGTCCGGGCAACCGGTCCGGCAGAGGAGAGAACGGCCTCGCGCAGATCTTCAAACAGCCGTTTTTCGATCTCCAGCGCGCGGGAGCCCGCGTTGAGGATTTTCGTCTCCATCTCGGACAGCTCCACGGTGGTGAAACGCACCTGGTTTGCCGTCGTCTGACGGTGGATAAACGTTTCTGACAAAGGTGCAGAGAGCATTTTATCCGCATGGGTGGACGGGGTCTCGATAAAATACCCCAGAACATTGTTGTGTTTGATCTTCAGAGACGAAACGCCTGTATCAGAGACATATTCTTTCTGCATGCGGGCGATGACACTCCGGCCTTCGTCGCGCAGCTGGCGAGCCTCATCAAGGTCCTCGTCGATACCGTTGGCGATAAAACCACCGTCCCGCGCAAGAAGGGGGGGCTCAGCGATCAGCGCTGTGTCGAGGCGGTCGATAAGGGCGTCATGACCGTCGAAATCCGCGATCGCTTTCTGCAGCAAGGAGGGCAGGTCGCCGGTTTGCAGTTCCTGCCTGAGATGTTGCGCCTGTGTGAGGCCATTTCGCATGGCGGCAAGGTCACGCGGGCCACCCCGGTCAAGCGACAGACGCGAGAGGGCACGGTCCAGATCCGGTACGCGGCGCAGATGATCACGGGTCTTTTGCCGCAGAGCATTGTCACCGGCAAAATATCCGGCTGCATCGAGGCGCATATGGATCGTTTCCAGATCCCGTGAAGGGCTGGATAGCCGTCGTTCCAGAAGCCGCGCGCCGCCAGCCGTTACCGTGCGGTCAAGAACCGACAGAAGCGATCCCGCCCGTCCACCCGACAGAGCCTGGGTCAGCTCAAGATTGCGGCGGGTTGCGGCATCGATCTGAACGGTGCGGGCCTCAGCTTCTTTGCGTGGCGGGCGCAGCAGGGGCAGCTGCCCTTTTTGCGTGATGTCGAGGTATTGCAGAAGAGCACCCATGGCGGACACCTCAGCGCGGGAAAAACTCCCCCAGGCATCCAGCGTGCTGACCCCGAAGAGCGCACAGAGGCGCTGCTCACCGCCCGTGCTGTCAAAGGCTGAGCGCGCAAGTCCGGTGAGCGCGATACCAAAATCCTCTGCGGTGTCGCGCAGGCCGGCCTCACTGCTTTCCGATACGATGAGCTCTGAGGGCGCGAGCCGCGCCAGTTCCGGCCCGAGCCGCAGCGGTGTCAGCGGCATGACATGAAATGCGCCTGTCGAGATGTCGACCCAGGCGAGCGCCTGTGCATCGCGTACTTCGGCGAAAGCGGCGAGATAATTATGCCGCCGCGCTTCGAGCAGGCTTTCTTCGGTCAGTGTGCCAGGCGTCACGAGGCGCACGACATCGCGCTTTACCACCGATTTAGAGCCTCTTTTCTTCGCCTCCGCCGGGCTTTCCATCTGTTCACAAACGGCCACGCGGAAACCTTTGCGGATCAGTGTCAGAAGATAGCCTTCGGCGGAATGCACCGGCACGCCGCACATGGGGATGTCCTCGCCGCCATGCTTTCCGCGTTTGGTCAGCGCAATATCCAGCGCCTCGGAGGCGTTCACCGCATCCTCAAAAAACATCTCGTAGAAATCGCCCATCCGGTAGAACAGCAAAGCGTCCCGGTACCCGGATTTGATCTCGAGAAATTGCGCCATCATCGGCGTGACGGTCATAGAGCCCCCCGGCGGTTTGCGCCGACCTTACAAATGCCGCAGGCGGACGGAAAGCCTCAAATGGTGCATGCTTGAGGCGTGCGCCTGGCCGGTGTAATGCTTGGCGTTCCGGAAGTTCACATAAGGCACTGCACCATGTCCAAATCCCGCGTCACGCCCGAAGAGGCGCTCGCCTTTCACCTTGAGCCGATGCCGGGCAAATTCGAAATTCAGGCCACAGTGCCGATGACCACGCAACGTGATCTGAGCCTTGCGTACTCACCCGGCGTGGCCGTGCCCTGCGAGTCGATCGCGCAGAACCCGGAGACAGCCTATGATTACACCAACAAGGGAAATCTTGTGGCGGTAATCTCCAACGGGACGGCGGTGCTGGTTCTGGGAAATCTCGGCGCGCTGGCGTCAAAGCCGGTGATGGAAGGCAAGGCGGTCCTGTTCAAGCGGTTCGCGGATGTAAACAGCATCGATATCGAACTCGATACGGAAGATCCCGATGAGTTCTGCCGGGCAGTCCGGCTCATGGGGCCGACCTTTGGCGGGATAAATCTCGAAGACATCAAGGCGCCTGAGTGTTTCATCATCGAGCAACGCCTGAAAGAAGAGATGGATATCCCGGTCTTTCATGACGACCAGCATGGCACGGCGGTGATCTGCGCTGCCGGTCGGATCAATGCGCTGCACATTTCGGACAAGAAGATCGAAGATGTGAAGATCGTGCTGAACGGGGCAGGGGCCGC